>NZ_JBFTNV010000010.1:0-205194 GCF_056397645.1 Rhizobium sp. 05L429 | reverse complement strand
GACAATGCCCGTTCCAGAACGTCGATCCGTAACGGGCCGCTTAAACACATCGCTGCCGAGATGATATACGCGGAACTGCCAGGCTCCAGTTGATCCAAAAACAGCAATTGCTCTTGCGCGAACGAAATTTCTTTCACACGCCGTTTGTTTGCTAAATCACGTARCCTTGAGACGAGAAGTGGATCGATTTTCTTCTCGGCAATAAGTTTCGCAATTTGCTCTTTAAAAGTTGTTCGCATCGACAGTTAGTCCGGCTTGCTTTTAAGTTGACGATGCAAAAAGCACGGCCTTGATTTCATCATCAGTGAGCGTATCCAAAATCGTCTCGATGTCCTCACCCGGGACCGTGGATTCGGGCGCCGGAGCAGATTGTGCACTGGCCACGTAAGTTGCGATGTCAGCAATTGCAGTTCTGTCGAGAAAAATATCGATGGGCAGAACAACGTCAAATCGTTCGTCAATCAAATGAGCAATCTTCATTGCCTCTATTGAATCGAGTCCAATGTCGCTAACCAACGATTCTGGCGCTATTTCAGATGAATCCAGACGAAGAACTCTAGTGATTTCGCCCAAAAGAAACTCCAACACCGTACTGGCGGCAGGTGTGGATTCCATTCCCAACGGCTTAAACGTATTTGACCAGCCATCCACAATTGCTAATTGATCGTTCAGATACCTCGTGCGACATTCGTTGCGTTGAACTTTGCCGCTTGTAGTCACAGGCATAGTGCCAAACCGTATAAATAGGATTCTATCGGCTTTTATTTGATGGCGTCGAGAAAGGCCGCCACGGATCTTCTTAAATAACTCCGGATCTATGCGTTTCAGGCGCGGCGGATATTCGCAAACAATAGCAAGCTTTTCCTGATTATCTTCAAAGAACGAAAATGCCGCGACGAGAATATTCCCGAGTTCAGTAGAGCTCTCCCTAACTGTATTCTCAAGCTGGGAAGGCGAGTAATTGACGCCCCGAATTATAACCAGATCCTTTACTCTACCCGTCACAAAAAGCTCGGTCTCGATCATAAAGCCCAAGTCCCCCGTTCGCAGGAACGTCTTTTCGGGAACGAACGCCAGGGAGTTGCGGAATACCTGATCGCTTTCAACTGCTTTGCCCCAATATCCGCGTGACACACTTGGAGCACTCACCCAAATTTCGCCGACCTCTCCAAGTGAGCAACTTTGTCTCGATACCGGATCCACTATTTCAACATGACAATTAACCAAAGGACTTCCGCAACTGACATAATTGCCTTCGGAAGCCGGTAAAGACGGCCGCATTTTTTTTATCCTGCCGCTGACCATAACGGTGGCTTCCGCGAGGCCATAAGAAGGACGAAGCGCTCGGCTGTTGAATTTTGCCTTGGCGAAAATGGAAGAAAAGCGCTCCAGCGTTGTGACACTAACCGGTTCGGCACCGACACATGCGACACGCCAGCTTGACAGATCCAGGTCGTCTAAATCGCTATCAACAAGTTTCTGGTTACACAATTCGAAACCAAAATTCGGACCACCACTCGCGGTGCCCCGGTACCGAGAAATAGTTTCTAACCACAGGCGCGGACGTTTCATTACCTGTGCTGAGTTCAACATTATCCCTTGAGCGCCAAGCCAAAGGGGCATTAACAGCCCGCCGACAAGTCCCATATCGTGGTTGGGGGGTAACCAAGAGACGAATATCTCTTGGTCTGTGAACGAAAACGCCTCGGCTATCGCAGCGCAATTTGAACTCAAGTTTCGATGGTCAATCACAACACCTTTTGGAAGCGCGGTGGAGCCTGAAGTATATTGAATATAGAAAATTTCCTCTGAACAATTTGCCTTCAATAAAACGTCGCCGCGACCGCTCAAATCGGGTGTATGGTCGATATCCAGCAGCGTAACATCAATCTCAAGTTCTTGTTTGATCGCAGCCACAAGATCTGGTGAATTTCTCTCATTTTTACAAATTATCACCTTGGCTTTACTGTCGCTCACTATCGACATGAAGATTTTATCGGTGCGACCAAAACGCGGTTTCAACACGGGGATGGCTCCCACATTCGCCATGGCGCATCCAAGAAACGCTACTATAAACTCAATTCCTAGAGGCAGATTTAATAGGGCCTGCTCACCAGGAAACCCCTTCTCAACCAGCGTAGCCGCCACGTCTTCGGCTTTTCGATAAAGTTCGGAATAGCTTATGGTCCTGACGAGACCGTTTTCAAGAATTTGTTGGAAAGCGAGATAATCTGGTTTGCTTTCTGCATGCCTAGCGAAAAGCGAGAGAAAATTATCGCTCATACTTTTACCTCTGCTTGGGGCTCTTAAGGACGTAACGCCTGGGTGCCGGCCGCGAACAATTTCCTATAAAATAGTGCGAAGCCCACACCATCCCGCTCGCGAGAAAGCCCCGACACAAATTCACGTCGTGATATCTAAGGATGTTCGAAAAGTTAGACCTGGGATAAATGAACCCATGCAAATACCGGCCAAGAATATCTGAAATGAGATTTGCATATCTTAATTTATACTGCACCAGTACGGGGCTATATTGTGAGGAACACCTCAATTCTGTCTCCGCTGGTTGCAAGCCGCAAATCATAATTTTGTATCAAAGACGAACATCAGAAACCAAATTATCGGCCATTTCAGCCTACAGTCGTTTCTTCTTAAAGTAAAWATGCTGCGGATATACCAGCGCAACGGGAGAGAACCCTGATCCGCTCCTGTCCTTTCGAGCAAAGCGCTCACCGGACCGTTCGACGTCGTTGCTCACGCGCGCGCCACGGAGGGCGGTCAAACCTGCTCCAGCGGATCTGGCTGCAAAAAGCTGCCGGTCACCGCTAAACACTTGCCGGGCATCGAGGCGCTTACCCGCGTGCAAAAACACGGGAAATGTGGCGATATCCGCGCCATATGACGCCCGCTCAGCGGAAGAAACTCATCACGGATCCTATGCAAGGCCTTCAACAAAATCTCGTCCTACCAGAACAAGGTCGAGATCGCCTTCCATAGAGGTGGCATTTACCGGAAACGTTGATCGTGTTCCATATCGCAGAGGGGCGATACCGGCTACGCTTCCGGCATTTCGCCCTTTTATGAGCGGGTGCATGCCGTATCAGTCTGCAAAGGGTTGCCGATCCATCGTGAGTGTGGTTTCTTATTATGCATCTCTTCCGTGTGAGTTCGGATTTCGCATCCGAGGAGTGAGAGTCACAGGGCGCGCAGTATTTTATGGCTCCAAATACATGACAATCATATGGAGGAAGAGACTTGAAGCCGCGATCGAAAGTCTAAACACTTAAATAAACCCATCTTTCCATTATGACCTTACGGTGAAAATATGAATTTGGTGTGGAATCTCGCAAGACATTCACCTTACCTGTTTGCGGTCTCAATTCTAATTAACGCTATTAGCGCGATTGCTGGAATGGCAGCCATAGCGTGCATATTTTACGCTACTGATATTTACTATCATACGTTTTCTCTATTTATCATCTTCAGTATTATTTCAATTGTATCTCGATTTGTCGCAGATTATCTAATTTCCATGATCGGACGGACATTTATAGCGGGGATCAAGATTGAACTTACGGAAGGGCTGATAAACACGAAGTTGCCAACCATTGAGAAAATTGGACTTTCTCACTTAACGACGGCGTTTATCCTCGACATATCAAAGATTGGCGCTGCTGTAAGCGGGATACTTGTTGCACTCTCAAACACCTTCATGGCCGCGGCCTGTCTACTGTATTTATTTTACCTGTCATGGGCTGCATCTATATTTGTGACTATCTCAATCCCGGTTGGCGTAGCACTTTATTACGTTCTATCCCAACGGGGCGGCAGAAATATATTTAAAACCATTCAACATGTTGAATTGCTCAACAACCTTTTCGCGTCAATTGTTCAAGGGATTAGCCAAGTCAAACTCATTCGTGCAGCCCGAGAACGGGTCCGCGCAGATAGTTACAAGGAAGTAGCGGACATCGATGCGAGTTTTAGTGTCGGCTACAGATGGTTTTCGCTGTCCGAGCGCGCGATACAATTGCTCTCGTATACCATCCTGGGGGCAACCGCGTTTTTCATCATGTCGCAGAGTCCCCAAGCGGCAATTCTCCAATATTGCATTGTGCTCATTTATCTTTTTGGTCCATTGTTGAGCATTGTGCAAATTCTTCCAAGTGTCGTAGAGGCCGATGTGGCTCTCGCGCGGGTAAAGAACATTGCTCAACCTCTTAGCCAAGCTAGCCGCCCCGCAGACGGCACGCCCAGACAGCAACCAGAATTGGATGGAAGTTTCGAGTTGTCGTTCGAAAATGTTTCGTACTTATACGAGAGCGAAACGTCGACTTCGCAAAGTAACTTTGCGATAAACGGGATGTCGTTTAAAGTCCGATCCGGTGAAATAGTTTTTATTGTGGGCGGGAACGGTAGTGGCAAGACGACAACAGCCAAGCTCTTGACAGGTTTGTATATGCCGAACAGCGGCGAAGTGCGGCTGAACGGCGTAGTGATCCAAAATGACAATTTGCCTTGGTATTCCGAACATTTTTGTGCGACTTTTCAGGATCACTTCCTATTTGAATGGATGATTCCTGCTCGCGCTGCACACGATCCCAGTAAAGCTGACGAATGGCTGCGGCGCTTAGATCTGGTCGACCGATTTGATCTCTCTAAGATCACGAATGAAACGTTAGCTCAGCTTTCAGTTGGAGAACGACGCCGCGTCGCGCTGCTTATCTCGATCCTGAATGACCGCCCAGTATACGTGTTTGACGAGTGGGCAGCAGATCAACAACCCGAGATGCGAACATATTTTTACGAGGTTGTAATCGAAGAACTTCGAGCAAGCGGTAAACTTGTAGTAGTTATAACCCACGACGACCGCTATTTTGGAATAGCGGATAAGGTGATGAGATTAGAACGCGGAAAGCGCCCTCTTGTGGTACATAGTAAGGTTTTGGCCTGAAACCCGCGCATAGCGGATTTCGCTAGCCTAGGCCAGTGAAGGCTTGGTTTGGGTAGAGTGCATGTAGGCCATTGGCGACTTGCCTATGATGGCTTGCGCAAGAACCTCGTTGCGCTTCGCCCTGTTCTCGTGTGAGCGTCGGTAATGTCAGGGACGAATACCATTATGTCGCTCTCGAAAGTTGCTGCAGATCCATTTTGCGATTGGATCGGTCGGCAATCGCCGCTCTTATACGCGCGTTATTGGGCGACAAGCAAACGGCGATCACCTTAACGTACTTCATTGCGGCGCCGTGCCGGTCTTCTTCCTGAGCTAGGATTGGCGGTAGCGTCGGCCAGCGGCAGCGTGTAGCGTCTCGACTAGACAATGACTTGACTTCGGGAATTCGAGCATGCGCCAACCCGAGTCTGCCCCCGTCGCGGGGCCGCGGTCGCCTCGTGTTAAAGTCGAGGCGATGGCATGCTCACAGCAGCTGCTTTTTGCGATCGTTATACTGCGGAGCTCCCCAGGAGCCGTCTGCGCGTCGACTTCTCGGAAGTGGCATCTAGAAGGAAGAAAATCGCTACTCCCGTAAAGATGTGCCATAAGAAATGCGTTCCCGTCGGGATGACGGAGCAGTAGGTTAGATCGATCGTTCTGAAAATCAGGGCTGCTGCAAGACTAAAACTTCCCGCCGCTAGTTTCCGCCATGCCAGATGTCCTCGAAGGAAAAGCAGAGCCGCGAAAAGCATCGCGACAACGAGGGCCGGCGTGTACTCAACTGACCCATGTGTATTCATATAAACTGAGAGCGGCACTTCAGTCAGCAACATGTAGCTTAGCATGACTATCGCTAAAAGGACGGCTGAGGCTTTGACCCAAGACAAACCAAAGAAGTGGCGCAGAGAATAAAGTATATACAAAACAACGAAAGTCCATATCGGAATGAGGTCGGCATATCGAGACCAGCTGACGGCAAGAATGTGAAACAGTGTCGATCCGATGCCTATCAAGACGGCAAGACACCCTAGGGTTTTGGCAAAGTAATCACCTTTTATACTCTTTTGACGCCCGAGAAATATAAAGCMAACTATAAAGTAAATAAAATTAGAAATTGTGTTAACGGGTTCAGCGAGGTAGCTTTGAGATAGTCGCTCGCAGTATAAATCAACGTGGCTCCAAGTATCCATCTTTTTCTCCCATTTTGTGAGGTTGTTGTATTGCGATATGACTGATGATGCGTAACCATTTGATGTCTGCCTGTCTGGTCTGTTTGTCGTTCAGCGTCTTGCAACTTTCGAAAGTTGATCCTCATCAGGCCAGCGCTATTTGAACAGGAACGCTCCACTCTTTAGCCTTCTCTACACCGTTTGCTCTAATTCCTCCGTAGAGATCGCATACGATTTGGAAATCTCAATCACTGTTGAAATGGTCCGAATTCAGCGAGATCGATTTCTTTGCATGTTGCTCCTGTAAGGATAGTTGATGCGCCATAGACGCGATCGTCTCAGTAGGGCCTGCAATCTGGAAGCGCGTTCATGTCCGTGTTGAGCTAAGAATGAAGTCGGTCAGACCAGCATTGAAGGTATTCGGAATATCTCAGATGATTTTGTCCGAGACTAAGGCTTGCGCCTGTTTCTTACCCATGAAGGGTGAATGAGCAGGAAGTCAGGTGGCCGCTGTAAGGCTCGGCAGAAACATTTCGTACAACAATGCAGCAGGTGCTCTCCACTGGTCAGGAGAATCGTAATTGCCGGCGGTAACGGCGAGGACGAAGTCAAGGTCAGGGAAAACAAACAGCCGCTGTCCGCCATTGCCGATTGCGGCCACGAAATGCTCGCCATAGGTTCCCGACTTGTATGTTAGGGCTTCCTCGCCCACGTACCAAAGATACCCGTAGCGCAGTCCCGGCCAGCCGATATCGACCATGGCGGCGGGCCGAAAGCTTTCGTCGAGCCAGGATTTGGACACTATGGAGCGGCCCTGCCATTCGCCACCGTTTATTATCATCTGCCCGATCCGGGCGAGCGAACGCGGCGTCAGCCGCAGTCCCGATGCAGCCGACGCTTCGCCGTCCTCGCCATGGATCCACTCCATGGCTTCGACACCCAGAGGAGCAAACAACTTCTCATTGGCGAATTCCGGTAGGGTTTGGCCAGCGCCTCGCTCAATAATCTTGCCAAGCAGCGCCACAGACCCGCCGCTGTAGATCCATCCCCGTCCGGGCTCGGCAAGGATCGGGCGCTCGAGGATAAACCGATAACGATCGGGCGCCTGTTCCATCGCAATTTCGCTGTTGGTAGGATCGGTATAGGGCGCATTTTCGTTCCACTCCATAGCGAGTGTCATCGTCAAGGCATGTCGGATAGTCACTCGCCTACGCTGTGGGTCGCCGGCAAGATCGGAGAATTCCGGAAACTGCGTCACGATTGGCTCATCCAGCGCCGGTACGCGCCCCTCGTCGAGTGCGATACCATAGAGCAGACCGACTAGGCTTTTGGTCACAGACCTAATGTCGTGGAGCACGTCCGGCCCAAATTCGACAACATCGAGAGGCTGTCCCCACTTCATGTCGTTGCCGTCAATATAACGCTCAAAAGCAATCTGGCCGCCGCGAAGGGCCACCACCCCATGCAGGCCAACAAGCTTCCCACTTTTCTCCAGATCATCAAAGCGCGTTACTAGATCGGACTTGAATTTTGCCGGGTGCGAAGCAGCAGTCCGCCGGTCGGTATGCGTTTCACCTGCTTTGGCCGGTGTCATGCTACCCATTATGGTGCTCCCTCGTACTAGTGCTTCTCTTTGCGATTTTTTGCGGTCATTGGCATGTTGTCAATTCGGCGATGCGATAGACCGGCTTTCAGCTGCGCGCGACGCTCAATCGACGCTGATCGCTTTCGCGAGGGGGGCCTGGCCGCACACGCGTGGCCGTGCCTCTTCGCAGCTCTCAGGTCGACATGTGTTTCTCGGACCGAATCGCAGTTGAATTCCGCCAGTGTTTTAAACATGTGGAAGGCTAGAGGGCGGCCGCGTGATGTTCTGGTGTCTTTCGTCGGATCCGGCCGAGCGGTTTTCGCCACCGATGCCGTGTCCTTGAATAGATTCCCTCTGCCAGCAGCGCGCAAACCGTCGAGTTGCAAGGCCGTATTCTCATTGTTGTTCGAGACCCTCACATAGCCCGTGGCACTCATGGAATGAGACATATCCGGTTTCGCTTTCAAGACGAACGATGTCTCATATGGCTTTAAATGGCAAGCTTTGCGGGAAAAAACGATGAATGCAACACAAGTTCATTCGCCCGTATCCATGGTTGCCCCAGGTGTTTTTGATGGATCTAAATTTGAAATGCGTGAATAGACTCGTCAATCGATTGCTTCGTATCGGTCACTTGCAACAATATTGATAGTTGACGCCTCAGTTCACTTTCGTTCTTCGCATGTCAATCCCTAACAAACCCGATAGACTAGTGATCCTCGGGTCATAACATGGCGATCGAAACGCGGGTGGCCGGATGCCAACGCTCTAGGAAATATCGAAACGCCGAAGCATTTTGGCAAGCGCGAGATTTTCCTGACGCAGGCGGGCAGCGAGTAAGATCTTAAGGCGACGGTTCTCTGCCTCGAGCAAGACCAACTCGTCCATCGCTTTATTAACGTCGTGTGGGCGAAGCAGATTCGCTCGGGATTTTTTATGACTGTTCGATATCGACTCTGAAGTGTCCGCACGCCGGTTTGATGCCTCGACCGGTGACGCCAATTCTGCTTCGTCTCTTGTGGGCTCGTTCCCCTGAGGGTCGTCGACCGGTACGGTCGCAGTGTCCTGCTGTCCAACCCAAATGGGCTCAATAGCGTCGAGAGTCGCTGGCGGAGCAAGGTGCCGGTCAAAGGTCTTAGCCTCTGGCAATGTCAGCGCTGGCGTTATCGAAGCCGCGCTTCGTTCATCGAGGTCATCAGACGGCGTATCGGCCGGAAAAAGATGGGACGCCTCGTCTTGGACCTCGCGCGCCAGCGCTTTCAGATCGGTGCTGCCCCAGAGCGAGCGGGCGCTCCCCTTGGCCTGGCGCCGGGTCGATTTGATCTCGACAACGAATTGTCGTCGCGGCATTCTCATTGAGAGCCAATCTTTCTATTTATTTTGAGTTTGCTTGGGTTCATTTCACTAGATCATCGGGCCGACGTCGATGCGAACGTTMTGCGCTTTGTTGTTCGTATCCCGTCCATAAATCGGCCGACCGCCCGGTGAGTGTCGCCTCTCTCGAAGAAAGTGCACTACGTTTTGTGTAGGAGCGCTAGTCGAGTCCGAGGCGGCGGCGCAGGTCGGCGTTTTCCGAGCGCAGTTTCTCAGCCAGAAGCTTGCGGAGTCTCTGATTTTCCTCTTCCAGCGCGAGGAGATCGGCAAACTCGTCGCTCGCCGGCGCAGGTGCCGTTTCGTCCCTCGGAATTACAGCCGGGGACGGGTGGTCAGTGTGTTTCCAATTGCGGTAGGTCTGTTCGGAGATGCCGGCCTTGATAACTGCGTCCTTCAGCGTCGACTTACGGCCGTGGATGTCGCTTTCGATTGCAGCCAATATCTCGGCCTTTTCCTCATCATTGTATTTTTTCTGCTTGGTGGGTGCGGCCTTCGGCACACTTGTCTCGACCGCAGGATTGAGAAGTTGAGCCGGCTTCTTGTCGCGCCGGGGCGTTCTCGACTTCTTTGTCTCTATGGTGTCTGCCGGGGCAGTCTCGGCTAGGGCCGTCGAATTCTCGTTTGCCATCGATGTGTCCTCTCGATTTCCCTCTTGTTCTCGACGCAAAAGGTAAGGGAGTCAACACGATGACCGTTCTGCGCTCTTCCATTCTCCCCTTCGGCACCCGCCGCTGCAAGTTCGGCTCCCGACTGAAACAGAAGTTGCCCATGCCCGGCTTTTGTAGCTGGCAAGACCRTGGCCAAGATGGGTAGACGGAAAGGATGGGAGAGCCCTGGAAAGAAAGCGGGCCGCTCGTGGCTATTGGGCGCGATGTCCAACAGATGAGCGCCTCCGATGTACGGGCTCCTCAAAGGGCGCAAGGCCGCACCTGGAGCCTGTTGTGTGCGCAGACGCTCTCAAGGCGACAGGCCGACACCATAGCGTTCTCCAATCCGCCAGAACCATTCTTGGTCAAGATCGGTCTCGCGCGCAGCCTCGTCAATCGCATCCGCAGCGCGCCCGTAAAGTGCAAAGCAAAGCTCAGTATCATCGTGGCGTGCGTAATAGGCGATCCCGTCAAAGGAGAGCCGGTGTTTTGACAGTTCCAGGGACCAGGACTGGGGTATGTCATAAGGCAGGCTGCCATGCGGTACTTCCGGCGTTGCGCCAAGCTTTGCCAATCCCGCCCCGGCAAGCCGCACGAGCGTCAGCGGTCGCTTCGCGATCAGCCGCACATAGGCCCTTGCGCTGAAGGAATTCGATATCGATAAGCGTGCGTCCCGGCGTCCCGAGAAAAGTCTCAGCGAAGGCGCCGGCAATCTCCTGAGCTGCGTTTAACATACCGTACGAGCCATCCGGCGCATTGAAACGACCAAGATCCGATCTGTCGAAAAAGATGGGATGGTAGTCAGCGGTATAGAAGCGGTGCAAACTTTCCCCCTCAGGGAGCTGGACTAGCTCCGGACACGCTGCGCGAGGTCGTCCGGCGGCCGTGGAGCGCTCACGCGCCCTGCTCGCCATATCGGCGAGCAGCCTCGATGACAATGCTCTCCTGTCCGGACTTCAGGAGGTCGATCGGCTTCATGTTAGCAAGGCGGGAGTCGGGCTGCGCCAGAAAGTTCAAAAGCGTCCACGGATTGCCGCTTCGAAGCGCCTCGCGGACGGCTTTCAGCCCAGGAACGATCGTGCCATCTCGATTAAATTGCAKCGTCGGATAGCTTCTGCGGTTACTTGGCCCGGGTACAGCAAGCAGCGCACCCTCCTGAACGCGTTTGTCCACCGCCTGGCGCGAGATGCCTCGCATCAGTGTGCGAACCTGGTCCAGGTCATAGGCCCCGCCGGCTGCCCGCAGGTCGTCTTCCGCGATCCGGATGCCTGCCAACAGCGCGCGACTGCGGGCATCCGGCTCGAAGGCCGACTTGTCAAAGAGAGCCGGCTTGCTTGCGGACCGGCGCCGACCGGTCGTTGCTTCCGCCACCCGGGCAATACGCCCGCCCCCGGCCTGGTGGATCTTGCGGATCGATTCCGGCTTGGACGATACGATGGCGACCTCTGCACCGGCGGGCAGTTCGAAGCCCGAAAGCGCCTTGATGGGATCACCCTTAATCATGAACATCGTCACGACATCCGAGTTGCTTTCCCGTCGGTGTTTTGCCTTGCCGCGCGCCTGGTCAGTCATATGCGTGATCTCCAATTACAGCAAAAGTAGTGACTGATGCAACTTTGTCAACGTCGTCAATTAAAGCAACTCGCCCGCATCGTCTTCAACGCGAGCACGTCGCCGGGGGACGTCACCGCTCCTTCAGCCGACAGCGCCCGGCAGTGCTTGCCCGGGAAGCGATGAGTGGCGTTTGGGAGGCAGAAAATGCCTGGTCGCCTGCAGTTCGCCTCCTGTTGACATGTGCATAGCCGCGTTGCGAAAGCGGCTTTTGTTATTAGCGCTGAAATGCAGTAACACATGCGCCATGTTGACGGCCTGCCGATTGGTCGGTGTTTGCTGTCGATAGCACCACGCGGGCGCTCCCTGATCAGGTCGAGCGCCCGTTCTGTTTGCGCCAGCTGCGTGGGCTTCAAGGATGCTCGATCAATGCGTCACCAAGAGGGAAAGGTGGCGCTTTCCCCTCTCCCCGACAAGCGGAAAATCGGACTCCCGATCCTTCCTGGCCTGCGGTCGCTGCAGGACTGGCGGCGGTTTGCCGCCAGCGTCATGCGTGGGCGCTTTAACGGGCGAGCCCATGATCAGCCTCAACGCGGAATATCCGCGCGCTGTCATCAGCTTCGAGCATAGGGCCAAGGGCACGCCATTCAAGAGTTCGATGAAGATGATCTTCGTCGGGGTCAATGACGCAGACGACGCCAGCCGTTATCGTGCAATAACGAAGGAACCCGCTGCCATCGTCACCACGCGACCGCACCATTCGGTTAGGCTCTGGGAGTCGAAGTGAGCGCCAAGAAACGGTGCAGCATATCGAAGCTTCGCACCGTGCCGCGCCAATAGACCGCGTTTACTGCCAGTACAAGCTAGCGTGGAAAGAAATTCGACCAAGTCGCGGCGAGCGGTCACAACCTCCTCATTTCCGTCGATACCAAAGCCACAGCATGGAAGATCCATTCGCAATCGTCCAATAGATACGCGAAAGAATTTCCCCGAGCGTTTTCGMGGAAGAATGTTCGGAGAAATAAAGCTCGATTTCGCTGATGCGCGAATGTGCCCGCCGTCGTGCTCATTTGAAAAACTTACAATGATTCAAAGAAATGTCAGTATCCGGCTACTAGAAAAGCAATTCATCCCGCTGGATAATTTTTGTTTGATTGTGACGGACTCTTCAGAATTTAATCCGTTTAGCCCTCCCTATATTTGACCGACTCGGCTCCTGCCGAGGATTAGAGATGTAATGGCAACGACTCTGGCGTTTCTGCAGGATCCCTACCGCGTCGAAACCGAAGCCTTGGTCCTGTCGCGGCGAGGCGATCACCTTGTGCTCGATCGATCCGTCTTTTTCCCGGGCATCGGCGTCTCGCCAGCCGATCGCGGTAGCCTGGTGTTGGGGGACCTGCGCGAAGTGAAGGTGCGCCGCAGCCATTGGCGGGGAGATAAGTCGGGCATTCTCGAGCACTCTTGCGAAGATCTTCCGGACCAGATGGGTCCCGGATCAAAGGTTGTCGCAAAAATCGACTGGATCCCACGCTACGCGGCGATGCGGGTCCATACCGCCCTTCATCTTGTCTCCGTCGCGCTGCCCTATCCGATGATCGATGAGAGGGTAGACGCCGGTCGAGGGAGCGTCACCTTCTCGGTCGATGTCACCGGTGTCGGTGCCGGCGAGCTCGAAAGCGTGCTACGGGATCTGGTGCGCCGGAATCTGCCGGTCGAGGCAGGATGGATTCCACCGCCATTGCACGATCTGCGGCTCAACACGCGGTCATTCGAATGGCCCGGATCGTCTGGCCATGTCCGGGCGATCAAGATCGGCGCCATTGACCAGCAGCCTTGCGACGGACTGCACGTGCGAAGCACCGGCGAAGTGGGCGAGGTGAGGATCACCGATCTTCGGCAGATCCATTCCAGACGCTATCGCTGCGAATTGCGCGTTTTGGAGACAGGCTGAGGACCGGACCGCGCAACGCATTTCAAGGTGGGGTGCGTACGACGAGATGGAGCCTCGCCTTGGATGGCTTCGGCGGGCGACCGTTGACGATATCACAGCGCCGTTGCAATCGCTCTGACAGGAGCGCGTACGCCCGATCTGCGAAATTGCCGACGAGCGCATCCATCAATTCTGAAGTCTCCTCGATAGCTTGATGGCAAAAGGCCGGCAGGAGATACTCCTGGAGGCGGAAATCATGCGTCCTTTCGAGAATTTCCCAATGCTGTCGCATGAGAGCGTGGTTTCCAGACAGGGAGCCGATCCTTTCATCCAGGCGCTCCTGGAAGGTCACGACCTCGACAGCAGAAGCATCGCCGACATATGGCCTTGCGTTCCAGTCGTTGATGACGGAAGGGGCACGCATCCCGGCAAGCGTGAACTCCGCTATGTTCTTCTCGATCGCGAAGCGCTGAAATGCATATTCGATCTCAAAGTCGTTCTGCAGGCGCCGGCCGTTTTCAATCGATCCGAATCCGTTGGAAAGCAGACTCATGGCGGCCATCCTCATTTCAATCTTGCAAGGCCCGACAATCGACCTCTGTCTATCAAGACATAGTCAGATCAGCCCAACGGCGGCTTCGGCTCGACTGGACCCGATCGTCACTCCAAGAGTGCGAGCCAATTCGCGCTGGCATCGCCCGAGCGAAGATTTCCTTCCTTTACGAGCTCGTAGAGGATTTCGGCCTTGCCCCTGAACTGCCGGTTGAGATTGGCGACTGCCCCCTTCGTGTCCTTCCTATCGAGGAATTCGACCAGTTCGCTCATGTCGGCGACAATCTGGCCGAAACGGTCTGGACGCTGCAGGTCGAGGTAACGGATGAAACTCGTACGGCTGTTGAACCCATGCACGACCTGCAGATATTTCCTGTTGCCGGCCATCCGAGCGACGCATTCGTAAAGTTCCTCGATAAAGTCCTTAAAGAACAGCGCGGGATCCGGGACCGCGGCAKAGCGCGACATCAGCGCCGGCTTCGCAGGAAGGCGAAGACGCGCCCTTGCGACAAGGTCCATATCCGTATCGATGATGTGGCGCAGGATTGTTAGCGCGAGGTCGTAATCCTCCGCGATTTCTTCGACATTCATGGGTTTCGAAAAATAGCCGCTCCCCGGAATGTTCAAAATGATGTCTTCGATCGCCAGATGAATCAACGCCTCGCGAACCGGAGTACGGCTCATGTTGAGACGGTGCGCGAGCAATCCGGCATCCAGTTTCGTATGCGCCGGYACCTTCTGTGAGACCAGCAGATTTTTAAGGCGCGCATAGACCTGCCCGGTCTTGAAGCGGTCCGGTGCTCCCCTGTCGTCCTTCCCATCATTGTCCTGATACATATACATCTGCCCCTCCAAGCCAGGTCGCCGTGCCAGGGCAAGATCCGAAGCTTTTTCACGCGGAGCGAACACCCTGGAAAACCGGTGGATGACCAAATGCTACCGCTGTCGTTTATGTGTGATGTGATGCAATCAATTGATATCGCCAACCGTCGGGCGTGAGTGGAACATAATACACGCTAGGGAAGTTGCAAAGTCACAATTTGTCGTGAGACAGGCGCGCTCGGGCGATTCCTACCGCTTGGCTTCCTGCTGCGGAAGTGTCGGTTGGGACAGTAAAATATCGATACGCTCCTGATACCACGCGATCTTTCGGTCCATCGCCGTTAGCGCGGCATCTTGCGAACACGTGTGCAACGCTGAGACGAGTTCGCCCATCAGATGGATGGTGTGCTGTGCGGTGTCGCTCGCCGCAAACAGGAATTCGCGAAAGGCGCGCGATCTCTCGTTGAAGGCCCAGATTTCACGGACCATGCGATTGTTTTCGGTCAACATCGTAATGCGATCATGAAGATGATCCTGAAATATCGTCAATTCCAGTTCCGTGCTGGGTGCCGGTGCCGCCGATCGGTTCATCTCAGCTTGCCGCAGGATTGCTGGAACGCGCAAGCCCGCGAACGTGAAGGCGGCAATGTCCTTGCGCAGCGCATATTTCATGAGAACGTGAGCGAAACCGAAATCGTCACGCGACATCTTGAGGGCGTCGTGCGAAGCACATTCAGGCGGTAGTTTCATTCCTGATCCCCCAAGGGAATACCTCGCCGGACGTTCGTTTGGAAAATCACCGGCCTAGGGTCTTATGTCTCCTCAGACCGGTCGCTTGCAAGCCTCTTTGCATGCATATTGAACGGAAGGGGCCTTGCGCCGCACCCGCTCTCCGTCAGGCAAGGCAATGACAGCCCACCGTTGACCGCGCCTCATAATCCGACGCCGCCATCCTCCGACGCCGCGATGGCCAAAATCTCATCATCGAAGCCGATATATTCGGATATATCGGCAATATATTCAACAACCAACTGAAAAAATTATGAAATATTCTTATATTGGCAATATAATTGGAATATATCTCGATATAATGAAATATATCTCATTTATTTCTGAGTATATCCTTGCAATGCCGCCGCAATTCATTGAGCCTGATGTTTATGAAGGAGGCATGACAATGAACAAAGCAATTTCGTTTCCGATAAATGCTGAAGCCTTGCCGGTGAACACCTCATCGACAACCCTTCGCGAACTCGTTCTTTCCCACGATCTATCCTTCCTGATGGAGGCCCATGACGGGCTTTCGGCGGCTATCGCTKCCCGAGCCGGCTTCAAAGGCCTATGGGCTTCGGGGCTCTCCATCTCGTCTGCACTCGGTTACCGTGACGCCAACGAAGCAAGCTGGACACAAGTCGTCGATGTCGTCGAACATATGGTCGATACGAGCAATGTCCCGATCCTCGTCGACGGCGATAGCGGCTTCGGCAATTTCAACAATGCCCGGCTGCTCGCCAAGAAGCTCGAACAGCGCGGCGCCTCTGGCGTGGCGATCGAGGACAAGGGCTTCCCGAAGATGAATTCTTTCGTCGGAGACAGGCATCCTTTGGCCGATATCGACGAATTCTGTGGTCGACTGAAAGCCGTGAAGGATACGACAGGCCCGAATTTCGTCCTTGTCGCCCGTATCGAGGCGCTGATTGCCGGCCATGGTCTGGACGAAGCTCTGACAAGGGCTCATGCCTACGCAAAGGCGGGCGCCGACGCCATCCTCATCCACTCCCGCAAGGCGGTTGCCGATGAGATCCTCGCCTTCGCCAAGGAATGGGACAATCGGCTGCCTGTCGTCATCGTGCCTACCAAATACTATCGGACACCCGTGTCTGCCTACCGCATGGCGGGTATTTCAACGGTCATCTGGGCCAACCACACGATGCGGGCGGCGATTGCCGGCATGCGTGACATCTGTGCCCGTATCCAGGCGGAAGAAGGCATTGCCGGGATCGAGGACCAGGTTGCGGGGCTTGAAGAACTTTTCGGCCTGATCGGCTACGACGAACTGGCTCAGGCAGAAGAAGAGTATTTGCCGAAGACCGCCTAGCGGTGGCCGACACGATATAAATCCAGAGAAACATTAGAAGTGGAGGAGCGCACATGCTTGCGCAACGGATGTCCATGCTTTCCGGTTCGGGAACCGCTGCCGCCCGCGAGGCCGCCAAAATTGCCGCCGCAGCCGGTCGCAAGATCGTCGATCTTGCCGCCGGTGAAGTCATCATCGATCCGCCGGCCTCGGTTCGCGAAGGTGCGATCGCCGCCATCAACGCGGGTACGAACCGCTACACAGATTCCATTGGCCTTTCCCCGCTTCGCAAGGCGATCGCCGAGAAACTGTCGCTCCAAACCGGGATCGGCTGGACGACGGACGATGTTGTCATCACTGCGGGAGCAAAGCAGGGTCTGCTCGATGCAGCGCTTGCCGTACTCGATCCGGGCGACGAGGTCATCATCGTCAGCCCCTGCTGGCCAACCTTTCCCTCGCAGGTCCTTCTCKCTGGGGCGACACCTGTCTTCGTTGAGGCCCGCCCGCCGAACTATATCCCCGAGATAAACGCCATTCGGGCAGCCGTCACGCCGCGGACAAAAGCGATCATCGTCAATTCGCCGAACAATCCGACCGGCGCCGTCTATGACCGTGCAACGCTGCAAGCGATCGGCGACATTGCGATCAACTACCAGCTTTGGATCATCTCGGACGAATGCTATTCGAGCTTCGTCTTCAATGGTGAGCGTCACCTGTCGATCGTCATGGCGCATTCGGGCGTGCGGTCGCGCACGATCCTGGTCAATGCCTTCTCCAAGGAGCTGGCGATCACCGGATGGCGGCTCGGCTATTTCGCTGCTCCCCCCGAAATCGTCTCGGCCGCCAAGAAGCTGCAGAGCCATACGACATCGAACGCCAATGTGATCGTCCAGCATGCGATCCTGCATCACCTGCAGGTCGGTGACGGCGCCTTCGAGAAGGCCATGCACCGGCGGCTGTCGGATGCGCGGGCGATGGGCCTGCGCATCCTTTCCGGCTTGAGACAGGTCGCCCCGCCGCGCGCCGAAGGTTCCTTCTTCTTCTATCTCGATCTTGCACCGCTGCTCACCTCCCTACCGAAGACCGGACCAGTGCGGACGACGGAGGATATTGCGCGGCTCCTGTTGGAACAAACCGGCGTCGGATCGGTGTCCGGCGAAAGTTTCGGTGATCCGAACGGGCTGCGGTTTTCCTTCGGCGCACCGCCGGACCAGCTGGAACAGGCGCTCCACAAAGTCGTCGAAACCTTGAACAGCCTCACGTCGGGCCAGGTCGCCGCCTAACCGATCCACACACAGGAGATAAGCCATGCTCAACGATACGCGTGCCGTCATCCTCGCCGCCGGCATGGGGTCGCGCCTGCGCCCCTACACGGATTTCGTTCCCAAGCCCCTCGTCGAGGTCAATGGGGTACCGATGCTGCACAACGCCCTGCATCAGCTTTCAGAACTCGGGATCCGGGAGGCGACTATCGTCGTCGGCTACCGCAAGGAAGCGATCGAGCAGTCCTGTGGCACGCGGTTCGAGGAGGTCGATATCGACTATGTCCACAATCCGATCTTCGATCGCACCGGCAGTGCCTATTCGCTCTGGCTGGCGCGCGATATGCTGCTTGCCGGCAACAGCGTTTTCCTGGAAGGCGACGTCTTTTTCGAACGAGAAGTTCTCGAGCGCACATTGCGCTCGATATCGCCAATTCGGGCAAGCGTGGCGGCGGTCGCCTCGTTCACCGATGCGATGAGCGGCTCTGCCGTCGACCTTACCGAGGACGGCAGCATTGCGACCTTCGTCATGAACCAGACGCCACAGGAAGCCAGAGCGGCAGGTCTCTTCAAGACGATCAACGTTACCCGCTTTTCGGCCGGTGCCCTGCGCGAGCAAGTCGTTCCGGCGCTGCATCGGGCGGTCGAGAGCGGTCACCGGACGGCCTATGTCGAGCAGATCCTTTCTCTTCTGGTCGAAAGCCGGACGCTGACGCTTCATGCCGCCGATTGCAGTGACACGCGCTGGTTCGAGATCGACAGCGAGATCGACTTGCGCCTCGCCGAAGAGATATTCGCGCTTCCGCCATCCCTTTCTCCCCATGCCCAGTCATCGCGACAGGCCGCGGGGGCAAGGCGATGATCGGCTATCTTCGCGACTACGCCAACGCCCTCACGGCGCTTGCCTATCTGTTTGCCGTCCTGGGCCTGTTTTTGGCCTTCAATGGCAGGATCGAACTTGGCGTTGCCGCCATGCTGTGGACCTGGTTTCTCGATCACTGGGACGGACATGTCGCACGCAAGACGAGTCACCTGCGCCGGCCGGGGGTTGCGGATTTCGGCAAAAGCTTCGACGGATTTGCCGATTTCATCCACGGCGTGGTTTTTCCGGCAGCCGTCATCATTCTCGTCGGCCAGGGCTCAGCACTCTCCTTGATCGCAAGCCTGATTCTGGTCCTCGCCGGCGCTATCAGGCTCAGCTACTTCGAGAATGTCGGCCTGTCGGCCGACGGGCGTTTTGCCGGACTTCCGGTATCCTACGACACCCCGCTGCTCGCGCTCCTTTTCCTGGTCCGCCCGGGCATGCCGAAAGAGCAGTTTCCGGCCGCTGTCGCCGGGCTCTTCATCATCCTGGCGATCATGCATGTAACGACCGCGATCCGCGTTCCGGCGATCCGCGGAGCGGCGGTTCCTATCGCAACGGTCGCCGCCATCGCGGCATCGGTTGCGCTCGTCGCAAAGGCAATAACCGAAGCTTGAACAGGCGCCTGACGGGAACCGCCCGGTGTCTCAAGGAGGAAAACGATGGACGATCTCTCAAAGGTTAAGAGCGCTGGCCAAAGCCTCGACCCACCGATCGATTTCGGGCGAAACTTCCCGCCGCCGAGCCCGCTGGTGGAAGCAGCCATCGCGCAATCATTTGCCCATCTGCAGAAGTCGGACATCGCCGGAGCCATTCGCTTTCCGCGTTTCGCCGGTACTGAGACGGATCGTCGCGCCGGCGCCGCCTGGCTCGCCCGGCGCCTTGGCTCCATTCCGCAACCCGACCGGGTCGTCCTTGCCAACGGCTCGCAGAGCATTCTTGCCATGCTGCTCGCCCGCTACGTCAAGCCGGGCGGAACACTGTTGACGGAAGCGCTTACCTATCCGGCGATCAAACCGTTGTCGGCTCTGTTTGACATAGGGCTGCACGGGGTTGCAATCGACGACGAAGGCCTCGTGCCCGATAGCCTTGACGAGGCGTGCCGACGCCTGCACGGCAATGCCAGAGCGCTCTATTGCATGCCGACCTTTCACAATCCGACATCGGCGACGATGTCGGCGAAGCGACGGCAGGACATCGCGGCAATCGCACGCCGCCATGACCTGGCGATTTTCGAGGACGACATATATGGCGTGCTGCCGGAAGATGCGCCGCTCCCGCTTGCAACATTTGCGCCCGAGCGCAGCTGGTACTTCAGCGGGCTGAGCAAATCGCTCGCCTCGCAACTGCGTGTCGCCTACATGCTCGCTCCGAGCAAAACACTTGCTGACGCAACCTTCTGGCCCGGTGTGCGCACCACCAACTGGATGGTTGCGCCGCTCGTTGCGGAGATCGCCTCGCACTGGCTTTCCACAGCGATCGCAAGCGAGATCCTTGAAACCGTCAGGGCCGAGACGGTCAGACGAAAATCACTGGCCGCATCGCGCCTGCCGGGCCAGCCGATCGACCCCGACAATCTCAACTATCATCTGTGGCTGGACGTGCCCGCGCAGGTGAGTCTCTCCGAGTTCTGCGAAGGTGCCCTCAAGGCAGGTGTCGTCGTAGGGGCAGGCGACAGTTTCGCAGTCGACAGCGACAGGGGCGATCGAAAATTTCGCATCGGTCTGGGCGTGCCTGCAGATCATTGCGCCCTCATCCGCGGCCTTGACACAGTCGCCTCCTTTTTCCGCACAAACACGTAAAGGCAGCCCGCCCATCTCGACCTTGCTGCAACGCAGGCAAATCAGAAGGAATACGCAGATGCCGTTTTCAATCAGTCAGACGACGCTGGACAAGGTCCTCTCTCATCGCCACAGGCTCCTGCGGCCCGAAACCGTCGGACCGGATGAACCCTTTGCGTTCAAGTTGACGTCAGCCGACATGTCGGAGACCGCCGTTCACCTCATCGCCACGACCGGCGAGCAGGTGCTCGGGATCCTGTCGGCGGGGCCGGAGCCCTGCCCCTTCAAACCCTGCGACAACAGCTGGCGACTGCGGGGCTTTGCAGTCGACAAGAAGATGCGACGGCAAGGCATTGGGGCGGCGCTCGTGCGAACCATCATCTTGAAGGCGCATCAACAGGGCGCAAGCGCAGTCTGGGGCAATCCGCGTGTTATCGGCGCACTCGATACCTATCGGCATTTCGGTTTCGAGACCGTCGGCGAGCAGTATGAGATCGCTCCCTTCGGGCTTCACCAGAACGCGATCTGCCCGATAACGGAGGACCTGCTTTCGTCTCTGAGCGCGACAAATGCCGCTGCATAGGCTGAGTTGCCTGTCGTCACTGGAAAATCCCGTCTTCCGGCGGCTCTGGCTTGCGCATCAGGCGTCGAACTTCGCCGAACTCACGCAGCTTTCCGGGGCGGCCTGGATCATGACCACACTGACGAACTCGAACAGCATGGTGGCGCTGGTTCAAACCGCTGCTGCGGCGCCCGTCATGCTGCTCTCGCTCGTCAGTGGCGCCATGGCCGATACCTACGATCGGCGCCGTATCATGATTGCGGCAAAGGCTGCGATGCTTGCGGCGTCCCTCGCCATGGTCGGCCTTATCACTTTCGGCTGGATGCATGCCTATGCACTGCTGTTTTTCGTCTTCACGATCAGTGCAGGGGCAGCCCTTTACCTGCAGTCCTGGCAGGCAACGATCGGATCCCTCGTCTCGAGGCAGGCCCTGCCAAGCGCCGTCGTGCTGAACTCGACCGGCATCAACCTCAATCGGTCGATCGCGCCGTCGCTCAGCGGACTGACATTTGCAACGATTGGCGCCTTTGCTCCCTTCCTCGTCAGCATTGTCGGAAACGCCGTCCTCATCTATGCACTGGCCATCTGGCGCGGCTCGCCGGCGCCGGCTCGCGCCRCGGAGAAGAACCTCGGCAGGGCAATCCTCGTGGGTGTCGCCTATCTGAACTCCTCGACCGAACATCGCAGCATCACCGCGCGGGCATTTCTCTTCGGCACCGGTGCAAGCTCGATCAACGCGCTCCTGCCAGTTTTGTCGGCCAGCGTTCTGGACCTCGATTCCCTCGGCTTCGGCCTTCTGTCCTGCGCTTTTGGTTTCGGTGCGCTGCTCGCCGCCCTGCTCCTTGGCAATATCCAGACGAAGTTCGGCTTCGAACGAATGCTTCTTGCCTCGTCCGCCGGCTCAATTCTCGGCACCCTTGTGCTGGCCGGAACGGCAAATATCGGTCTGGTTTCGCTCGCRGTGGCTTTGACCGGGGCCTGTTGGTTCTTGAGCTTCTCCTCTTTGAAGATTGCCACCCAGCTTCTGTCTGCGCGTCACGTCACCGGACGGATGCTGTCGATCTTTCATACGGTCGTGTTCTCCGGAATCGCGCTTGGCGGCCTCCTCTGGGGCGTGGCGGCCGAATATCTCAATGTCACTTGCGCGCTCGTCGCATCGTGCATTGTGCTGGCTGTCGGCATGCTGGTCGGCTTCCGGTTTCCCGTAAGATCCCGATTCGACGATCCGGCGCTCGCAGAAGGGAATGGCTGAAGGCGACACGGTCGCCGCCCGTCATTGCGCGGTCGGTGGCGAGGCGAAACGACAGGGATCAGGCGTGCGGCAGCCTGACATCGGTGCGCGGTCTGCCCCAGTCGGCAGCCCTGTCGACCACCCGCTCGATATCCTCATCTAGCATCAGACGTGCTTCGACGAGACGCTCGGCCACCCTTCGGATCTCTCCCACATAGGCGTCCGCAGAACCATAGCGCTCCAGAACCGATGGTCGGGGATCGCGTGTCATGCGCCTTTCGTCGGGGGTGTCTGCAAAGGGTATATAGCTTCCCTTGGTGCCCCAGCTGATGGCGCCATGGCCATAACCGCGCCTCAGCAGGTTCCAGCCTGTATAGGTTCCGAGCGGCGCGGCAGCCATCGGCGCCTTGACGCCGTCGCACTCGTTGCCGTCCCCGTCGACCTTCGGAAGGAGAACGGTATAGCCGGAATGATCGATGATGGCGGGCGGAAAGACCGAGAACATGCCTTCGGAGGCCTTGGGTCCGAAATCCATCAGCGGCAGGTCGAGGGGCCCTTCCGGCACGATCTGGCCAGGAATTGCCGGAAACTGATCGGCCCATTGGGCATGATCGACAAGCGTGCCGGAGGCCCGGGTGGGATGAACCGAGTTCGGCGGAAGCTCGCCGCGCGACGCCCAGGCATCGAGTGCATCGAGCGCTGCCCTGAAGAAGGGCGAGGTATAGACATTGTTGATAAGGTTCATCACGTCCGGCGGCTGTTTCGGCGAGACGAGCCTCGGATTGGCAGAATGCTGGGAACTTGCCCAATGATAGATCCGCACGGTGTCGGGCTGGGCGAGATCCTCGCCCCTCGTGGTCGTGTGTACGAGCGAGCCGCGCCGCTGCCAGTATTCCGTCGACGTGTGCGTGTGAATGACCAGGGGGTCGGTGTCGGGTCGTTTGAGGATCGCGTCCGTATTCCCCGTCAAGTGATCGGTCGTCTCGGCATAGGAGAAGGGAAAGCAATCCCCATAGTAAAAGCGGTGCTGGTAGGCGCCGCCGCTTGGAGAGAAGATGTTGGCGAAGCGACGGTTCATCCGCACAGTTCCTGCACCGGAGACATGCGGCATGATACCGTCGAACACGCGCCGCCCTTGGCTATCGCCGTTGAAACCATGATAGATAAAGTCGCGCAGGAAGCGTCCCGTCTGCGACCGTCCCCAGGCATAGGCCTTGTCGATCTGGCCAAGCGGATTGGGCCCGCCGGACGAACCCTGCCCGCCGTACCTGACATGGCTGACAAGGTCGCGAAGTGCGACATAGCCGAGGCCGAGGACAAGAGGGTCTTTTGCTACATAGATCAATTCATAGATCCAGCCGGGCTCGAATCCGTCCTGCAGGTAGAGGTCGGTTGGAGAGGAAATGACAGAACCGTCCGTGTCTTCGACGCGGGCGAAGCGCCATGCGTCCGGACCGATCGCGAGGCGTTCGCTGTGGGGATATTGTCGCCGCGTCAACCGCGCCTGGCGCGTATCCAGAGAGGTTGTCGGATAGCAATGCGCATCGCGCCGGCCGGACAGCGGAATGGAGTGAACTCCCGGCTTGTCCACCGTATAGTCCTGCAGAACCGTGCCGCTGATAACCTCTCCGTTCCTGGTCGCCACCGGCACATCGAGGACCGCGCGGCCGTTTCCCGGCAAAATGTCGCCCTGCCAGGCGCTCCACAGAATCGCGTAGCCGCGCCGGAATAAGAAGCCATTGCCGGCGTGATCGAGGCTCGTCGGATCGTTGCTGGCGGGCGCGTCGTTGAAGAACTGCAGCGAGCGCATGTTGCCGCGATTGCCGCAGTCGTAAAGGAGCCTCCGGTTTGCCTTGTCGGCGTCCGCCGGCTTCAGGATCAGGAAGTCGGCTGCAATGTCGACCTGGCCCCTGTCGTTGCGCGGCGCATGCTCAAGGTCGAGGATTGTCGATTGCGCCTGAGCGCTCGGATCGACTGCAATATGCGCGCGCCCGCGAAGCCGTCGATAGGGGCCGATTTCGCCGAAACGATAACCATCGGCGAAATCGGTCTCTTCCTGTATCTCTATCTGTATCTGACTGTTCATCTGTCATGCCTGTCGTTTCACGATGAGCACCCTGTCCGCTGCGGCAGCGCGCGACTTTGGGTGGGCTATTGATCAACCAGTCGAACAGATCCATCGGCACCGATCTCGATCCATTCGCCCGGATTCATGACGAGGGTCTTTGGAACCGCCGCGCCTCTCGCTTTGACCTTGTCCATCTCGGCGAGAAGTTCGCCGACGAGCGGGCTTTCCGGATCCGTGTAGCGGCAAGGCAGGACGGTTTTCAAACCTAGCCATTGGGCAGCCATGCCCCCTTCGCGCGGTGACAGGTCCGTCAAAAGCTTCGTGCCTGGCGTCGCCGGCGAAATGACGCTTTGCGGAGTGGCGATGGCGAGCGAGCCGATGGTCGGTCCGCAGAGTTCGCCCTGCAGCTTCATATCCGTGAAGAGCGAAGTATCGCCCGAATGATACAGATGTATGTCGTTGTCGAGCGTGATCGCATAGGCAAGCGGGATGCCGGATTCAGCGTCGAGATCAATGTCGGTCCGGATCGAACGCTTCTGCACCGTCGTCATCGCCCGTAAACCTCGACAATGGCATCCAGGCCCCTTTCGAATGCTGCGCGATCGGGAGCCGTGCCGGTGCCGAAGCGGATCGCATTTGGCGCAGTCGTCGTGCCGAAGAAGTAGGTGTCGCTGGTGCTGATCTCTATACCGCGAGCAAGGACGCCGCCGGCAAACTGCTCGCGCGGGCGGTCGGTAGGCAGCGTGAGCCAGACCTGTAAGCCCTCGGGGAGTGCGCGCGGATTTGCGTGCGCGAGCTTGTCGGTGACCAGCGATTGTCTTGCGCGCGTTTCGGCGCGCACAGCTTGGATGATCGCTTCGGCACTGCCATTGGCGACCAGTTCCGACATCACAGCAACATTGATCGGCGCGGTCATCCAATAGGTGGCACGCACACCCGGCCAGAAACGCGCCCGGGCCGCCTCGGCGCTCGGCGCTACGACATAAGCGACTTTGAGCGCTGCCGCCATGGCTTTGGCGGTACCGAGGATGTACCAGGAGATTTCCGGCGCATAGGACGACAGGGGTGGCGGCAGATCCGTTGGCAGCAGGCTGTAGATATCGTCCTCGATGATGGCTACGCCGTATCGGCGCGAGATGGCAGCAACCGCCATGCGGCGCTCGGCGCTCATGATTGCCGTCGTCGGATTCTGTAGGCTCGGCATTGCATAATAGGCCGAGACGCGATGCGCCCTGCACATTGCCTCATAGGCGTCGGGGATGATCCCCTCCCCGTCCATGGGGATGGCGCAGAGCCCAATTCCGAACATGTCGGCAAATTGCTTCATGGTCGGATAGCTGAGCTCCTCGATCGCAAGCAGTCCACCGCGGCCGACAAGACCAGCGATCAGCATGGTGAGTGCGCTCTGAGTGCCGTTCGTAACGATGATGCGGTCGGCATCCGGCGCCTGCGGGAGGCGTCTGGCGACGAAATCACGCCCGGCCAGCCGATCGTGCTCGGCGCCGCGAAACTGGTGCGCTCCGACCAGGTCGTTGGCCGGCTTCTGGGCAAGCACGGCAGCAACGGCATCGCGATAGGCACCGTCGAAGACGTGAGGCACTTTCGGCGGCAGATTGCCGCTCATATTGAGGATATGGGGCGGTCGATCGGCAAAGACTGCCGCTGCCGCAAGATCGGTTCTGATCATGAGATTGTTTCCGAACGAATGGGGGAAGGGTCGGCGGCCCGAAGACCGCCGATAGAGGCTCAGGCCGACTTGAGCAGTTCCCGGGCCGTTGATGCCATGGTCGCAAGAGCCTGCTTGGCCGTCTCCTGATGGACAACGACGCCGCGCATTTCCGCAGCGATCATGTCGGTGATCTTGACCGTGTTGGCGGATGGGAAGGAGAACTGGTCGCCGGTGATCGCCAGCTGTTCGACGATCGCCCGATGATAGGGGTTGATCGAAAGATACTGCTTGAGGAATTTAGGATCCTTGAGCGCCAGAATGTTGACCGGCATATAGCCGGTATTCTTKGCAAGGATCATCTGGCCCTTCGGACCGGCGGCAAATTTCATGAACCGCCACAGCGCCTCCTGCTTATGAGCATCCTTGGCAAACATCATGAAGCCGTGCCCCGCACCGACGAGGCGTCCCTCGGCACTCGGAACAGGAAGCAATCCGACCTGCAGTTCKAAATGTCCCTTCGCCGCCTTGGCAACAGAGGTCGTACCGCTGGCAGAGCGCACAAGCATGCCCATGGAGCCGGCATTGAATGCCTGACGAGCCTGGTCGCGGGTCATGTCGACCGTGCTGGTATCGCCGAAGCGCGACAGGACGTCCAACGCCGCCTGTCCCTCGGGACCGTCGAAGGCAATGTCGCTTTGTTCGGGATTCATCATGCGGCCGCCATGCGTGGCAACGAGATTCTGGAACATCCAGGCATTCGTCGCGTCATATTCAAAATAGCCGCCGCTGATCTTGGGGTCGATCGTTGCGACCTTCTTGCCGATCGCGATGATCTCGTCCCATGTCGCGGGCGGCGTAGCCGCGGAATATCCGGCCCGGTGCAGGAGATCCATGTTGTAGTAGATGACCGGTATCGTTGTCCCGAAGGGGATGGCATAGATGTGGCCACGGGAAGACGATCCCTCGACGAGGGCTTGCGACAGGCCGAGCGCCGCGAGTTGGCTGACGCCGCCGGACAGATCGTCGAGAGGCTGGGCGACCGTGTTTTTCGCCAAGAGCGTCGTATAGGTGAGCGATTGCCAGGTGCCATCGGGCAGGTCGCCGACGATTGCGCCGCGCAAGGTGCTCTGAAGAAGCGTATCCCAGTCTGCAGCGCTCTCGACGAAGCTCACCGAGACGTCCGGATTTTCCATGGTGAATTGCTGGCCAAGCTGATTGAGCATGTCCGTATAGCTCGAAGCGCTGACCGCGATCGTGAGCTTCATCGGATCGGACGCGCGGGAAAGTGCCGGCACGGTCATTGCCGAAGCGACGGCAATGCCGCCGAGCAGGAATTCTCTGCGTGAAGGATTCATCATGTCATTGCCTCTGCGGTTGGTGGTTTGACTTTATTTCACGGCGCCCCCCGCCAATCCTTCCAGGAACCATCGCTGGGCCGAGAGGAAGGCGACGAGAAGCGGAAGGACGACGAGAGTGGAGGCGGCCATCAGCGGGCCGTAATCGTTGCCGGCCTCCTCATTCTTGAAGGTCATGATGCCGAGCGACGGCGGCATGAGGTTTTCGTCGCGGACGGCGATCAGCGGCCAGAAGAGATCGTTCCAGTGCGAGACGATTGAGAAGATCGAGAAGGCGATGACGGCCGGTAGAGCCATCGGAACCATGATCCTCCAGACGATTGCGAGTTCGGACAGTCCGTCGAGCCTTGCGGCGTGGACGAYGTCGTCGGGAATTGCCTTGAAGAACTGCCGGAACAGAAAGATGCCGAAGGGCGATACGACGAAGGGAAAGACCAAAGCCCCATAGGTGTTGAGGATCCCGATCTGATAGCCGAGAATGAAGAGCGGCAGTGCCAGGACCTGATGGGGGATCAAGAGGCCGACCAGAACGAGCGCAAACAGCGTGTCCCGGCCGCGGAATTCGAGTTTGGCCAGAGCATAGGCACAGGGCGCGCAGACGAGGATCTGCAACACAAGGATGGCGACGCACACGACAAGGCCGTTCAGCATGTAGTGCGGCAGCGGCGCCTCCGTTATGGCGCGGCTGTAGTTTTCAAACGCATACCAGTGTTCGGGCAGGAACCGGAACGATGCGCGGAAGATTTCGCCTGGCGGCTTCAGCGACAGGCTGATCATCCAGACGAAGGGTACCATCATGAGCGCGCTCGTTGTCAGCAGGAGTGTGTGCCGCGCAATTGCGGCGGGCGCCGAGAGGCCTCGGGGTGCGGGTGCGGTCCGCTTGGCAGATCTGCCGGCAACGAAGGATGCAGCGCTCATTGGTAGTGCACTTTCTTGTCGATTGTGCGGACCTGAACAAGGGTCAGCGCCATGACGATGACGAGGAAGATGATGGTGACCGACGCGCCGTAACCGGTGCGCAGATATTCGAAGCTCTCGCGATAAAGCGTGTAGAGCAGGACCTCCGAGGCGTGGCCCGGGCCGCCCTGGGTCAAAATCTGAACGGTGTCGAAGGATTCAAAGGCCCTGAGCGCAACCACGATGACGACGAACATGGTCACCGGTCCGAGCATGGGCAGTGTTACGGTCCGCATCCTGTCGAGCCAGAGATCGGCCCCATCGATATCGGCGGCGTCGTAAAGATCCTGTGGAATGGCTTTCAGGCCGGCAAGAAACAGCACCATCGCGAAACCGAGATTCTGCCAGATGCCGATCGCAGCGAGGACGGGCAATACGGTGGCCTCGTCTCGGAGCCAGTTCGCCGTCGGCAGACCAAGGGCACCGAGGGTCTGGTTCACAAGTCCGATCGTCGGATGCAGAAGCGCCTCCCAGGCGATGGCCATGGCGGCGAGTGTCGCCATGAAGGGCAGGAAATGCAGGGCGCGATAAAAGGCCCGAAGCGATTTGCCGCTTTCGATCACAAGGGCGATCAGAAAGCCGAGGCCAACGGTGCCGGGAACGGTGATGAGGGCGTAAATCACCGTGTTCTTGAGAGACACCAGAAACCCCGGATCCGAAAAGACCTCCCGGAAATTGGCAAGGCCGACGAAGGAAAGCGAGGTTTGCCCGAAGCTCCAGTTGGTCAGCGCGATGACGAAGACCGAAAACACCGGCAGAATGAAGAGGACGAGAAGCAGGACGACGGCGGGCCCGGAAAGTGCATAGGCTGCGAGTGCTTCGGCAAATTTCTGCGCCCTTGCGGGCGACGGTGAGATCGGCGTCGCTTGAGCCGCGAGGCTCTGCAGGGGATTTTCCAGCGGTTCCGGCAATCCGTTCTTCGACGGTTCAAGCAAGGCCATCAGGCGTGCTCCCGAAACGGAATGACGGACGGCGGCGTTGTGCCGGGCAATGCAGCTCGGTCTTCAAGCATCGGCCGAATGCGCCGCCCGTCGCGTGCAAACAGCAGGATGCGATCAGCCCTGACGCCCAGATGCAGCGTGCGCCCCGGCTCGATCAGCGGCGCGCGCTCGGTCGACAGACGCGCGATGACAGGTTCGGACATGCCGGCGACGTCCAGATGGACGTAAAGATCCGAACCCATATGCTCGATGAGCCGTGCAGAACCGGTGATCGTGCCAGGGCCGCCGCGATCGGAAAGATAAAAAACTTCCGGACGGATGCCGAGCGTAAGCGCCGCCCCCATTGGTCGCATGGTCTCGACGGCCAGAACCGAGCCGGCGGCGTCCACAAGCCCCGCCTCGCGGACCACCGCTTCGATCATGTTGATCTTTGGCGAGCCGACAAATTCTGCGACGCGGCGATCGTCCGGATCGGCATAGATGGCCTGGGGCGGCGCCACCTGCAGAAGTTCGCCGTCGAGCATCACCGCCACGCGGTCCGACAGCGTCATCGCTTCAGCCTGGTCGTGCGTCACATAGACGAAGGTGACCCCCAGCCTGCGATGCAGTTCCTTGATCTCGGCGCGCATCTGCACACGCAGCTTCGCATCGAGATTGGAGAGCGGCTCGTCCATCAGGAAGACCGCAGGGTGGCGAACCATGGCGCGGCCGACGGCAACGCGCTGGCGCTGACCGCCCGAAAGCTGCCCCGGTTTTCTTGAGAGAAGATGGTCGATGCCGAGCGCGCTTGCGGTCCGCGCGATCTCCCCTTCGATTTCGCCGTCGATCCGGCCGGTCCCGGGAACGACCCGACCGATGAGCGGTAGCCGCTGCCAGGCGGAGAGCCTGCGCATGCGCAACGGCAGTGCCATGTTTTCGGCGACCGTCATGTGAGGATAGAGAGCGTAGGACTGGAACACCATCGCCACGTCGCGCCGGCTGGGGCGTAGGCCGTCGACCGGTCTGTCGCCGATCGTCACCGATCCTGCGTCCTGAGCTTCGAGGCCTGCCAGGATGCGCAACAATGTCGATTTCCCGCAGCCCGACGGACCGAGCAATGTTAGGAATTCCCCGTCGCGGATGCTGAGCGAGCAGGCGCGCAGAACGGCGGTCTGGCCGAAGGCCTTTGTGATTTGGTTGACGACGACCTCGGCCATTATGCCACTTCCTTTTCCAACGAATTCGAAGCGAAGGCCGCATTGAACGCCCATGCGCCATCGAGATAGTCGACACCGCCGACACGGGTTCTTTGGAGGCGCTGGACATATCCGTTCAGACCGGTCTCCAGGATTTGGGGCTTGCCGGGCGCGCAGATCTCCGCGGATGGGCTGCTCAACACTTCCTGCAAGGTCCTGCCCGTCATGCTTGCAGGCAGCGGCAGGCCGAGAACATGAAGAATGGTCGGGGCAATATCGCAAATACTGCTCGGAAGCGTTGAAACGCTTTGTCCGGATTTGAAGGCAGAGCCTGCGGCGAGGCAGACGGCGGCGAGCTCCTTGGGATGCAGTCCGCCATGGACGCCGAGACCCGGTCGCCGCATGTTGTCATAGTAGGTGCCCCCGATCAGCCCGAACGGATCGATGCCGTCATCGGCACGGAATGCGAAATAGACATCCGGCGCCCGCTCGTGTTCGGCAAAGACAAGGGAGCTTGCGAAGCTGCCGGGTGCCATGCCCTCCACGTCGTTCTTTGCCAATGTGAAGATCGGCCCGGCCCAGGGTTGCTGCGTCAGCACATCGACAAGGCGGCTCAGATGGGCGGGCGAGCGATCGCTCAGGTAGAGCGCGCCGACCTGTCCCGGGACGACGACGACATCGACACCATCAGCGGGTGCTATTCCCGGCGCAAAGCCGGCCTGCCTCAATGCATCCGCCACCACGACCCTTGTATGCGCGGTGACGTGGCCATGATCCGACAGGACGAGAAGCTGGACGCCCTCATCCCTGCCGCATGCCTCCCACCAGTCAAGCAGGCGACCGAATTCGGCATCGCAGTGCCGGATGATCTCCAGGGTTCTTGCCGAGGCGGTGCCATTGAAGTGCGAGGTCGTGTCGGGTTCGCCGTAGGAGACGATCGTCACGTCCAGCGCGTGTTTTGGCCAGATATGGTCGAGGAAGACCGTCGTGATGTAGGTCTGGCCCTCAAAATCCGGCTCGCCCTGTTCTGGCACTGGCGGTAGCGGCCCGAAGCGAGCTATGACCTCGTCGAAAACGTCGCCGGGCGTGCATGCCTCGGCGAAATGACCGGATATCCTGAGATGCCCGAACTCCTCCGCCTTGTGATGAAAGAAGCGCGTTGTGCCGGGCGTGTTGGTGGCAAGGACCGCGAGGCTCTTGCCGGCCTTGGCGAGGATCTCGCCCAAGGTCGGTGCCGTCATCAGCCTTCCGCCGCTTTCGCGGTTCAATCGATCGAGAAGGGCTGCATCGGCGGTATCGATGTAACGGTTCGGGTTTGTCGTCCGATCTACATATTTGTTGCCGACCATGCCGTGGCGATTCGGCGTGGTGCCGGTCACCAGGCTCGGGAAGGCGACGCGTGTTTCACTTGGGTAGACGGTTCGATGGGCATCGAGCGCAACGCCCATTTGTTTCAGGCGCGCGAGGTTGGGCGTCGTCTTGGGGTTGAGGAGATCAGGTCGAAGCCCATCGAAACTGACAATGAGAAATTGTAGGTTGCCCATTCACAAGTCACTCGCGTTGTTATAGTGTTCTAGAACTCTAGTTCGCATACGCTCGTGAATGTTATATGACGGCGTCGGATTTCGTGATGAAAACGGATAAGGATGAAAAGTGAGATCAGAGCAGAATGGTATCAATCTCTGGCGACAGATCGGTGAAACGCTCGCCGAGGAGATCGGCAACGGCGAGTTTGCGGCAGGCGAGCGGTTGCCGCCGGCGACAAATCTGGCCGAGCGTTTCGGGGTCAACCCGCACACCGTCTTGCGCGCGATTTCCCACCTTCAGGACGAGGGGCTGGTCCGCATCGAGCGCGGCAGAGGCACATTTGTTGCCGAGACGATCCCCTATCGCATGGGCCGCAAGACGCGTTTCGAAGAAAATCTGTCCGAACTCAATCAAACGCCGTCGCGTGAACTGGTCTCGGTCGGCGAGGTTCCCGCGTCCAAGACGGTGGCTGGCGCACTGGGGGTTCGCGAGGGCGACAGTGTCGTGCTCGCCGTGCTCGTCGCAATCGCCGATGGTGTTCCGATCAGTTTCAACCGCAACCATTTTCCCAAGCGTCGTTTTGCGGCGATCTCCGAGATTTATCGACGCGAGGCCGCAGTGGAACCCCTGGATCTCGCTACCTCCCGCATTCTCGGCCTTGTCGGGGTCGCCGATTTCCAGAGGAAGCAGATCCGGATCCGCGGCCGGGAGGCAACCTCCGAAGAGACGCGACATCTGCGCATGTCGCCGAACGATAGCGTATTTGAGGTCGACGTCACGAATGTTGATCAGGCCGGCGAGCCCATCGTCTTTGGTCAGACAAGTTTCTGCATGAGCCGGATCGAGTTCGTCTGGGACTTCGACGAGGCCGGCAAATGAGCGGGATCGACCCCTCCGGCGGCAGGCACCAAAATCCGCCGTCCAGTCGGCCGGCGAGAACTCCTGCAGGCAGGGCGACGCTTCTTCGAAACCGCATGGCAGATGGCCATCTCGTCCATATCATGGCGACGCACAGCCCGCTTTCGGCGGTTCTGGCCGAGGAAGCCGGCTTCGATGGGCTCTGGGCATCGGGCTTCGAGCTTTCGGCTCTCTACGGACTGCCGGACATGAGCCTGATCTCGATGACGCAGCATCTCGACATGTTGAGGGCGATCGCCGGACGATCCTTGTTGCCGATCGTCGCCGATATCGACACCGGATACGGGAATGCGGTCAACGTCATTCATGCCGTCCAGGAGTACGAGCGGGCGGGCGCCAGCGCTGTTGTCATCGAGGACAAGACCTTTCCAAAGGTGACGAGCCTTGCCATCGGAGGCCGGCAGGAATTGTCGAGGACGGAGGAATTCCAGGGCAAGATCGAGGCTGCGGTCTCTACACGGCAGGATCCGGATTTCCTCGTCATCGCCCGGACCGAGGCACTGATCGCCGGGCTTGGTGAAGTCGAGGCGCTCACACGCGCCAGAGCCTATGTCGAGGCCGGTGCGGACATGATCCTTATCCACTCCAAGAAGAGGGATCCTGCCGAGATCGAGAATTTCTCCCGCCGATGGAACGGATCCGTGCCGCTGGTGATCGTTCCGAACGCCTATCCCGAGCTCGATGCAAAAAGGGTCAAGGCGCTCGGCAACATTGCCATGATGATCTATGGCAACTACGGGATCCGTGCAGCAACGACCGCCATGCAGCACGTCTTTGCCCGCATCATTGCCGAAGGCGGCGTTCAGAACGTCCACAGGGATATCGTTCCGGTCGAGGAAATTTTCCGCCTCCAGGAAATGGAAACGACGAAGGCGAATGAAGAGCGCTATCTACGGTAGCGTTGCCTATGTCCMCGGAACTGTTAGGCTCGGTCCGCAAGGCTTCCCGTGCGTGGGCGCAGGAGCCAGGGTGAACTCTGGGGAGGATCGGTTTGTCTCTACTGCCAGCGCCGGAGAGCCAGCCCTACGGCTCGTCCATCCGCCATCTCTGGGGCCTTTCGGATAACGACCTCATCGTCAACCACGGCGCCTATGGTGCGACACCAATCGAGGTTCTGCAGGCGCAGGGCAAGTTTCGGGCGATGATGGAAGCGCATCCCACCTATTTCATGCAGCGTGCCCTGCCCGATGCACTCAGACAGTCCGCAGCCATCCTCGCCGACTTTGTGGGCGGCAAAGCGGAGCGGCTTGTCTTCGTCGAAAACACGACCGCCGGCGTCAATGCCGTCCTGCGCTCGCTGACCCTGAATGGTGACGACGAAATCCTCATCCTGTCCCACACATATGCAGCGGTGAAGAAAACTGTCGATTACATCGCCGCCCGCAGCGGGGCCCGAACGGTCGAGGTGGCAGTCCCCTTCCCCTTTCCACAGCGCGACGTGCTTCTATCAGGTCTGGACGCAGCGATCGGTCCGCGGACAAAGCTTGCGATCCTCGACCACGTCACCTCGCCGAGCGCCTTGATCCTGCCGATCGCCGAGATGATCGCGGCGTGCCGCAACAAGGATATTCCCGTGATTGTCGACGGCGCGCATGCGCCGGGCCAGCTGCCGCTCCATGTCGATCGCCTTGGCGCAGACTGGTACGTCGGGAACTGTCATAAATGGCTGATGGCCCCGAAGGGCGCAGCGTTCATCTGCGCCAGCCCGGAAAGCGCTGATATCCATCCGACAACGATCTCCCATGGGTTCGGCGAAGGCCTGACGGCAGAGTTCGACTGGGTTGGCACGCGCGACTGGACCGCATGCCTTTCCGTGCCGGCAGCAATTGCGTTTCACGACCGCCTCGGTGGGCAAGTCCTGATGGCACGGAGCCGCGATCTTGCATTGCGAGCCGCCGCATACCTGGCGGACCGGTTCGAGACCGACGTTGCGGCGGATGGCGAATGGCATGGCGCGATGAGCCTGGTCCGAATTCCGACCGTCGGCGATGTCAGCCTGGAGACCGTATTGCGCCTGCGCTCCAGATTGCTCGACCGGCAGTGCGATGCATCGGTCACCCTGATCGGTGGCGCGATCTGGCTGCGCCTGTCGGCTGCACCCTATAATGACATCGAGGATTTTGAAAGGCTCGCCGAGCTGATCCTAACTTCGATCAAGGTCTGATGGTGGGAAACGTGAACAGGGATCCCGGCGGACGGCTCGATCGAATCGAGGGTTTGCCCCGGGCAAGGATCATACCGTCCCTGATGATCGCCGCTTGAGGAGCGCTGCACGGATCAGCTCGTTCTTCGTCGGTTCGGGGATGGGTGCCGGCGCCTCGAGCACCGTCGCGGGTGGTTCGGGCTCGCTGCGCGTCCGCTTCATTTCCAGAAACCTGCGTTGCGCTTCCAGTCTGTCTTCATCGGAAACAGGTTCGATGGGCGCACCGGCAATATCGTGGCGCATGGAACCCGGCTGGGCGCTCGCGAAATAATAACGCTTCAGACGCACATAGACGGCGGTCGCGCGTCTCAATTTGGTCAGTCCTACATCCGGCTTCAAGAGCGGTCGGATCTCATTGAAGAGCCCGAGCGCGAAGGGGCGGATCGGATCGCCCGCCTTTTGCGGCAATATCCCGATGGGACGAACGAGGAGCGCGTTGATCGCGCCGGCCTTCTGAATATCGCGTTCGGTCGCAATGACCGGGCCGCAGCTCTCTGTCCAGCGCTTTTCCATCATACCTCCGAAATAGCATTTTCGCCGTTCGACCGTCGCATCAACTGGACGATCGGATGGATAATCCTCGTTGCATCCGGATATATTCAGTGTGAACGCCAAAGCCACAGTCAACTGCGCCGAGCCGGATAATATTTTCTTGCTGCTGCAGGGCGTCCAAGGCGGACGATCCGCCAACGCGCGACGCTTATGCGACAGGCAGTGATCGCTACGCGCGGAAGCGTTCGAATGCGGTCAGCCGGCTCACAAGCGGATCGGCCTCGTCCCAGCAATAGATCTCGGAGCGCAGATATTTCACTTCCTCTTCGAGGCCTTCCTCGGCAACATCGATCCACCAGGACTTCGGCTGACCGTCGCTGCCGTCGGACCACCGGTAGCCGCGCGCCTTGAGCTGATCCTTCCTATCGAAGGGGCTGTTCTCGGCGAAGATGCGCGCGAGCGTACGTTGGCTTGCCGCGTAGAGTTCGGCAAAGGGCGCTGCCTCCTTTACCTCATCTCCAGGCTCGGTCAGCACCGCAAGCAAGGCAAAACAGTCATCGAGCGCCCGGTGTGCGCCGTGGAAATATCCCGACTGGCCGATCAGATAACCAAGCTTGGTCCCTTCCATGCCACGCGCCATCCAGTCGATCTCGGAGGCCGAACAGGCCCAGGCCTTGCCGCAAAACAGCGGAGAGAAGGCTTCGCAGAACGGCCGATCGAAGCCGGCATTGTGAGCGACGACGAGATCGGCGGGCTCCACGAGTTGACGCAGCGCGGCTGCATCGATCATCTCTGCGTCGACCATCGCGTCGGTGATACCGGTCAACCTTGTAATGTCGGGCGGTATCGGCTTCATCGGCTGCTGTAGGCCGTTGTAGATGCCGGTGACGTCGCCGATTGTGCCGAGCGCATCGAATGTGAAGGCTATGGCGCCGATTTCGATGATCTCGTCGACGCGATGGTCGAGCCCCGTCGTTTCGACATCGAGGACCACCCCGCGCAAGAGAAACTCGGGACGCAAGCTGATGGCAACCGCCTGCGGCTCGATCTTCTTCAGCACACGATAGCGGCCTGTCGCCTGAAGGTGGCGAACCATCTCTTCGTCGCTTGGCGCCTCCGAAGTCCGGCGCCTCTGCTTTGCCTCCGCCGGCATCTTTACGGGCTCGGCCCTTTCGGGTTCAAATAGATCGAACTGCTGTGTCATTTGCTCTCTTGGAGACTTCAGAGGCAGCCGTTGTGACCGCGATCTCGACCAAGTGTCTATAGTCGCTTCGCTGACCAAATTCAGCACGCTTGATGTCTTTCGGATCTAAACGACCTCGTCAACAAGGTCAGGCGGCATTCGCAGCGTCAGTCGTCTGCCCGGAAGGAGCCGACGCTACGGCGTTTGGGCAGGCAGGGCATGGTGCTCTCCGTGGAGGCGGGTCGGCCGCCCGTCGCGCCCTTCCCGATCATCTCGCAGCCCTGTTCCGTCCAGACCTTGAAGGACGTTCAATGAAGGGTGTAGGGCAGTTCGCTCCAGGACGTCGTCAGATCCTCCAGCAGGACGAGGAGTTTTTCGAACTCCGATAGCACCGAGTGGAACTCCTCATTGCTGACGGAGGAGATCTGCTGTGCCTTTTGGGAGAGTGAGCCGATCAGCCGTTCGATCCAGACGCACCGTTCGCCGGGCATATGACCGAGAATATCGGCACGATAGTCAAGCAGGTAACGCTGAACCCGTGCGACAAGTGCAAGGCGATCTGCTGCCCCGAGCGCCGCGAGGTTGCTTCGAGCCGTCCGCAATTCAGCGATGATTTCGAGCTGCATCAACTCCCCCAGGCTTCTTCAACCGCTCCTGAGGGGCGCATACCACAGACAGTGATCAAGCGACACGGACCTAAGTCCGGCGATGCCGGTCGCAGCCAGGATCCTCTCCAATCTCTCGTCGGCTCACCGCGTGTCTTCGGGCGATCGACACCCATAATCGCCGGAGCGGTATGTCGACGGCGCAGGTCTACCATTCCACGTCACGACGGCAAAGCGTTTCGTTCAGCCTGCCGGCACGCCGAGCGTGCGCTTCCAGCACAAAGGGAACAAAGCTTTGCCATTTCCGTTGCTTTCAGGAATTTCAAGTCGGAGGCGACAATGTCGCAACTCAAGAAGATCGCTGTCATGGCCGTCACCTGCGGCGGCACCTTTGCGGCATCGCTCATGCCGGCCCAGGCGCTCAGCATCATCACCCCGGTATCCGGCGAGCAGGCACCGGGTGCGGTGGCTGCCTTTGCAGAGGCGACCAGCAACGGGAACGCGGCAAATGCCTCGCTTCTTTCGGTCGAGGAGATCGCCCGTATCAAGTGGTGCGCTGAGCGATATCGATCCTACCACGCAAGCGACAACAGCTATGCGGGCGCCGGTGGTTCGAGAACGCAGTGCCGGGCGCCTCACTGACCGCGGCGTCGCCCTGCGAGGACCCGACCCGACTGCCCTGCGACACTCGTTCGGCAAGGCGGGATTGATCCCAGCTCCGTGCGGCGCGAAATCTCCCGGACAAGTGCCGTCATATCATATGGCTTTGCGCGGTAGGATACCCCTTTGTCCACGCCGGAGGTCTCGATCTTGCGTCCCGACGTTATCMAGACCGGCACCTGGCGCCGGGTCTGCGCAATCAAACGGGCCAGATCGAGCCCCGTCAGGCCGCCTGGCATATCGACGTCGGTGACAACGGCGTGGATGTCGTCGTGCCTGGAAAGGGCTGCGACCGCCTCCAGCACATTGGCGCATTCGATGACAACATGGCCTGCGGCGACGAGTTCGTCAGCGAGGGCAAAGCGGATCAAGGTTTCGTCTTCCACGACCATGACTTTTACCATTCCTGGACCTCCGTTGATGGATAGGGGCAAAACGTGGCGTCGCCCCAAAACGGCACAGGTCAAGAAGGCTGTCTTTTCCAACAGGCTTAATGAATGGCTAATGATTGCGCCCGGCCGAGTTTCAAATCCTCCTGCCCGATGCCGTGATCTTCCATCCTTAAGGCCGCGCTGTCATGGATTGACTCTTCCGGTGCGTGAGAACATAATAAGAACATCGAGGGCGTTGAGCACGCCAATCTGACAAAAAACCTGGAGAACGACGATGCAGACGCATTCGCGCGATGGCGAAACCGTAGTTGAAGTGACCATATCTCCCGTGACCGGTGTCTATTTTGGGCCCCTCGTGGCGCTGCCGACCAAAAGCGCTCATGAAGCCCTGCTGACCGCAATCGCCGGCAGAAAGGACGTCAAGCTGTTTACGTCAACGGCCTTCAATCGCGCATCGGATACGCCCTGCGCCTGTTTCGACATTGCTGTCGACGAGACCTCGGGTGACGGTTGCGGCATCTTTCGCACGATCATCGTCKAGGCCGGCGGTCACGAACCTCACGATATCGCGACGCCGGCACTCTGGTATCAATTCGACAAGCCCGAGGACGTCGTCGTAAAGGTCCACAAGCATCTTGAGGATCTGAAGTTCTTCGAAAACTTCTATTCCTATGTCGAGGCGGCGGTCGATCTGATCGAAGAAGAGCGCAGCCGCCGGGTCCACTGAGGAAGACATTCAGGACGCCTTCGAGCTGATGCGCGACCAGGCCGCCGAACACTACGAGCGCCACGTCGGCAAGGCTTGGCTCCCACGCAGCGGATCGAAGGTCAACCATCGCAATCTGACCTCGGCGATGATCGACAGCAGTGATTTCCTGATGGCGAAGAAGCGCGCCGACCAGGAGGCGCTCCTTCCACCAGGCCCGAAGATCGTCGTCACCGGCGGGCTCGATTATAACGACCATCGGCTGATCTGGGCCAAGCTCGACCAGGTCCACGAGAAGCATCCCGACATGGTGCTGATCCACGGCAAGTCGCCGAAGGGCGCCGAGAAGATCGCCTCGCTCTGGGCGAAGAACCGCAACGTACCGCAGATCGGCTTCGCGCCCGATGCTGGAGATCGTGCCGAAGGGTGTGATGCATTTCCCCGGCACCGGCATCAGTGACAATCTTGCCGATAAGGCGAGACGGCTCGGCATCCCGGTTTGGATGTCAGGGAGCGCTTGAGAGCTGCCGTCACCGGCCATCCATCATCATCATGAATCGGTGCAACCGGATCGATTCAGACTTGTCGTTGGACGCGCCGGATAAAGCGGGCGATCCTGCGCGCATGACAACGCAGTCCCATCAGCTCTATTGGCAGCGTATTGACGCGAGCCGCAACATGTCGCGCTATTATGCCGTGTCGGTCCAGCCGACCCTGTTCGGAGAGATCGCCGTCATGCGCAGCTGGGGTCGTATCGGCAAGGCCGGCGGAGAAAAGAGCGAGACCTTTTCCAATGAGGAACAGGCGATTTCTCGATTTCAGGACATCGCCCGCAGGAAGTGCAAGCGCGGATATGGCCCGGTTGGGGATGGGCCGGAGCGATGAGATTGAGGCGATACGTGCAACCGGCCGTCGCTGGTCTGGCCTGCCTCGATCTTGATCAGTCGCTCGCCCCGTCTGGAACCGCGGCCAGTTCGTTCGTCGGTGCCGCAGCCGCAGCGTCCTGATCCTGGCTCAGATCCAGGTCGCCCCAGATCGACGGCTTGCGCGCAGAGGTCTTCGACTTCCGGGTCGGCTTGATCTCGACGATGAACGGCTTGGTCTGGCGCATATATCCTCCGCGCAGGCGAATCTCTCGGCAACGATATCCGTTGCGCCGGCCTTGGCAACAGGCCCCGGGCGAGAATGTTCCGATCGGGCGACGGCCATGTCATCGGCAGACCGGGCTGAGCGGATCGCGCGGGCCGCCCCTTGGTGAAAGCACGCGTTCCAATGCTCGTTCCGTCGAGCCCCTGTTGCCGGCGCCCCCATCTGCGGGCTCGATGAGGCATGTCTGACCGTGGAGCGGCTTCGCCTCGATCGTACTGCCGCAACGGCAGCCGCAATTTTCTTACCCCTGGCGGCTGTGCCGCCATTCCGCGCCAACTAACAAAATTGCGACTTGCCGTCCTCCATTGCATTTCGGCCCTATGGGTGCGGTCCGATCGTCCCCGGTCTTTGTGACAGCCATCGAGGCCGCGATGGGCGCGGCCCGAAACAGCGAAAGGAACAGGACAATGGCAAGCATCGGCACTTTCAMCTCTACCGAGAACGGCTTTTCCGGCTCGATCCGCACCCTCGCCCTCAATGTCAAGGCGCGCATCGCCCGGATCGACAATCCCTCCGACAAGGGCCCGCACTACCGCATCTTCGCAGGTTCCGTCGAACTGGGCGCCGCCTGGCAGAAGACCTCCGAGCAAGGCCGCGACTATCTCTCGGTCAAGCTCGACGATCCGAGCTTTTCCGCCCCGATCTACGCAACGCTCTCGGAGGTCGAGGGTGAAGACGGATACCAGATGATCTGGTCGCGCCGCGTCAGCCAGGACTGACAGAAAACAGGCCCCGCCGAACGGCGGGGCCTGTTTTTTCGCTCGTCGAACCTGGCGCCGGCGTCGAGCCCGCTGTGCAAGGCTCGAAAGACACAAGCGAGCATCGAGCTCGATTGTGTCTTGTTGGTGCCCTACGGAGGGCGGGATGTCTGCTCAGATCCGCCTATTGTGGCGCGGAAAACGGACGGCCCCAAGGATGCGCGGTCCCGCCAATTTTGCGCGGTCGGACGGTGTCCGCCCCACAAAATCGGTTCCCCCGCGCCCCGCGCCGCGGTCGCTTCGCGATCCTTGACCCCGTCCCTTTCCCGCACCGCCGTACGTCATCTTTCACCCATTCAAGGAGATAGGACGATGACGTTTTTCATTGAAGCACAGATCGAGGAATTGCGGGCCGAACTGTCGAATGCGATCGACCCCCTGGAGCGCCGTCAGATCATTGCGGAGCTCGACCTGGCGCGGGCCGAGCTGAATGTTGCCCTTGCTGAACTGGCCGGCGCAATGGACACTGAACCGCCCTTTTGAGATCGGTCCCGCATCGCCGGCGCGATCGGCAATTCCATCCCAAGGACGTCTTGTGGAGCTATGGCCGTGCGCTTGCATGGAAGCGGTTCTCGTTGACGCATGCGCGCATGTCTCGCCTGCGAAACCAAATGGCCCGGCCGCATCGCAGCGGTGCGTTACCGGCCGTGAAAACGATCTGTTCGTCGGCCCGCATCTGCAGGACTTCATGCGGTAGGATCAGCGGGCGCGATGCGTGTTGCTTGGAACGCGTTCGCGACGAGCCTCTGGACTGGACACTGTGGCTTTCCTGATCGATCTCGACCGTCGTCGGGCCGCAGCGATGCGAGATATATTCCGCCGTCTCCGGATCGTTGATCGCGGCAAACGAGATCCAGCTGGCGCTCTCGAACCATTTGCTGGCAGCATCCCGCCCCCCATAGGTTTCGCGCATCTGGCCGATCGACTGGTAGATCATCGCCAGCGCGATGCCGTATTTGCGCCCGGCGTCTCTCGCGGTCTCGAGGATCCGCATGTAGCCGAGGCGGGCGGCCTCATCGAGGAGGAAAAGCGCATTCCCGTTCATCGCCCCATCCCGATTGTAGATCGCATTCAAGAATGAGCCGATGATGAGGCGGGCAAGGCCCGCATGCGTCTCAAGCGTCTTCAGGTCGATATTGATGAAAACGTCGATCTCCCCCGACGCAAGGTCGTCGGTCGAAAAACTCGAGCCCGACACCAGCGCCGCATAATTCGGGTAGGAGAGCCAATGCGTTTCCTTGACGGCATTGGCATAGACGCCGGAGAAGGTCTCCGGCGTCATATTGACGAAAACGGCGACATTTCCCCGCACGAAGTCCGACTCCGACGTCTCGTAGATTTCTTCCAGCCGCTGGCGCAGCTTCGGCTCCGGTTCCGACAGATTGGCGCGGACCTGGCGAAGCGTCTGCCGATCGGTTTCCGTGCGACCCGACAGGCAGACATCGGCAATCATTGCCGTCAAAAGCTGCTGTCCCGAAGCCCGAAAGAAATCATCGCGCAAACCTGCGAGCCGTCCGCTGTCGCTCATGATCCAGGAGGCGATCGCGGCGATGTCTTCTTCCTTGGACGCGCCGAACCTTCCGATCCAGTCGAGTGCGTTGAAGCCGATCTCGGAATGATGCGGGTCGAGGATCTTGATCCGCCGGCCAGCGTCCTCGCGATGGGCTGCGACCATCGGCGCCACTTCGTTCGAGGGATCGAGCAGGACGAGCGTGCCGCCCCACTTCAGCGCCGTCGGGATCGTTACGGATGTCGTCTTGAAGCCGCCGGAACCGGCAAAAACGATCCCGTGGGTCGAGCCGAACGAACAGTCGAAGCAGAGGAGAGGCGACCTGCCGCCGGCTCCCCAGCTTGCCTTGTCGCCCGCCCGAAACGCCTGATCGGCAACGCTTGTGCGATCCACACGATAGCACTCTCCGACGACGATGCCACCGCTTTGCGGAAAGAGTGCTTGCGCGTCGGAGAGGGACATCCAGTCGGCCTCGCCATAAATTGCCTTCCTGCCGCGTGTCCGTTTCGGACTTGTGCCGGCAAAGGCGCCGTTGCCCAAGATGGCGACGCGCAAGGCGAAACATATCGTCAAGAGCAGCGCGCCGGCGCCGATCATCGCGCCAGGGTCGAGGCGAGACAGCTGGGACTGGGCGGCGGAAAGTGTCGCGATGGACACACCCAGGCGCGCAGCTTCCCGCAGGCACGCAACAAGCAGGCTTGCGATTGCGCCGACGACGACGCCAGCGCCCGTTCGTCGAATGTCTGGGGAACCCGCACTGGAGAAAAGTACGGTTACCCCGATCGCGGCGGCGAGAAGAAAGGGAAACACGATGCCAATGCGAAGGAGGATGATCCTGTTCGCCTGGCTCCGCCCCAGGCCCGCGAGCAGATGTTCGTGACCCTGTGCCATGACGGTGACGGACAGCATCAATATGACAGCGAGGGCAGGCGGCGCAATCCTATTTCCGATCATGGGCAAACCGCTCCTCGCCGATTGCAGCCAACCTGCTTCGCTCGCTTGCATCGCAAGCAAGCCGATTGGCAAGTTCGGTCAGCGCGCCGAGAAGCACTGCACGCTTTTCCATGCGCAACCCTGCCTTGACGATCAATCCGCCGAGCTCGATTTTCTCGCGCGTATCCTTCTTGCGGGCTTCTGTCGTCGTCGCGCGCGCCATCCGTTCAAGCCTCAGATAGTGCGCCCGTAGTCGCGCCAGGCGTGAGAGCGGCCGTCTGCGATTGGCTCGTGGCAGCCGTGTCGCGCCCTGGCCAGGGCAATACGGGCTTTCCTGCTCGAAAGCGCCGGGCAAGCCGGTCGAAGGCTGCCTGAAGTTCGGCCTCGTCGAAGTCGATCTCGCCGAGCCCGGCCTTCAGGGCAAGCCGGCCGATGCGCTCGGCTTCGCGTGTCTCGGCCTGCTTCAGTTCTTCCTGCAACCGAGTGATTTCGGCGCGGATCTTCGAGGAGGGCTTCTTCACTTTCGGATCTCCTTTCATGCGGTCTCAATGTCGACCTCATGAAAGTCCGTCAGATCGGCGCGCCGATCCACTCTCACAAATGCGAGTTGGCGCAGCCAACGCCTTTGATCATCATCCCGACCGTTCCGAAGGAGCGGTTCTGAAGGGCGCAATTATACGTCGCTGGCGCGACGTCCTTGCTGAATGTCCCGGACCGTACCGCCTTTCACGGACGCCTTGATGTCGCCGATCACCGGGAGCCATGCCGTGGCCGTACCGCATTTTTCCGTCAGCATCATCACCCGCGGCGCCGGCCGCAGCGTCGTGCTGTCGGCGGCCTATCGTCACTGCGCGAAGATGGAATTCGAGCGCGAGGCCCGCGCTATTGACTATACGCGCAAGACGGGGCTGCTTTATGAGGCGTTCGAGATCCCAGCCGATGCGCCGCAATGGCTGAGCGCGATGATCGCCGATCGCCCGGTTTCCGTCGCCTCGGAACTGTTCTGGAACGCCGTGGAGGCCTTCGAGAAGCGCGTCGATGCGCAGCTTGCCAAGGATATCACCATCGCGCTCCCGATCGAGCTCTCAGCCGAACAGAACATCGCGTTGGTCCGCGACTTCGTTCTAAGCGAGATCACCGCCAAAGGCATGGTGGCAGACTGGGTCTATCATGCTGCCCCCGGCAATCCGCATGTGCATCTGATGACGACGTTGCGGCCGCTGACGGAGGACGGTTTCGGGGCGAAGAAGGTCGCCATGCTCGGAGCGGATGGCCATCCGGACCGCAATGATGTCGGCAAGATCGTGTACGAGCTCTGGGCGGGTGGCATCGATGCCTTCAACGCCCTGCGCGACGGCTGGTTCGCCTGCCAGAACCGGCATCTGGCGCTTGCCGGTCTCGATATCCGCGTCGATGGCCGATCCTTCGAGAAGCAGGGGATCGATCTTGTCCCGACGATCCATCTCGGCGTCGGAACGAAGGCCATCGAGCGCAAAGCCGCCGATGCGCGCCAAAAGATCGTGCTGGAACGGATCGAGCTTCAGGACGAGCGCCGGACCCAGAATGTCCGGCGGATTCAGGTCACGCCCGATCTCGTGCTCGATCTCGTCACGCGGGAGAAGAGCGTCTTCGACGAGCGCGATGTCGCCAAGGTCCTCCATCGCTATATCGACGACGCAAACCTGTTTCAAAGCCTGATGGCGGTCATCCTGCGCAGCCCGCGCGTCCTCAAGCTGGAACGGGAGCGGACCGCTTATTCCACCGGCCTGCGTGCGCCGGCGCGCTATACGACGCGCGAGATGATCCGGCTGGAAGCTCAGATGGCGAACCGGGCGATCTGGCTGTCTCAACGCTCCTCGCATGGCGTCCCGGAAACGATCCTGCAAGCGACGGTCTCGCGTCACGTGCAGCTGTCGGACGAGCAGACGACGGCCATCGAGCATGTAGCCGGCGGCGCGCGGATCGCAGCGGTGATCGGCCGCGCCGGTGCCGGCAAGACGACGATGATGAAAGCAGCCCGGGAGGCCTTCGAGGCAGCCGGCTATMGCGTGATCGGCGCGGCTCTAGCCGGCAAGGCGGCCGAAGGACTGGAGAGGGAAGCGGGCATTGCGTCGCGGACCCTGTCGTCCTGGGAACTGCGCTGGAATGGCGGGCGGGACCGGATCGACGACAAGACCGTTTTTGTTCTCGACGAGGCCGGGATGGTGTCGTCGCGGCAGATGGCCTTCTTTGTGGAGATGATCACGAAGGCCGGCGCCAAACTCGTCCTGATCGGTGATCCCGAGCAGCTTCAGCCGATTGAAGCCGGTGCCGCCTTCCGCGCGATCACCGATCGCATCGGCTATGGCGAACTCGACACGATCTACCGGCAGCGCCCGCAGTGGATGCGTGACGCTTCACTCGATCTCGCCCGCGGCAATGTCGCAAGTGCGCTCGGCGCCTACCGCAGCCACGGCAGGATCATCGGCGCGAAGCTGAAGGAGGACGCAGTCACCCGTCTGATCGAGGACTGGGAGCGTGACTACGATCCGAACAAGACGTCGCTGATCCTTGCTCACCTGCGCGCCGATGTTCGCGGCCTGAACGACAGGGCACGTGCGCGGCTGGTCGCGCGCGGCATCCTCGAGGAGGGCTACGTCTTTGAGACGGACGAGGGCAAGCGCAGATTCGCGGCAGGCGACCAGGTCGTCTTCCTGAAGAACGAGACCTCCCTCGGTGTGAAGAACGGCACGCTGGGCAAGGTGGTCGAGGCGGCGGTCGGCCGCATCTGTGTCGAGATCGGGGCTGGTGACGATCGCCGGCAGCTCGTGGTGGAGCAGCGCTTCTATCGCCATGTCGATCACGGTTATGCCACGACCATCCACAAGAGCCAGGGTGCCACGGTCGACAGGGTCAAGGTGCTTGCCTCGCTCTCGCTCGACCGGCACCTGACCTACGTGGCGATGACTCGCCATCGCGAGGATCTCAACCTCTATTTTGGCCGCCGATCCTTCGCAAAGGCGGGTGGGCTCGAGGCCATCCTGTCGCGCCGGAATGCGAAGGAAACCACCCTCGACTACGAGGGCGGCCCCTTCTACCGACAGGCGCTCCGCTTTGCCCAGGCGCGTGGCATGGAGCTTGTCCACGTTGCGCGCACGCTGATTGCCGAGCGGCTCGTATGGATCGTCAGCCAGCGCGCCAGGCTGATCGATCTTGGCCATCGCCTTGCAGCGCTGACTGCGACGATCGCGCTGCGCAAGCGCGCCAATCTGAAAAATCCGGAAACGGCAACGGAGGTAGGGCCGATGGTGGCTGGAATGACCGCATTCGCGCGATCGGCGGACGGCGTCGTCGACGACAGGCTCGCGGCCGATCTCGGCCTGAAGAGCCAGTGGCAGGAGATCTTGCGACGCTTCACCACCGTCTACAGCGAGCCGGAGGCCKCGTTCCTAAGGATCGGCTTCGAGGCGATGCTGAAGGACGCGTCGGCAGCGAGGGCCACGCTTGCGAAAATGGCTGCCGAACCGGAAGCGTTCGGCGCACTGAAAGGAAAGACGGGCCTGTTTGCGAAGGGCTCAGACAAGGCAGACCGTGACCGCGCTCTCAGGAGCCTCCCTGCCCTCGCCGGCAGCCTTGGCGACTATCTGCGCCAGTATCATGCCGCAGAAAGGCACGCCCATGCGGAGGTTGCGATCGGCCGTCGCAAGGCCGCAGTCGAAATACCGACCCTGTCTGCCGGTGCCAGGCAGATGCTGGACCGGATCGGGGACGCGCTCGACAGGAAGGATCTGTCCTCCGTCATCCAGCTTGCGCTCGCCGACACGATGGTGAAGGCGGAACTCGATGGGTTTGCGAAGGCGGTCGGCGAACGGTTTGGTGGCCGCACCTTCCTCGGCAATGCGGCACAGGATCCTGACGGAGAAACGTTCAGGACAATGACGGCCGAGATGAATTCGACACAAAAGGCGGAGATCCGCTCCGCCTGGCGCGCGATGCGAACCGCCCAGCAGCTTGAGGCGGCCGAGCGCACCGCATTTGCCCGCAATCAGGTCCAATCCGAGCGCCAGGCGAAAACCGCGAGACAATCCCTGTGACCCGCCAGCCAGCATCTCGAACCGGCCGGCTTCGCGCCTTCGCGTCCATGCGCGGCATTGGTATCGCCTGTCTGCTCGTCGGCGTTCCGGCAGGCCTTGCCGTTGCCGTTGCCGATCAGCTCGGCATCAGGCTCAATCTGACGCCCAGCGAGCCGATCGGCATCTGGCGCATTGCCCGTCTCGACCGGCCTGTGGCGGTCGGCAACCTCGTCTTCGTCTGTCCGCCGCAGCGATCAGACATGCGGCGAGCCAGAGAGCGCGGATATCTGCGATCGGGTCGGTGTCCGGGCGGGTTTGCGCCGCTGATCAAGTCGGTCGCCGCAATCGCCGGTCAACGGATCGAGATCGGCGCTGCCGTCGGCATCGACGGCGTCTTTCTTCCACACTCCAGGCTCCTGGCGGTCGACGGGCGCGGACGGCCCCTGACATCCTACGGAGGAGGCGTGGTTGCCGCCGGAGAAGTGTTCCTTCACTCGCCCGTTCGGGCATCCTTCGATTCGCGTTATTTCGGGCCGGTTCCCGCCTGCGGCATTCTCGGCCTGGCAAAAGAGGTGGCGACCTATGCGCCATGACTGCCCGTGCTTGCCGGTGCTTGTTTGCAGCTCTGTCGCGGCAGGCTGTATCGGCTGGAGCGGCGCGGTCAGCCTGCTTCCTGCTGCGATGGCTTTTCCGGGGATCTGGTCGGTCTGCCGTAGTCGGCGGCAAGCCGGCGCCGTATCGGCTGCCTATTTCCTCTCGGCGTCACGCGGCCTGCCGCAGGGTGTGGCGACCTTCTATGTCACTGATGTCTGGCCCGGTCTTTTTCTATGGCTCGCCGCTTCAATTGGTTTTGTCGTCGTTCATTCGCTCTGCTGGACGAAAACGGCGGGGTGGAGAAAAGCGTCCCGCTACCTCGCGGCCTGCCTCCTCATGGCGATCCCACCCTTCGGGATCACYGGATGGGCCAGTCCGCTGACAGGCGCGGGGGTTCTGTTTGCAGGCTGGGGCTGGGCGGGACTGGCCGCGAGCGCAGCCGGCCTGGCGGTCATGACGACACGCCTTCGACCGGTTGGCGCCATCATCCTTACGGGATTCTGGCTCTGRTCCGCCGCGACCTGGACGGACCATTTGATACCGAGTGGCTGGCAGGGCGTCAATCTCGCATCGGGGTCGGCTCTGGGTCGCGATACCGGTTTGAACGCGCAGCGTGATCTCCTTGCAACGGTGCGCAAGGCGCAGGCGAGCGGAGGCAGCATCATCGTGCTGCCGGAAAGCGCACTGGGCTTCTGGACGCCGACCGCCGAGCGCCTGTGGCGCAGGGAACTCGCCGATGACGCGCTTACCGTCCTTGCCGGCGCGTCGGTCGCGGACGCGTCAGGCTACGACAATGTTCTTGTCAGCATCAGCAGGACGGAAAGCCGTATCCTCTACCGTCAACGCATGCCGGTGCCGATCGCGATGTGGCAGCCCTGGCAAAGCTGGATGGGGCAGACCGGCGGCGCGCATGCGCATGTCTTGGCGCCGGCCGGGCGGATGGTTCGAGGACAGCATGTCGCCATCCTGATCTGCTACGAGCAGCTGCTGATCTGGCCGATTCTTCAATCGATGTGGGATGATCCCGACGTCGTGGTTGCGGTCGGCAATGGCTGGTGGACTTCGGGCACCTCGATCGTGGACGCGCAACGCGCCGCAATGCTTGCCTGGGCGAGGCTCTTCGGCAAGCCGGTCGTCTTTTCCTTCAACACCTGATCCAAGGAGGATGCCAGCATGGACCCAGCCCTGATTGCAAGATGTGCAGACCCGTCTTTGAAACCTGCCGTCGTCGAGACATTTCTCGCGTCTGTTGGATCCCCGGATCCGCTGGCTGTGACGGTGGTGTCGGGAGGACGATTGATGTTGCTGCCCAAACCAGCCGATACAGCCGAGGCGATCTCCCTCGTCCGACGCTATGCCGGTCACGCCGTCGTCAGGGTCGGTTTGACGCAGATGCCGGCAGGACTCGGAGCGAGGCAAGTCGACGATATCGATCCCAATCTTTTCGACGATTGTACGAACGTGAGGCGCGGCTCGGCGCTGTTTGCCAAGGTGATGCGGATCGTCGCGCGATGGTATGGAAATCCACAAAATGATGAGGGCGCCACAATGATCTTCGAGGACGCGAGCCAGGCTTGGAAAACGGGCTTTTTCGAAGGTACGAACGTCTTTGTCACTGCCGATCCCGGCCGCGATCTTCCGGCACCCGACCCTCCATCGGCAGAGGATCCCAAGCCTGAGGAGGCGTCGCCTTCTCCAAGCGATGATCATGATATTGGCCGAGCCGGGATACGGATTGATTTGTCGCGCATCAGCGGAAAGAGCTAGTGCATGGTTCCGCCTGCTGAAACGCTTTTGTCTAGCGACAACCATGTGGGGCGGCCGTTTTCAGATCAGGCTCGAATTCAGCGATCGCGGTCGCCTGCGGACAGCAATCCGCAGGACATCGGATGCGTATTCACGCGTAATAGAAGATAGTGCCGTCGCGGCCGAAGGCCGGAGCTGGCTGCTTCTGCCATTTTAAAAGCAGCGTATCGCTCAACATTTCGACCATGCCGCTCGGAGTGATCTGGAACGCGGCATCGAACAGCGCCTTTCCATACCGAACGAATGCCCGCCCTGTCCAGAGACCGTTCTCGCCGCGGGTCATCGAGGCTGATGCGCGGCGAATCTGCTGCGGGTCGAAAGCAGATTCTGGAACATGCGCACGCAGCGCCGCCTCGTTGTCGATAATCGCAAACATGCCTTCCTCGCCATGAACCGCATGGCAGAAGAATTTCAGGTATGCGATGGCGTCCGCCTCGCGCTCAAGTTTTGGCGGTTCGACTCGATTCATCTCGTGGATCGCGGCCGAGTGACCGTCGACGGCGAAGATTTCGGCGCCTTGTGCGTCCCTTACGACTGCAGAAATGCCGCAGATGCGGTCGTTCCGCTGCCACCAGTACTCGATGAGAATCCGCCTGGAGTCGTAGGGGAGCGTCGTCTGGCGGGAGGCCGCCGTGTGCCATGTCCCAACCCGTGCGGGCAGGGGCACCGGCAGCGCGTCGTTCATTCCTGCCGTGCGAACGACCGGCGGTTCCGTCAGTTCCCGCCACTCCGCTCCCAGCGGCAGCATGGAAAGGCGAGCCAGATCGATCGCGCTGGGCGGGTCTGCCAGCCATTGCTTGACCTTCAGCCCGGCGGCCGGCCCTTCCATTTCTTCGCCGAACAGCCTTGTGGTGTGAAGCACAGCCGCAGTGCCGACAAGCGTTGCGAGTTCGCCCGCAGTCCGCCCATCCCGTCGCTGCTTTGCCGCAAGATGCGGCTCGATGGACAGGATCTTTTCGACCGCGTCGGCGTGACCGCAGGCAGCCGCATAATGCAGGGCAGTATTCCCTGCATCATCTGCCAGCCCAAAGTCTGCGCCGCGTTGAGCCATCTTCTCCAGGAGCCTGTCACGATCTTCCAGATCCTTTCCCGCCGCAACGACATGGACCAACCTTATGCCGTTCTCCGCGGCCCGGTTGAGGTCGATCGGTAGTTCGATGAGTGGACCTAGATCGACGCTTGCACCGATTTTCATGTTTTCCATGATCATCCTGACAACGCCTGCACGCTCTCCGCCGTCATCAAGACCCTGCAGGATGTCATGTAGCGGCTTCTGCCGGTTGCCTCGCAGCAGGGGAAACAACGGGAAAGGCGTCAGATCCGCATCTGCCCCTGCCTTCGCCAGAAGCTCTGCGATGCCATGCAGCTCCGCCGTGGCGATCTCATCGGCGTTTCGAACCAGCGCGGCCACCACGGCGGCGGACCGTTCCCCTCCCTCCCGAGGGTCGGGCGGGTTCGGGTCAGCACCGTGTTCCAGCAGCGCCGCAACGGCCGCCCGATGTCCTCCGGCGACAGCGATTTCCAATGCACTCGTGCCATTTTCCAGTTTCGCATTTGCTGTTGCCGGATCCTGCCCAAGCAGCAGCCGCATGCACTCTCCATTTCCTGACGACGCGGCCATCAGCAAGGGAGTCCATCCGTTCTCGTTTCGAAAATCCACCCGATCATCATGCTTCAGGGCGAAACGAACGAGCGCCGGATCACCCCGGTATGCGGCGCCGTGCAGGAGCGAATTGCGCTCGCGTCCGCTCAGGGCCTTGGGGTTCGCCCCGCGGGCCACCAGCTCTTCAAGCCGAGCAACGCTCAGGATTTTGTCGAAGTCGGCAAACCAGATGATCCCCGCCAGCAATCCCTCTTCCTCGCCGTTCTCGATGTAGTGAACAGCCGGATCGGCGCCGAGATCCAGCAGCTTGCGGAATGCTGCACCCCCGTCGGACGCCCATACCGTATTGTCCAGGGGGCTGGCGCCCCTGACGTCGCGCACATTCACGTCGGCCCCCGCCTCAACAAGCCGTTCGACCAGGGAGGCAGCGTCAGGCCGGTAACCGGCCAGATGAAGTGCAGTCATGCCCGTCGCCGGCAGAGGTATGTTGACCGATCCAGCGATTTCGCTTCTGTCTAGCGTGTCGAGCTGTCCACTGAGAACCGCGCTGAAGAGACGTGCGGCTGCCGGGTCGACTTGCAGGCCGGCGCGGATCTCGGCAGGCGTGATTTGAAGGTTCCAGGAGTGGATGGCGTGATGAATCGTGTTGACGAGGCGGTTTTCCCGATCGCGCAGCGCCTCCAGCATCACGGACGCGCGCGCATCTCCTAGCGGCAGGAGTCGCAGCCCGTAGGTGCGCCCGATGCCGCCCCTAATGACGGCGCCCGGCGCTTGGCCTTTGCTCGACTGACGCTGCTGCGAGGAGATGCCGGCCGACTCATCGTTGCCGTCGGCAAGAGAGGCTGGCGGCTCGAAGATGGCGAGCTTTTTGCCGAAACGGACCGCAATCAGCCCGCTATCGCTCATTGCGATACGCCGGCTGTACCTTTCCTTGGCGGCAAGTTCGAGTCCAAGGGTGACAGGCTTTGCCGGTCCCTTACCGTCCGCCCCGGGGTTTGGAAAGAAATGAATCCTGTCTGTGGATACGTCATCAGCGCTATTGTACCAACTACCAACAGCCGCGCCGGCGGCAGACACCGCCAGGGCGTTCGCCCTCGGCCAGTGCGAAGATATCCTCCAGCGATGCACCGACAGCGCCTCGCCTTCTCCGACCGGATGCGCAGTCCAAAGGCCCTTGGAGGTGGACACCGCAAAATGCCCCGCCTGTACGGCAATCCGCAGCAACGCGTCGTCCGTGTCCGAATTGGGCAGGCCGACCGCTGCCATCCGGACCGATCGCCGGTCTGGCTGAAAGAAGAAGATGCGGCCGTCGTCCTGCCAGGCCGGCTGATCTGCGTCGCTCAGTTTTTCTGCCGGCTTCTCCGGCTCCAGTTCCGGCTCGGCTGCGGCGTCCGCTCTGCCGATCTCATTCAGCCCGATCGGATCGTAAAGCCGTTCGCCGAGTACAAGAATTTCATCGTCGAACCACAGCGCTGCATCCACGGGTGTGTCCGCGGGCACGTTGCGAATAAAACAGGGAGCAAGCTCCCGTATGTTGCCGGTAAGACCCAGCACGACCGCGCGGTCCGGTAAGCGCAAGACAACCGTGTCGAGCAGCCCGCCGTCGGTTGCAGGGTCCGCTAGCGACACCACCTGCCCAGGCGGCCAGAGCCCAACGTTTGTCACCGGGCTATTCCTCCCGTCAGCCTCCGGCTGCTTTCGCCAGATCTCAAGTTCGCCGAGTGAGAGATCTTCGCCAGGCTGCAGCAGGATGCGAATATCGGCCCCTACATCGTTCAATCCTATCTTCAGCCGCTGATCCGAGACCGTTAGCGTCAGATAGTTTGGCGACAGCGCCTCTTCAGTCTCGATGCGCGGCCTTGAACGGAAACCCGGGGCAAGCTCGCGGGCGCGCTCCTCGGTTCCGTCCTGCTGCGCGATCTCTGCCAGCAGCGCCTGGACCTCGGCCAGTTCCGTCTGGTCAGGAGGGTTTGGCCGATGCTGTGAGCGAAGCCACCGAACGGTATCGCCGACAAGCTGGTCAAGGCCCCGTCCGGCACGCACGCGCAACAGTGCCGCGTGGGCGAAGGCCGCGGTGTCATACCAGTCGGGTGGCAGCCGGCCGCTTCTGAACCGGTCGAACTGCGCGACCCGGCCTGATAGCGCGCCGATCGTTCCTCTTGTCATCATGATGTCCGAAGTCCAGATGGCGTATTCGTGCCACGCTCCAAGCCAGGGGGCGACAGGAACGAGCCGCGCCCCCATTCGAAACTCCGGGGTCTCCTTCTCGTCCACCGCCGCTGCGCGCAGCACCTTATAAAGGCGTGGCGGGTCCTGCAGTGCCAACCGGATTGATCTGAGCGTGAATTTATCCACGTCATAGACCGTTGACAGGAGGCGACACATCAGGTCCAGACCCCAGTCAAGCGTTTCACCGATCGGCGGGGCGGCCCGGAAACGCAGATGTGGAGCCCATCGGCCTGAGGCAAAGCCCGCCATACGTCGCGGGGTCAAAGTGTCGTCCCAGGGCACAAGCCGGCCAAGTATTGGTTTCGGGCCGGTAACCAGCCTTGGAAAAGCCGGTGGCGGCACCTGGTCCCCGCCGTCGCCCGGGGACAGGACCACAGCCTTGGCGCGCCTGCTCGTCAGTTCGGCTGCGAAAGCCGTCCAGGCGTCGAAACCCGTATGCGGATGACCATGCCTTCGTGCATAGCCCTGCAGGTCGCTGAGGATCAGAACCGTTCCCGCTGCCGGAATCTCCGTCGCCGACGGCAGCTGGCCCTCTCGCGTGATCTTTGCCACGCTCAGCCTGTCGGKGCCGATCAGCCGTTTCAGCCGTGCCTCCAGGCGCACCATGTCCGGCTGGAACGGCACCATGCCGACACCGTAATCTGCGACCAGCAGGATCTTGTCGCCGAAGCCCCGCCRCCGTCGCCGCGGCAGGCGCAGGATCGGCCGCAGCTGCGCCACGTCCTTCACCAGGGCAGGAACGTCGACGCGACGGGTCGCTACGAGGTGCGTGCCCAACGCTCCGATCACTGCGCGCAGCTGTCCGGGCCTGATCAATGGCACGTGCGCGGGCAGGTCGGAACGACCGTCCGCCCCCCAGCGTCCTTCGTCACCGCGATGCTGCAGGCGTTCACCCAGCACATCGCTGAGGCGTGTTTTGAACGGCTTCTCGGCCGCACTCACAATTTCTGGACCGGCGCCGACGGTTCTACTCGAACGCTGCGGCCAAAAGCGCAAATCGCGGGGAATGCGAACATCCCCCTCGTTTTCGGGCTCTTTAAAAGGCGGGAGCTCCGGCCCTGCCTCTGGGGCCTTCCCGAACGGCTCATCGACCGGCGGCGCTCCGATGATCTGGTCGATGGCGGCCAGAACGTCACCCGCTTCCGCGAATGCGGAGCCGAGGCCCATCAACTCCCGATACGAGATGTTTGGAGGAAAGCTCTGCGCCATCGCGCGCCTCCTATCGCGCCCGCGTGTCGTGCCGGCGGCGCATCGCGGCAAAGCGTCCCATCAGCTCGAGGAACCGCGGCCAGTCCTTTGCCGCCTGTCCGTATTCAATCGCCGAATCGACCAGGTCCACAAAGCCGGCCACATTGATCCCGACGCCGCCCTGGGTTGTTTCGAGGCTTGCGAGATCTGTAAGCTGCTCATCCGTCAGATCGATGTCCGCGGTCTGATCAGGCCGGGCGGCGATATGTGCCCGCGCAATCGGGACGGCCTGCTCCTTGCCGGGAGGCTCTATGCGCACGGGGATGCACCGGCGGCGAAACGCGTCGGACAGGTCACGGTCACCGTTCGACGTGATCACGACCAGAAGCTGATGCTCGCGTTTCCGCTTGATCTCCATCCTTGCCACCGGCGGCACGAATCGTCCCTCATCGAATACGTCAAGCAGATCGTTGGCGAAATCGAGGTCGCCTTTGTCGATCTCGTCGATCAGAACAACCCTGCCCCGCTCGAGTGCCTCGTTCTCCAGTACCGCGAGCCGCCGCCCGCCGTTCTCCGCCAGAAATGCAGCGGCGTGCCAGGGGTCGAAGGCCTGCCACAGAATCCCGGGGGTGACGTAATGGGCCGGTGCCTGCGCGTTCTTCTGGGTGTCCGTAGCGTCGCTCAACCGCCCGACCGCGTCGAACTCCCCCTTGAAATCGGCGGCCTCAGCGCGCGAGGTGACCGTCTCCTTCATGAGCGCCCAGCGCTGGAAAGCGGCAATTCCGGGCGCAAGCGACGACTTGCCCACGCCGGCCGGTCCCTCCAAAAGAAGCGGGCGTGATATTGCGATTGCGACGTTGACGGCGTCTATCAGATCCGGGTCGAAAAAATGGTGGGTCTGCCCGTCTTCCGGTTTGCGCGGCGGGTTGAAGAAGGGGCGCATATTGTCAGTCATGGCCTGTCCTATCCGGCTTGAGTAAACCTGTTGATCGCCGCAAAATGCGTTCGCAGTGCCGCGGCCTTGATGACGACAGGAGTGATCGGCACTACCTCATCATCCGACAGAAGACTTTCGCTCATATGGTCCGGCACGCCGATGACGGTGATATTGCCAGTACCCTTGAGTGCGTCCCTGGCGGCGCTCGTCGCCCGGAAAAAACGTCCCCGAGGAGCGTGCGGCGACGGCGGGGAGCCCGAAAAAACCGGCACGTCGCGGGTATCCCCGATCTGGGTGTCCGTAAACCCGAACTGATCGCGTTCCGCTGTCGTCACCTCCACTGAAGGTTCGTCGAGAAAAATAGCCGTCATCACGGCACGCAGTTCGTCCTCGCTGCCCTCCACCAGAACGGGCCGGCTGTCGCTGCCGTAAAGCGTCAACCTATCCTCGGGTGCGAGCACGCCGATCTGCTCCAGAAGCCAGGCCCTTGCCGTATGCCGCAATCGAGCCCAGTCGATCGAGTCGGTCCTGGTCTGGAGTTCGTCCGCCTTACCGCGCGCCCGAAGCGCCAGAAGCCAGCCGAGCGCGTCCTCCAGTGCGGCTGCCGCCAGCCGCGGATGCGCCGTGATCCAGTCCTCGATCCTGTTTCTGGCGATGTCCGGTTCGAAGCCGCCGCGAAGACCATCTTCCTCCGGTGTTCGCCAGCCACGGGCAAGTGCTGCCGCAAGGATCACTCTCGCCTCGGGTGGCGCTGCCTTGTCGTTCGGCTCCACCGTGACGGTGGCTTCGTTCGGTAGATAGTCGAAATAGTCGTCTTCCTCACTGAAGATCAGATCCTTCCGCCGCGCCTCATCGCATATCGCGCAGACGGTTCCGCCCTGCTTATCGAGCGCACGCGCCCTCGGCTGCTCGGCTACGTCCTGCCGCCCGGCACGGGAATCGTGCGACCTGAGACGCTTGAGTGCGGCCAAGCATTCGCTGATCTGCGCAACGGCACCATTGAAGTCGTCCCGCTCTACGGTAAGCCGATAGCTCGGCTTAAGCCGCAGAAGGGCGAAATCCCTCTCGCGTGGCTTGAAGAATTCGAAATCGAGCCCCGCAGAGGCTCTAAGATAGGAATCCAGCTTACGCAGGGCCTTGACAGCGAAGAGCATCGGGTTGCAATGATCGGTTGTGGATTTCGCGTGAGGATACACCTATGTCTGGGGAACGCAACAGCAATTCCGCCATGCACGAACCAATCGACCGGGTGGCCGCCGATCGCTACGATCTGGCCAAGGCTGCCTTCCATCTCGCCGGAATTGTCTATGACATGGCCGATGGCGGCCAGGTCATTGCAATCAACGCGCGCTGGGGGGCAGGCAAGACTTCGCTTGTGAAAATTCTTCGCGACCTGTTAGAGGGACATCTGACCGTGGAGGACGAGGAACGGGTTCGCCCGCCCCGCCTAGAACCAAAAAGCTTCAAGTCCAAACTGAAAGAGATCCGCGAGCGCAACTATCGCTTCGTGGACTTCAATGCCTGGATGGAGGAGTCCGCAGTCAGCATGCCCGTCGCGATCTGTGACACCATCGTCGATGCCATCAATGACCGGTCGGCGGGCTGGCTGAGCACTTGGACGGGCCGCTTTTTCCGCCAGGTGCGTCGCAATAAATTCGCCTATGCGAATGCCGCCATTGGCACGGCCAAGGCCTTCACGCCGTTCGCTGCCTTCGACGCGAAATTCAGCGAGAAGGACATGTTACAGGTCAAGGCGGAATTCGAGACGGCGGTCGCGGCGCTCAGAGCGGACGAGCACCTGATCATCGTCATCGACGATGTCGACCGAATGTCGCCCAACCGGCTGGAGGATTTGATCCTTGCCCTGCGCTGGGTGCGGCAGATGTTCGACGGTACCCGCATAACCTTCCTTCTGCTCTATGACCACGATCAGGTGACCGCCGGCCTGGCGCGCACCATGTTCGCGGGCCTCCATCCGGACGAGGCACGCAATTCCGCAAACGCGTTTCTCGAAAAGATCATCCAGTTCTCATTCCCTCTTCCCGGTCCGGCCGCCGATAAGTTGCTGGAGCAGTTCGAAATAGAACTCAAAATGGCGGCACCCGATGTTTTCAGGGACGGGGGCGGTGCCTTTGATGGTCTGTCGCGCTGGGAGGCTATCCGCCGTTTCGTGCTCGAACCCCATATGACGACGCCGCGTGCCGTCATACGGCTGGCGACAAGCATCCGCTTCGTGTGGAGCATGAAGCAGTTCTACCGCACAGACGGCCGCGACCTTGTCGCAGTCGAGGCGCTCCGGCTCTTTTCGCCTGATCTGTTCGACGAGCTTTCGAAGCGCGCGCGTGCCATCCGCAACGGAACCGCGCTCCCGCCGGCGCCCTTCGAAGACAAGGAGCGCATCCTTGCAATTCTCCTGCCTGCACACTTCCTTGCCGCTGATGGCGGGGATCTCTGTGAGCCGCCGGGTCAGGTACGGGCGCGGGCCGGCTTCGGCGAACCGGCCCTCTTCGACCATTATCTGCTCAGCGTTCCCGGCGCAAACTTTGATGCGAGCTACGATATTTTCGGGCTGCGTCAGGCGATCATTTCCGGAAAATCGTCCGATGATCCGGTCTTCCAGAACCTCATTATCGCCGCATCGGCCAGAGATATCCTGAAGCTTCTCGTCAGGATTGCAGAAGGCCTCGACGAAGAGCAGAAACTGACACTCGCCGGGATCATCGATAAATTGTCGGAGAATCTGGAGGGGACGGCAGCCAAGGACATTGCACGAGCTGCCAAGTTTCTTCGCCCCCGAAATTCTGCCCCGTCTGGCAGATGAAATGCAAGGATCCGTCTACCGGATGGATCTCATCGGCAATTGATCGGCTCGCCTGGGAGCAATGCAGCCCATGGCGCGGCATGGGCGTCTGTTGCATCGGCATCGTCGTGCCCGCAACAATGCGGGACCATCGGATTCATAAGGTTCACGCACCAATCAACTTCAATTGCTATTGGACCTTGTGAGCCCGCGTCGCCACCCTTTCCCTGGGAACATTCCATTGGGAGAATTCGACGTGAGAAAATCCAAGTCGCCGCCTCTTTTTCTGATCGCCTTCGCCGCCTGTCTGCCTGGACTCGCGCATGCTGAGACGCTGGTGGTCAACAGCTATGGCGGGCCTTATGAAGCGATTATCCGCCAGGCGATCATCGAGCCGTTCGAACGCAAGACGGGCATCGATGTGGTCTATGACGCTGTCGGCTCCGCCTCTCAGGACTATGCCAAGATCAAGGCGACCAACGGGCATCCGGGTTTCGACGTCGTCGTCATGACGGCGTCCCAGTCGCTGCAGGGCTGCCGTGACGGCGTGCTGGACAGGCTGGAGGCCTCGGCGATCCCAAACCTTGCCACGCTCACACCGAGCCTCAGGAATTCCGCCGGCCCCTGTGGCGCCGTGCATGAAGTCCAGTACATGTCGCTGCTCTACCGGACCGACAAGCTTGCTTCCGCACCGACCTCCTGGGCCGATCTGCTCGCGACTGACCTGAAGGGCAGGGTCGTGCTGCCGACGTTCCAGAACATCATGGCGGTCTATCTGCTGGAGATGATGTCCGTCACCGAGGGCGGCGGGCTGATCGACAATATCGATCCGGGTTTCGCAGCGATGGCGCGTCTTGCCAGACAATCGATCGGTTTCGAACAGTCCTCCGCCATTCTCGAAAGCTACATCAAGGACGGGACCGTCTGGGCCATGCCCTTCTGGAACGGTCGCGCGCAGCTGCTGGTCGACGAGGGCTTGCCTGTCGATTACGTGCGGCCGAAGGAGGGGACGATTCCGCTGATTGCGACCCTGAACATTCCCGCCGGCTCCGAACACAAGGCGGCAGCAAGATCCTTCATCGACTTCTTCCTCGAAAAGACCAGCCAGGAAGCGTGGGTCGCAGGCTATAAGGTCGGCAGCGCGCGCACTGATATCGACATTCCGGACGCCCTGCGCAGCCGGCAGGTCACCTCCTCAAAGGATCTGAAATCGCTCAAGCTGCCCAATCTGACGGTACTCGGCGACAAGCTCTCCGAATGGGGAGAACGCTGGGACCGGGACGTTGTCTCGCAGGCCCGTTGAGGAGGCGCCATGACAACGCTTGTCGCCATCGCCCCGGCTGTGTCCGGTCGCATTTCCGTACGAGCCTCGGCGCCGATGCTGCTGGCTCCCTCCTGTCTCCTGCTAACGGTCTTTTTCGCGCTTCCGATGGGCGTGATGACCGGCATGAGCTTTCTCGACAGCCGTACGCTCACCCCGACGCTTGCAAATTACGAACGCTTCTTTCTGGACGGCTTGTCGCTGGCCGGGTTTGGGCGCACGGCGGTGATGTCGGCCCTGGTTGCCGTCGCCGTGACGCTGCTCGGCTATCCCGTCGCCTATTTTCTCGCCCGTTCACGCTCGCGCTGGCGGACCGTGGTTTTTGCCCTGGCGCTGGCGCCCGAACTCGCGGGCGTCGTGCTGCGCACCTATGGCTGGCTGATCATTCTCGAGGACCGAGGCTTCATCAATGATGCCCTGATCCATCTCGGCCTCGTCTCGACACCTCTTCCGCTCTCCAAGAGCCTCTTTGCCGTCGTCGTCGGGCTGACGCATGTCGTTCTGCCCTTCGGCATATTGTCCCTGATGACCAGCATCCAGGGCATCGACGTCAACCTCGAACGGGCCGCGCAGATGCTCGGCGCCTCCAGAGCCTCCGTCATCCGTCACATCGTCCTGCCGCTGTCGGTGCCAGGCATCGTCAGCTCATTGCTGATCAGCTTTACCATGGCGGCCAGCGCCTATGCGACGCCGGCCCTGCTTGGCGGCGCGCGCTTCAAGGTTCTGGCGACCATGATTTCCGAACAGGTGCTCTTCTACATCGACTGGCCGTTTGCCAGCGTCATGGCAATCGCCCTGCTCGCGATGATGCTCACCGCCTCGCTGGCCGGCATCCGGTGGGAGGCACGCCTCAAGGCACGCAGATCGTCCCGGAAGGGAGAGGTGCAATGACCAGGGTAATTGCCCTTGGCTTCTGGTCGGCGCTCGTGCTGGTCCTGACATTCATCACGCTGCCGCTCCTCGTCGTCATTGCGGCGTCGATCAGCCCGACGTCGGCCGTGACATTCCGGCCCTGGGAATGGACCCTCGTCTGGTATGGCGGCCTCTTCGAGGAGCGATGGGTCCAGCCTTTTCTGTTGAGCGTCCAGATCGCCGTGTTCGTTGCGGCCATCAGCGGCGTTCTCGGCACCCTTGCCGCCCTTGCCCTCGTCTATGAGCGCGTCCCGGGTTCGAGCGCCATCATGGCGGCGCTCCTGTCGCCGCTGGCTGTCCCGCAGATCGTCAAGGGTGTTGCAATCGTGCTTTTCCTGTCGATCATCGGCCTACAGACCATGCTCGGCACGCCGGCGCTGATTGCCGCCCATGTCGTGCTCGCCCTGCCCTTCGTGATGCGGATGGCGGCAGGTGCGCTCGCGAATTTCGACGACAACCTCGATCGGGCAGCACAGATCCTTGGCGCCAGCAAGCGCCAGCGCCTGGTCTATGTCGTGCTGCCATTGATCAAGCCGGGCTTTCTGTCCGGCGTGATCTTCGCCTTCATCATTTCATTCAACAACATTCCGCTGTCGGTCTTTCTGGTTCGTCCTGGAGACACGACGCTGCCGATCGCCGTCATCAATCACCTCGAATACAGCCTCGATCCGATCCTGGCGGCGGTCAACGTCGCCTCGATGATCTTCATCCTCTTGGTGATCCTGGCGTTCGAGAAATTTGGCGGCTTTTCGGCACAGCTTCATGGAGGAAGCAAATGAGCGAATTCGATATCGAACTCCTGTCGGTTGGAAAATCCTTCGGCCAACTCTCGGTGGTCAGAGACATCAGCCTGCAGATCCCTGCCGGCGAATTCGTCAGCATTCTCGGACCCTCCGGCTGCGGCAAGACGACGACGCTGAACATGATTGCCGGTTTCAGTGCACCGAGCCAGGGCGATATCCGCATACGCGGCCGCAGTCAGGTGAAGGTGCCGCCCGAGAGGCGCAATATCGGTCTCGTGTTCCAGAACTATGCGCTGTTCCCCCACATGACGGTCGCCGAAAATGTCGGATTCGGACTTCGCATGCGAGGCGCCTCGCGCCCCGACATCAAGGTCACCGTCGAGAATGCGCTGCGCAGCGTCCATCTCGACGGTTTCGGGCGACGTTATCCGAAAGAGCTCTCCGGCGGCCAGCAGCAGCGTGTCGCGCTTGCCCGGGCGATCGCCCCGCGACCTTCGGTCCTGCTTCTCGACGAGCCGCTCTCCAATCTCGACCTCAAGCTGAGAGAGGCGATGCGCGCCGAACTCAAGGAGATCCACGAGACGCTCGGGATGACGTTTGTGTACGTCACGCACGATCAGGAAGAGGCCATGGCCATGTCGGACCGGATTGTCGTCATGGAGGGAGGGGCCATCGCCCAGCAGGGCGTGCCGGGTGACATCTATCGCAATCCCGCCTCCCGTTTCGTGGCCGAATTCATCGGGCAATCGAACATCCTTCCCGTGTCGGCATGTTCGCGCTCGGCTGCGGGCATGAAATTGTMGATCGAGGGCGGTCCCGCGATCCTCTCCGCCGCCGGCGCAGACATCCCAGCCTCAGTCAGCTTCTGCTCACTGAGGCCTCAGAAGGTGAAGCTTGTGGGGGTGGATGATGTGCCGCCCGGAATGAACAGGCTCGAAGCGACGTTGCGCAGGGTGACGGATCTCGGCGCCCATGCGGAACTGGAGGTCGCGATCAGCGGCGGACACCGGCTCGTCCTGCAAMATTCCCCGATCGCCGTAGAACACGCGCTGGCACCCGGCCAGGCGGTGACGCTTGCCATCGATCCAGCAGATGTCAGCCCTCTGGTTGTCTGAGAGGCACTTATCGACCGTCGCTATCAATGTGCGGTGATTGGCATTGGAGCGCGCTCCCCCGGCGGACGTAAAATCACCTCGGCCTCACAAGAGGGCAACAGAAGGAGAATGTACATGCTGAAAAAAAGACTGAACGCCGTGCAGGCGGAGAGCAATGTCTGCGCTGACATCGAGGGGTTCGATTTCAACGACTACGATGCTCGTGATATCGAGGAACTGCGTCAATACTGGCTGAAATACGGTGTCCTTCGCTTCAGGAGAACCCGGATCACGGATGCCGATCAGGTGGCGTTCTCGCGCCATTTCGGGGAGTTTGTCATTCACCCGAAGCAGCTGCAGGAGGGCGGCCACCCGACCCATCCGGAAATCCTCGTCATCAGCAATGCGACGCAGGATGGCAAGCCGACGGGCGCCATGGGCAATAGTGAAGCGACCTGGCATACGGATACCTGGTTCTACGAAAAGCCGCCGGCTGGCGCGATCCTGCGCGCCGTCACGGTCCCGCCTTCGGGCGGCGACACCTACTTTCTGTCCACCTATGGGGCCTATGAGACTTTACCGGCGGCGCTGAGGGCGCTTGTCGATGGCCGTCAGATCTTCTTTCAGAACGTCTACGACAAGACCGGCAAGCTGCGGCTTGGCAAATCGGAACCGGCAAGCAAGGACTTCCGCGAGTGGAGCGGCATGGTCCATCCGCTTGTGCGGATACATGGCGAGACGGGCCGCAAGGCGCTCTATCTCGGCGGCACGGCCGAGGGCGCGTGGATTGTCGGCATGCCGCTCGACGAAAGCAATGCCCTTCTTGCCGAACTCTGGAATCACACCATCAGTGACCAGGAGGTCTTCGTCCAGACGTGGGACGAGGGCGATATCATGATGTGGGACAACCGATGCACGATGCACAGGCGCGATTCCTTCGATCCGGCCTCGATCCGCATTATGCATCGGACGACGACGTCCGGCGAGCGCCCGATCTGATCTCTCTTCAGGAAAGACCGTGACATGATGCCCTTCTACCGGGTCAATGAAAACCAACTGAGCCTACCCCCGGATCTCGTCGACATGCTTCCGGCGGTCGAAACCGCAACGATCGGACATGTCGAACATCTGGGCTTTGTTGGCGACAATATCCGTCCGGTCTTTCCCTGCCGGACCTTTGGTCMAGCCTTGACCGTCGCGGCGCCAAGCMGCGACGGCGTCATCATCTACAAAGCGATCGACATGCTGCAGCCCGGCGACATGCTGGTTATCTCCCGCGTCGACCGCGACGACATCGCCTGTGTCGGCGGAGGTGTTGCGACCGCGGCCAAGGCCAGGGGCGCGAGTGGTATCGTGATCGACGGACCTTGCACCGACGTCGAGGAGATCAACGGGATCGGTCTCCCCGTCTGGTGTCGGGGTGTCTCGTCGCGCACGACAAATCGCATATTCGCGATCGGCGGATCGATCAATGTTCCGGTCGCCTGCGGTGCCGCCGCGGTGCTCTCAGGCTATGCGGTGCTTGCCGACAGCGAGGGCGTCTTCGTCGCCGACGTCGAGCGTATGCGCGCGCTGGCCCATGTTGCGATCGCCCGCCAGCAGCGGTCAGCGGCGCTCCGCCGGCATCTGGCCGCCGGATATTCCATTTTCACCTTCGACCAGCAGGACCTCGCATGAAAATCTCGCTTATCCAGATGAATGCCAGACCGGATCGCGCCCACAACCTCTCTAAGGCAAGCCGCCTGATGCTGAAGGCGGTGCACAATGAGCGGCCCGATCTCATCGTGCTGCCGGAACATTTCGACTGGACCGGTGGAACCACGGCCGAGAAGAGCGCAGCTGCCGATCTCGTCCCCGGCGGCAGGGCCTACAGAATGGTGCAGCGCTTCGCGGCTGAGCATGGGGTCGCGATCCATGCCGGCAGCATCCTCGAGAGTGTCCCGGGTCATAACCGCATCTTCAATACGAGCGTGGTGTTCGATGCGTCGGGACAGCAGATCGGTCTTTACAGGAAGGTGCATCTCTTCGATATCCTGACGCCCGATGGCCAGCGCTACGCGGAGTCCGATACGGTCGCGCCCGGCAATCAGCTGCTGATCTATGAGCTCGGCGGGTTCAGGATCGCCTGCTGCATCTGCTATGATCTCCGCTTCTCACGGCTCTTCGACCGTCTGGCCGCCCATAATGCGGACGTCTTCATCCTGCCGGCCGCCTTTACGGCACAGACGGGACAGTATCACTGGGAGGTCCTGTGCCGGGCGCGTGCGATCGAGTTCCAGGCCTTCCTGGTCGCATGCGGGCAATGCGGTTCCTATACGGCGCCTGACGGCGAGGAGCGTCACATGTTCGGAAATTCGATGATCTGTGACCCATGGGGACAGATCCTGACCCGCGCCGGTGACGAGCCCGGCGTGTTCAGCGCCAGGATCGAACATGACAGGTTGCGGTTGGTGCGATCGTGGATCCCGATGGATCATCACCGGGTCGATGTCAGTGTCATGCCGGTTAAAACTGTTAAGGTCGAGGCGAGCCGGACCGCTGTCGGCGCTGATCGCTCTTAGACCAGCCCCGAGCGGATCATGCCAGCAGCTGACCTGATGATTGTCGAATGGCAGGTCGCGTTGATGGTCGACCATGGCGTCAAGCCCGCGCGATCGTCTCACAAGCCGGCCGGGGCCTTCTGGCCAGTCGATCGGCACGAGAAAACAACCATTTCTTCTTGCGGCAAGTTTCAAGCGGGATGGCGTTGCCTAGGGAACGTCCTGCATATTGACGTTCAGGGCCTTCGATATTCGGCGCAACTCTGCTCAGGGGTCTTGATCCTGCTGGACCGCGCTACAACTCACAGATGGCGGGGAGGCACCATGCAAATCGATCCTGGCAAAGCTCAATTTACCTCGTCGCAAAGGGAAGCGATTGTAATTTCCTTTGCCGATAGGCTCGATGCGCTCCTAAACAATCTGGTGGAGGATGACCGGCGGGAATTCATGCAGCCCATCACGGACGTGTCACGGAAATTGCGGCAACTGGCAAGTGATCTTGGTGAAGGCGATCCCGACGTGGCCTTCGAGATTATCACCACTTGCGCACGCCTTATCGGTATGTTGAGGCTTGTCGCAGGGCGGCGGCCGATGCGAACATCCTTGCACTGACAATCGACGCCGAGGCACGGGGGATATGGACCGACGGCAAAAGATACGGACTTTCGGGCATATTTTCGAAGTGAAAAAACCATCCGCGGACGGTGAGGCGGACGACTTTCTCGAATTCGAGAGCGTCCAGCCCTTCGCTCTTTCAGCCGATGGCAATGTCAGCGCTCGCCTCGCCCTGACAAGCAACGAGACGCTCGACCTCTCAACCAACACGGTCTGCGCCACCAGGCTTGCAGTGGCTTTCCTCGACCTCGTTTCGAGGTCCGGCGATCTCGTTGTCGACCTTGCGGTCTACGATCCCGACACTGGTGAACAACTGGTCAGGATCAGGCCGGCTGCAGGCAACGCCTTCAGGTCCGAATCCTAGCCCACAGCGCTCAACGGGAGAACCGGATGCTCAGTCGGAGACCGTCACATCGATCCAGCGTCCGGTCCCCTCGCGACCGTAGATGTTGACGTCAACCCAGACATTGCCGTGAACGATCATGGTCGCAGCTTCCCGCGTCATCGTGCCATTGCGCAACATGGCTTCGAGCGCCTGACGATTGGCGGGATCGGCAAAGAAGGAATCCGATTGGTCGTCCTGGTCGCGAATGCCGTATTGATGGAAATTCGCACGATCCTGACGAATGATCTGCCAGGGTTGGGTGAGCCGCGTTCCACTCGAATTGAAAAGATCGGCCTGGCCGATATAGGCACGGTAATGGTCGATAAGCCGGTTCGTATGCGTGGCGGTGACGCTTGATTGGGCAAGGACCGGTGTGCCGACAAGCAGGGCAGCTGCGACGATCAATGATAGGTTTTTCATGACGCTCCTCTTTTGGACAATCAGTAATGGGAGTCGCTCTTCTTCGCCATGATGAAAAGGCAAAGGTTGTTAACGGCGTGAGTGATCCGCGCCTCGGGCTGGCGTGACATTCGTTGCCATCGCTCGGGCTAGGATCTGCCCCCCAGAGCTCCTGATTGACTCTCGCGGATTGAGAGAACATAATGAGAACATCGCTGGCGTGCTGAGCGCCAATCTGAAAAGTGAGACTGGAGAACGTCGATGCAGACGCATTCGAACGATAGCGAAGCCGTGCTTGATGTGAAAGTATCCCCGCTGACCGGTGTCTATTGGGGGCCGCTGGTTCCCTCGAAGCGCGAGATGACCCATAAAAGCCTGCTGTCCGCCATCGCCGGACGAAGCAATATCGAACTTCTGACGGCGACGGCGTTCAACCGTGCCTCCGATACGCCTTGCGGCTGCTTCGATATTGCCGTCGATGCCAGCTCCGGCGACGGTTGCGGCATCTATCGCATGGTGGTCATCGAGGCTGGTCGCAACGAGCCGCATGACGCGGCCACGCCGGCATTCTGGTATCAGTACGAGAAGGCCGAGGACATCGTCGTCAAGATCCATAAGCATCTGGACGGGCTTAAATTCTTCGAAAATCTCTACAACTATGTAGAAAAAGCAGTCCGCAAATACGAAGAAAAGGTCGGTCGGCAGGTTCATTGACCGACGGAGGGCGGAGTGACAGTCGGTGAGTATTGAGAGCCACTCTTCTGCGCCAGGCGCAAATGTCATCGTAGAGCACTATTGCTGCGTCCAGGAATGCGGAAAGTGGGGCGGGTTTGGTCTTTCTCATGGAATAGCGTCAATGACATGCTGGTGGTGCTGGCCTCACTATCCCTACAAGACGCCCCTAAACACGCCGGTGCGGCAGCAATGATTGCAGCAATGATCATGTGTGTCGCGCTCACGGCTGTAGACGGCGATACGGTGCGCTGCGACGGGCAGCTGATGCGCCTGTTGGGCGGAGGCGTTCCGTTCGTTTCGGGTATCGATGCGCCGGAGATCGGATCTCATGCAAAATGCATCAAGGAAAGGAAGCTTGCGCTCATTGCCAAGGCGAGACTGCGTGAGCTTTTGGATGCGCGCGGACTGCAGATCGAGATCAAGGGTTACGACAACACGCCCAAGCATCGGCCTCTGATCAATATCTACCGGGAGGACCGGCAGGAGGTGGGTGCCATCCTCCGCCGGGAAGGCTTTGCCCGGGATTGGAAGCCCCATCGCAGGAACGACTGGTGCAGCAATTAAAACACCGATGGATCGCCTGGCGCCGCGTCTAACCCGGCAATGGTTTGCCGGCCCTGTCGCACCGTTTCTGTCAGACGTTCAGCGGGCTGCGCTTCGACGTGGCACGTGCGTTGCCAAATGATTGTCGATCAGGCTCTGTTGGCTGGCGTGTTCTACCTCCCATCCAAACCTCCATGCATCGTGTTTTGCCAAATGCTCTTCTCCGTCGGCCTCATCGATCGATAGGGTTCTGGGTGTGCCGGGATAGGGATTTTCATATGCCTTCAATCCGAGAACGCAGGCCCTTGCCCCGGCCTCCTGAAGATCCATCAACTCTTCGATCGTCATAGATTAATACTCCCTCAATGAGTATGCCCTAGCAGATCGATCATATATTTTGAACAGGAATCGGAGTTGCGACAGAAATGGAGTTAATTTCTCTCAGTATGCCTTGAGGTGTATTTGGAAAGTTTCGTAACAGATACGTTCTGTGTAAAAGTATTATTATTTAGCTTGGCCGACTGTCCGGATTTATCTGGTTCTATCTCTGGAAATATATCGATACTTGAATGCTTCCTTCAGTTGCGTCAGTCAGTGAAAATTTCGGCTCTTTACCTTCAACGTATCGATATGCAGATCAGGAATAAAAATATCGCGTGCTTTGATCCCGTGCTGTGAGGGCTCGCGCGTATCCGGTCTGCCGGGCGTGCCATGGGAAAACTCGTCGCCCCTGCCCGTCGGCAGGCGGAATTCCAGATCATGATCGGCAAGACCTGTGAGGCTTGCGGAGAAGTCGAAGAGCTGCTGGGCGACGAGATGCACGACATCGCCTTCCCGCTGGATGCGGCCATGGATCGCCATCATCGATGCGCCGAGCGCCACCCGCCGTGAGCGCTCGAAGAGCTTCGGCCAGATGACGACATTGGCAACTCCTGTCTCGTCTTCAATCGTCAGGAAGATGACGCCCTTGGCCGAACCCGGGCGCTGGCGCACCAGCACCAGGCCAGCCGCCATCAGCCAGCGACCGTCGCGCGCCGACATGGCCTCGGCACAGGGGACGATGCTGCGCTTCGTCAATGCCCCGCGCAGGAAGCTGACGGGATGCTGGCGCAGCGTCAGGCCGGTATGTCCATAGTCGAGGACGACATTGTGTCCTTCGGTCATCCGTCTCAGTTCGACCGCCGGCTCCTGTTGCTCGGCGACCGTTCGGGCTTCACGCTCGGCTGCAGCCGCAAACAGCGGAAGAGGCTCGTCTCTCAACGCCTTGATCGCCCAGAGCGCATCCCGTCTTTCCAGTCGCAGAGACGGCCGGAACGCGTCGGCCTCTGCGAGCTCCACCAGGGACGCCGCCGGGGTGCCTGAACGGCGCCACATGTCGTCGACGCTGTCGAACGGCAGGTCGGCGCGCGCTGCCACGATGTGCGCGACATCGTTCATCGCAAGCCCGCGTACCATGCGCATGCCGAGCCGCACTGCATGCCGGCTCGAACCCTCGATCGGTTCGAGCGTGCAGTCGAAGCGGGATCGGTTGACGCAGACGGGTCTTATCTCGACGCCATGTTCGCGGGCATCGCGGACGATCTGCGCCGGGGCATAGAAGCCCATCGGCTGCGAATTCAAGAGCGCAGCACAAAACACGTCGGGATGATGGCACTTCATCCAGTTTGACGCATAGGCGATCAGCGCAAAGGATGCCGCATGGCTTTCGGGAAAACCATAGGAGCCGAAGCCTTCCAGCTGGCTGAAGGTCTTTTCGGCAAATTCCGGCGTGTAGCCGTTGCGGATCATGCCGTTGACGAGCTTGTCCTTGAAGCGGCTGACACCGCCCGTGAACTTGAAAGTCGCCATGCTTTTCCTCAGTTGGTCAGCTTCGCCGCCGGTAAAGCCCGCGCAGACCATCGCCACCTTCATGGCGCTTTCCTGAAACAGAGGTACGCCAAGCGTCTTGTGAAGGACGGCCTCCAGTTCGGGCGTGGGGTATTCGACCTGCTCCTTGCCCTGGCGGCGGCGCAGGTAGGGATGGACCATGTCGCCCTGGATCGGGCCGGGCCGGACGATCGCCACCTGGATGACGAGATCGTAGAAGGTTTCCGGCCTCAGGCGCGGCAGCATCGACATCTGCGCCCGGCTTTCGATCTGAAATGTTCCGAGTGTGTCGGCCTTGCGGATCATGGCATAGGTCGCCGGATCCTCCTGCGGAATCGTTGCAAGATCGAGGTCGATGCCCTTGTCTTCCTTCAGGAAGGCGAAACTCTTGGCCATGCAGGTGAGCATGCCGAGTGCGAGCACATCCACCTTCATGAATTTCAGGGCCTCCACATCGTCCTTGTCCCACTCAATCACTTGCCGGTCGACCATCGAGGCCGGTTCGATCGGCACCAGATCGTCGAGCCGGTCGTGGGTGAGCACGAAGCCGCCGGGATGCTGGCCGAGATGGCGCGGCGCACCCATCAGCTGTTGGGCGAGTTTCAGGGTGAGCGCCAGGCGGCGGTCGGCGGGAGTGAGGTTGAGATCCCTCACCTGCTTTTCGCTCACTTCTTCCGTCCATGCCCAGACACCCGACGACAATGCCGTGATCAGGTCTTCTGGCAGGCTGAGCGCCTTGCCGACATCACGGATCGCACCTTTTGTGCGGTAGCGTGTGACGGTCGCGCACAGGGCGGCCTTGTCATGGCCGTAGGTTCTGTAGATCCATTGGATCACCTCCTCGCGCCGCTTATGCTCGAAGTCGACATCGATATCGGGCGGTTCATCCCGCTCTTCGGACACGAAACGCTCGAACAGGAGATCATTGTTTTGAGGGTCGATGGAGGTGATGCCGAGGACGAAGCAGACGGCCGAATTGGCAGCCGACCCCCGTCCCTGGCAGAGAATGCCTTGCGACCGGGCAAAGCGAACGATCGAAAAAACCGTCAAAAAATAGGGCGCGTAGCGCATCTTGGCGATCAGCCCCAACTCGTGGCGGATCGTCTTTTCGACGTGGTCAGGCAGGCCGTCGGGGTATCGATCCGGCACGCATTCAAAGACAAACTGCTCGAGTGAGGCCTGCGCGCTCTTGCCGGGCACGATCGCCTCCTGTGGATATTGATAGGTCAGTTCCTCCATCGAAAAACTGCAGCGCCGGGCGATCTCCATCGTGCGGGCGAGCGCTTCGGGATAGCGGGAAAAAAGCCGCGCCATCTCCTCGGGTGGTTTCAGATAGCGGTCGGCGTGCCGTTCACGTTCGAAGCCGACATCGTCGATCGTGGTGCGCGTCCGGATGCAGGTCACGACGTCCTGGAGCTGGCGGCGCGCCGGCTCATGAAAGAGCACGTCGTTGGTAACGACGGTCTTGACCTTCACGCGCGCTGCCATGTTGGAAATCTCATGCAGACGCAGCTGATCGTTGGGCCGCCGTCGCAGGCAGAGCGAGACATAGGCGCGCTCGCCAAACAATGTTGCGACCCTGCGCAGCTGGATCGCGCAGGTCTCGTCGGCCTGATCCGGAACGAGGATCCCGATCAGGCCGTCCGCGTAAAGTGCCACATCGTCACTTGCCAGGATGCACTTTCCCTTGCCGCCCCTGCTCTTTCCAAGCGTCAGCAGCCGCGTCAGTCGTGCATAGGCAGCCCGATCGGTCGGATAGACGAGGATCGACATGCCGTCCTGAAGATCGAGACGACAGCCGACAATCATGCGCAGTCCCGTCGCCCGTGATGCCTCGAGCGCACGAACAATGCCGGCGAGAGAATTGCGGTCGACGATGCCGACGGCCGCAATGCCGAGTGCCTTGGCCGTTGAAAACAGTTCGTCGGCGCTGCTGGCGCCACGCAGAAAGGAAAAATGCGTCGTGACCTGCAGTTCGGCATAGTTCATTTGAAGGGTCCTTTCTTACTTGAAGGTCCCGTGGATGAACCAGCGGTGCGAGCCGGTGTCGGGATCGACGCCGTCGCCGGAGCGGAAGATCCAGGAGCGTTCGCCGCTATCGTCTTCGACCGCGAAATAGTCGCGCACCGCCGCCCATTCGGACGAGCGCTGCCACCATTCCCCGAAGATGCGTTCCGGTCCGTCGGCACGTGCAACGCGCCGCCGTTTGCCACGCCAAGTGAACCAGACCGGCGGATGGTCGGGCAGCAATGCCATGACGTCGATCGGTTCGGGATGGACCATCAGCCGGAAAGGTCGTGGCCAGGTCAGCGGCCAAGTTTTTTCGAGATGGTCTGCGACCGGCGATATGCGTTCGACCGAGCGCTCCGGAACGTCGCTTGCAACAGGGGCTGCGCGGTAGATGCGGTAGGTGCCGCGATTGCCGATGATATCGACGAAGGCGCCGAGATCGACGCCCTGCTCCTCGACCAGATTCGTGGCAATCTGCCGGTCCTCCAGCGGCTCGGCCATGGTGGCGGCAAGGCAGAGTTTTTCGATGCCGAAGCCGGGATCGATGCGTTCGATCCGGTCATGCAGCAGTTTCGTCAGCCAGACGATGTCGCGCACGGGTTTGGCCGTCCCCGCCCGCAGCGCCTGGATCGTGTTGTCGACCCTGTGAACGATCAGGTCAGTACGGCGAACGCCGAGCCCCTTCTCCTGCAGTCTCTGACAGAGCGCCTGCACGAGTTGAGCCACGTAGCGGGCAATCGTCTCCGGCGCGCCGATCGGCTCGCCAAAGGACCTGCTGACCTCGACGACATCGCTTGCCCGGATCGGGTTGATCGGCTCGGGCAGCCGGGCAAACATCTGTTCGAGCCGGCGGCCGATCTGCGGGCCGAAGCGTAGGGAGAGCGGCGCCCTCGGCGTTGCCGCCAGTTCGCCGATGGCCCTAAAACCGAGCGTGTGCAGGCTGGTCACGGTCTTGGCGTCGAGGCGAAGTGTTCCGATCGGCAGCTGGCAAACAGCTTGCGCGGTCTCTCCCCGGTGCACGATATGCGTTTCACCCGACATCGAGCGGGCGAGAGCATGGGCAGCACCCCAGCTATCGGCAACCGCGGCGCGTGCGACCAGCCTTTTGGCCCGAAAACTGTTGACGAGGCGCGACAGCATCGGTGCCTCGCCGCCCTGCAGATGGTCGGCACCTTCCGTGTCCATGACGATGCCATCAGGCGGATCCATCGCCACGATGGGTGAATATTGCGTCAGGACCCAAAAAGTAATGCGTTCCAGTGCCGCCAGATCGGCTGCCGGATCGGCATCGACCATCGTGAGGCCCTGGACGAGCGCCTGGGCCTTGGCGGTGGGCATGMCGACGCTGAGGCCGAGCCTGCCGGCATTGGCGTCGACGGCCGACAGCCATCGTTGCGACCCGCTTTTGGMGATGACGACAAGCGGCGCCTCAAGCGGAATGGACGGATCGGCGCGTCTGATCCGATCCGTCGGTAGCGTCGGAAGAAATACGGAGACGACCCTGACCATCACATGCCTCTAGGATGAAATCTGCACTTTCGCCGGCCTTGATCCGGATCAGTTCTGCAAGCCAGCGGGCCTGGCCGATGCCTGGAACCGGAAGCGGCTTCGACGGCAGAACGGAAATACGCCATCGGCTGGCTGCGGCCGTCGGATGGCCGAAATCGAGCGCCTCCGTCTGGCGGCGCGCACGGCGGATGATGAGACCGATCGTGCCGGAGCTTTCTGCTGCAAGCTGCAGCCGGCGCGAAACGGTCATCGGCAGCCGGACCGTCTCGGCAACGACGGCGCCAAGGCCTTTGAAACGCAAGGCCTCCTCGAAGGCGTCGAGCACATATTCTTCGCGCAGCGCCTCGACATAGACGACGCGATCGGGATGCAGGCCGAGTTGTGCCAGTGCCGGTGCAAAGAGATCCGGACGCGCGTGACACCAGACGACAATGCCCTTGGTGCGGGCCGCCACGCCGGCGGCGAAGGAGGCTGCCGCCGCACCGTCGACGGCGCCTGTTCCGCCCCCTGAAAATTCATGGATCGCACCATATGCCAGCCCGCCGCCTGGAAGACGATCATCCATTTCGGGAACGCCGAATGGCAGGACCGTCTTTGCGCGGACCGCCGCACCTTCGAGATGCTGGATGCGGTCCCTCAGGTCCTGGATGAGCGGATTTGCGGCGGGTTGCGCCATGATCGGTCTTCGTCAATTTCGAGTTTCCCTACCGCCCAAAAGCGGATATGTTCCTTATTTGTTCCAGTTTCAAATGTGAGTCAATGCGCATGTATCGGGTGGATATTCCTGCGGGTGCCTTGGTCCACAGCGATGGAATGAAGGAATGCGAAGTAAATTCAGATAAATGACGGGAATTCATCCACAGAAGCGGAAATGTCATCGATAAGAAAAAATACCTATGTGCCGGCGTTGACGCTTCGAGAGTTCAAAAGCCCGGTCATTGCAGTGGTGTGCGGCGCCTGCAATCGGCGCGGCGAACTCGATCGAAAAGCCCTCGTCAGGCAACTTGGCGCTGACCTGACCTTCGTTCAGCTCCGACGTCGGGTGGCGATGGGATGTTCCTGGCTGGTCGGTGAAGACGGAGCCGATCGATGCGAAACCCACTTTCCCGGTCTGAACGCGACCGGCCTGTTCTTGAACCAGGAGAATCAGCTATGAGCGACAATGTTGTTTCATTCGAAGACAAGCGCCTTCAGAGGCTTGGCGGAACGCTGTTCGGTTCGACTGATGGCGAACGGACGATTGCCCATGTCATTTCCCGCCTGGAGCTCTTCAAGGCCGATCAGACATTGGTGAGAGCCTATATCGGGAAGATCGACAGCGGTGAGGTCATCCTTACGCCGGACGACGGCAGCGCGCCCTCGCCGACGGCCCTCGTCCATCTTGCCGACCTGCTTTCAAACTATGACAGGCTCCTCGACGAGCAGATCGCAGAGCTGGCATGTGAGGCGGAGGAGCTTGATGGGCCCTATCAAAGGACGTGAAACCTGATCGCATCATGATCGAGGACGTCCAGAGTGATGCCGGCGAGCGGCTGCGCAAGATCATCCATGTCGATATGGATGCCTTCTACGCGTCCGTCGAACAGCGGGACAATCCCGAGCTTCGCGGCAGGCCGCTTGCCGTTGGCGGATCTGAGGCCCGCGGCGTGGTTGCGGCCGCAAGCTACGAGGCGCGTGCCTTCGGCGTCCATTCGGCCATGCCGTCGGTCACCGCCAGGCGCAAATGTCCTGACCTGATTTTCGTTCCGCCCCGCTTCGATGTCTACAGAGCCGTCTCATTGCAGATCCGCGAGATCTTTGCCGAATATACGCCGATGATCGAACCCCTGTCGCTTGACGAGGCCTATCTCGACGTCACCGAAAACTTCAAGGGCATGGAGATTGCGACCGACATCGCCACCGAAATCCGGGCGAAAATCAAGGAGGCGACCGGGCTCAACGCATCGGCTGGAATTTCCTACAACAAGTTCCTCGCCAAGATGGCAAGCGATCTCAACAAGCCGAACGGACAGGCCGTCATAACGCCGAAGAACGGCCCCACCTTCGTCGAAAACCTGCCTGTCAAGAAATTCCATGGCGTCGGCCCGGCGACGGCCGAGAAGATGCGTCGTCTCGGTATTGAGACTGGCGCCGACCTCAAGGAAAGGTCGCTCGACGTCCTGATCGATCATTTTGGAAAATCCGGGCCCTATTTCTACGGCATTGCCCGCGGCATCGACAACCGACAGGTCAAGCCAGACAGGGTACGCAAATCCATCGGTGCCGAAGATACATTTCGTCAGGACGTGTTTGCCTATGAACCGGCGCGGCAAGGCGTCCAGTCGCTGGTCGAAAAGGTCTGGGCCTATTGCGAGGCCCATGAGATCGGCGCCAAGACCGTCACCCTGAAGGTCAAATATGCCGACTTCAACCAGATCACCCGCAGCCGCACGACGGCAGCGCCGATTTCGTCGCTCTCTGAGCTCGAGCAGATGGTCGAGCAACTGCTCCTTGCGATCTTTCCAACGGAGAAAGGCATCAGGCTGCTCGGCGTAACGCTGTCCTCGCTCGAGCGTTTCTCCCCGGCAAGCGACACGCAGCTCACGCTGTTTTGAGGCAAAGATCCTGCTTCATGAGATTTGGGATGCCGACTTGTCGTCAAGTCCTGGCCAGCATTCGCTGAAGGCAGGTCCGGGGATACGAAGTCTCACCTCGCCCTGCCAGGCCCCGACGACATAGTCCTTGCGATCGATCTCCAGACTGCGGCCATTCGCCAGCTCGAGATGCATGGCGATTGCCGAAGGTGGCGAAGTGATCATCAGGCTTTTCGGGGTGACAGGCGAGGGATCTGCGAAAACGACGGGCTGGCGCAGAGCCGCCTTGCCAACGCAGTAGCCGGCCYGTCTGACGAGGTCGGGAAAATGCGGGTGATCGACGACATCGCCATCGAAGGAGATCTGCCGCCATGGCCAGTTGCGAACGAAAATATCGTTGATCTGATTTCCAGCCGTGGCCGGATAGGCGTCGGTGTTCCAGCCCTTTCCGAAGGGCGAGGCACCGTCAAGACTGTATTTGGCGCTGTCCGTCGCATAGCCGATCAGATTGTTGGCATGGACAAGGTTTGAAAAGAGTTTCTTCTTCACGAGCGGCCAACGAAGAAGCCACGTATTGTTGAAGACGTAATGGGGGCCGTCGGCGCTATGAGCGTCCGGGAATTTGAACAACTGTCCCTTGGCATGCGTGTCGTCGTCGGGGCCTGGCACATCGACGTTCCAGCCGACATTACCGTAGACATAGAAATAGCCCGATCTCTCCAATTCGAAGGAGAAGGGCATGTAGCAGTCGGCGAAGGTGTTGCCCCGGACCGTCCAGTTCCACGCGAAATTTTCGGGCTCAACGGCATTGTCGCGGATGCGCACGAACCAGTTGTCCTCGATCAGGACGTTGCGGGAAAAGTTCTCCTTGATGGACTCGGCGGCCTGGTTGAAGAAATGCACGCCGTTGAAGGCGTCGACGATGATATTGTCGCGGATGATCACATAGCCGGCGATCGTCCAGGCCCGGAAGAAATCCCCGTCATAGGCGCGGGCATCGTCATCGACGTCAACGAGACCATCCTCGCCGCCCGCTCCATGCACCGCCTTCCAGGGATATTTTCGCCAGAGGTCGGCCGGCGTGAAGGTGCCGGCACGGCGAACGCCCTTTCCACTGCGGATTGAGGCAATATCCTTCTCTCCCCTGCCGCTGACGTCCTGAACCCAGTCGCAGCCCTCGATGAGAATATGGCGTGTATTGGCCCCGACCGCCCCGATCGCGATCGTGCCACCGCGAAAACTGATCTTGCGGATCCTGATATGCTGGCAGTTTTCCAGATAGATCGCGGTTGGCCAGCAGTTTTCGAACGTGAGTTCTTCGATCACGACCCACTGACAGTTCCGCACGAGCAGGGCTGCATTGTCGGCGAGGAAATAGACGCCCGGAAACGAGCCGCCCTCCTGGTGAGCTGCGGCCAATGTATTGGCGCCAACCTTGTAGTCCTTAAAATCCATGTCGCTGCCAATCTTCGCGTTGACGCCACGGATGATGATGGGCTCGCCTTGTGTGCCGCGCTTGCCCTCGATGGTGATCGGTTCGCGATGTCTGCCCTCGATCAGGATCGTCCGGCTGTTCGACATGAGGCCCCTCGACTGTGATGATTGTGTTGACGTTCAACAGGACTTGCCGCAGGGCACCTGCGCATGTGAAAGCGGACGCCATCCTGCCATTTCACGACTACAGTTTAAAGTAGCATCATTTGATTATGGCTTTCGACTTGTCCGGCGCAGAACCATCGGCAGGTTCAAACTGCTGGCGCGGGTCAAGGGGGTTTGAGACAGACGATCGGCCATGCCGCAAGACGTCATCGAAATGTTTCTGAACCTTTACAGAGCCGGCGCCCGGCGCCTCCAAACTTGTTCGAAGCTTCTCCCGCAGCCGCCGCGGAAACGCCTAAGCTTGACGGAGCAAGGCGCCGGATCGCGCCAAGGGAGGAGACGATGACGGATGCATTCGCGGACACAAGGTTTTTGAGGCAAACCGATCTCGATGAGGTTGGGCGAGCACTGACGATCGGCGAGATTCATTTCGCGGTTTCGCAGGCCTGGGCGGAAATTCGGTCGGGCACCGCACGCGGTGGCAAGGCGGTTCTTTCGCTTGCCGAGGACGAGTTCTGGTCGGCTGTCGATTTCGCCGCCTTCAGGACCGATTTTGCCGACGAGCGGCTCGGCTGGAAACTATCCTGCCTCTACAGTGCCAGTTCGACCCATGCCGGCGTGAAGATCATCGGGGCGAATGCCTTCAACCGCCGCCTCGGCCTGCCGCGATCGACCTCGACCTTCATCCTCTTCGACAAATACAGACTGCGCCCCCTTGCCATCCTCGACGAAACGGCGCTGTCGGCCGAGCGGACCGGTACCTATGCCTCGATTGCCGCGGACAAATGTCTTGCGGGGAACCGAACCGCATCCGTCTTCCTCATGGGATCAGGGCCGGTCGCCCGCAGCGTCATCCGCTCGCTTGCCTATGCCTGCGAAAGCAGGATCGAACAGATCTTCATCCGCAGCCGCAGCGTCGAAAATGCCCGCGCGCTTGCGATCGCACTCTCCGGGGAGACGAAGATCCCCCTTCTCTGCGTTGCCGACAACAAGGCGATGCGCGACTGTGCACTCGTCATCACCGCAACCAATGCCCGGGAGCCGATCTTCAGCGACGAGGAACTGGCGGAGAATGCAACGACACTTCATCTCGGCGGCGATGAAGTCCCGTCCGCCTATCTGCAGCGTGTTTGCGAATAGGTCTCGTCGTCTGCGACGATCTGCAGACGGTCTCCAGGCGCAATTCGCAGAGCATCGCACTGCATTTCTCCCGCAAGGGCCTGTCACTCGAAGCGGTCGGCCCGTTGATCGRCATTCGTTCGCTCTCCGATGCTCAAGACTGGCACAAAGACGAAGCCGGTCCGACCTGTATCACCTGCGTCGGCCTGCCGGTGCTTGATCTTTTCGTGGCGCAGGCGAGTTACGACAAATACTGCAGGACCGGTGCGGACCACGATCGGATCGCGGCATGCGTCGCCTGACCCGAGTTCTCGCCGACCATGTCTGCAGCGCGCCGAGCGATTTTCCGGCAGACCTCGTCGAGACCGCCCGGCGCTGCATCCTCGATCTGATCGGTGCGGCAGTTGCCGGCGCCGACATGCCGGGTGCCGTTGCAGCGTGCGCCACCGCCGGCCCTGTTTTCGGGCGTGGCGACGACCGGATCTGGCTTGCGGGACAAGGAGCCCCGGCAGGGGCACTCTTCTGCAATGCGATGGCCGCAAGCGTCCTCGACATCGATGACGGACATCGCGCCGCGCGCGGACATCCGGGTGCAGCGATCATTCCGACAGCGTTAATGATGGCGGCCCGCGTCCATGCAACCGGCATGGAGATGGTGAGCGCCATCATCTGTGGTTATGACGTCGGGGTGCGGATCGCCGCAGCGCAGACGGCCGAGGGGATCAGAACGCGTCAGTCGGGGCGATGGGCAGGCTTTGCGGCAGCGGCGACAGCCGGTCGTCTGCTCCGGCTCGAACCCGCGAGGCTTGCTCATGCGCTTGCGATCGCCGGCGTGCTTGCGCCGAACCAGCTTGCCAACGGCAGCTCGGGCTATTCGCAGATGACCGGCAATGACGTGAAGGAAGGTATTGCCTGGGCGAGCGTGCTCGGCATGACCGCTGCCTATCTGGCCGAGGCCGGCTTTACCGGGCCGGAAGATATTCTCGATCATTCCGATTATTACGATGGCGGCCGGATCGTCAGGGAGCTCGGGCACAATTGGGAAATCGCCGGCACCTATTTCAAGCCCTATGGCTGTTGCCGCTACATTCACCCCGCACTCGATGCCTATAGCGAAATCGCTGCGGCAGACACGATCGGCCCTGAAGATATCGTCGAGGTGGAGGTCCGGACCTTCGCATGGGCCCTGCGCCTTGCAAACGGGCTCGAACCGGAAAGCCTGATTGATGTGCAATACAGTCTTCCCTATTGCCTGGCGATCCTCGCTGCCGATGGCGGCCAGGCCCTGGCGCCGATCCGAGGCGGCGTGATCGGCCGAGCGGATCTGGCCAGACTGGCGCGCAAAGTCCGGCTGGCTGTCGATCAGGAGATCGATCGGGCGTTTCCGGAGGAGACCCTGACGCGTGTCATCGTGCGCACCAGAACGCTCGAACTGTCCTCAGCCGTCCACACGCCGGTTGGCGAGCCGACGAGACCGATGGATTGGGTAGCGATCCTGCGAAAGTTCAAGACCGTGACACGCCACCGGCTTACGGAAAAGGAGCAGCAAGCGATCATCGATGCGGTCGCAGCCCTGCCGGAGGGGGATCCAGCCGCCATCATCCGGTCTCTGGACACCACAGGCGAACCGGCGTGAGCGCCTTTCGGGACTGTGTCAGGCCTATGCTGGTCGCATCCTGTCGTCAATCGGTGTCTGGCACACGAGCGCCCCGTTGAAGACGGCGATCCTGCCGGCACATAGGACGTGGCGGACACGGGCGAGATTATGGGACTGGCTGACGACGATATCGGCGCGTTTGCCGCTTGCGATCAGGCCGCGATCGCCGGCAAGCTCCGGGAAGATCCTCGCGACGTTTCCCGCCGCCTTGGCGATTGCCGCTGCCGGCGACAGAAGCCCTCTTTGAATCAGCCTGTGGGCCGCCTCGAGGATGCTGTCCCAATCGCCGCCGGCGAAATCGGTCGAAATCGTGTCGACAAGACCCGCCTCGATGAGTGCGTCGAGATTGTCGGGACCATTGCGCCAGCGGGTTGAGATGCAGTCGAGGGTCGAGATATCGATGCTGGCACCGAGATCGCGGAGCGCGGCGGCGGTTTCCAGGGCTTCGAGCTGGGTGAACGACGGATGGTTGCTGTGTCCAGCGACGATCCTGGCTCCCGGGTGGATCTTTGCAAGGTCGATGAGCTGGCGGGCGGTCGGTGCGGCATTGTGAAAGATCGCCGGCATGCCGGTGCGTACAGCTTCGGCGGCGATCTCGCCAAGGCCCTGCCGTGCCAGGGCAACGGGCGGCATGACGGTGTCATGGATCAGCCTTGAGAGGCTCCCGGTCGTGAAATGAGAGCCGAGCCCATTGTCTTCGATCAGCTGTCCGAGCAATTTGCCGTCCGGATCGTCCTCCCCATCCAGTCTGCGGCCGAGCGTTACGTCCTTCAGTCTTCGTGCGAGATTCGGATGAACGGCAAGGCCGCAAGCCTTCTCGATCGCGGCCGGAAGGAAACGGTAGTCCTGCGCGCCGCCGCCAAGCGTCTGCCCGCCGCCGGCCTCGCCAAGCGCCTTGGCGCCGCCGGCAAGCACATCATCGACCGTTGCTGACAGATGACGCGCTTGAAGTCCGCTGCCGTCGGCTGCCTGGGCGGCCGCGAGGCTGGCCGGTGTATGGCCCGTGCTGATATGGATGTCGAGCGGATGACTGTCGTCCGTCTGCCGGTCGATCTCGTCGGGCAGTGCAAGGCCACAGACGTTCAGAACTGTCGTCGTCCCGGACAGGAGATGGCGGTTACGCTGGTAGTCGACCTCGTCCCTGCCAAGGGCAGCCGATCCGCTCGGCATCGATGGTCCGCAGATGCAGCCATGCGCATGCGCATTGATGATGCCCGGCAGCACGGTACATCCCGTGCCGTCGATCACAAAATGGTCAGGCGACAGCGGCGTTCGATCGGTCTGGACGACGGCCTCGATCCGTCCGCCGGCAAGAAGAATGCCTGCTCTCTCAAGAACTGTTGCGCCATCGCCGGTGATGATACGCGCGTTGACGATTGCGATCGGACGGATCTGGCTCACGAAGACAGCCTTTCTTCAATCTCTGTTCAGTTCGATGCCGTAGCCGATACCGCGTACGGTGCGGATGACGTCTGTCTTCGTGACCAGGGCGAGCGCCTTGCGGAGCCTGCCGATATGGACGTTGACCGTCTTTGGGTCGACGAAGATTCCGTGTGGCCAGGCACCCGCCGCCAGTTCGTCGCGCCGAAAGACGCGGGAAGGCTCGGTCAACATCTGGCGCAGCAGCGCAAATTCGATCGGAGCAAGATGGATGTCGCGCTCGTCATAGGTGATGCGATGGGCGCGTGCATCGACGGTCAGCAGCCCGTGGCATAGGACCTCCCGCCCGCCCTGCTCCTGCGATTGCCGGCCATCGCCGCCCAGCAGTCGTTTGAGTGCGCGCAGATACCGATCGGGCTCAATCGGGCGCATGAAGGCTTCGTCCACACCGGCCTTCAGAAACGCCTCGAAACGATGCTCGGCCTCGATCGGAACAAGCGTGAGGATGCGAACATGGTCCGTCGCAGCATCTGCCTTCAGCGCTTTGCACAGGCCTATGGCGAATTCATTTCGTCCATCGACGATAAGCCCGACATGGCGTTTTTCCCTGACGGCGGCGATCGTTTCGACCGGTCCCGTGGCGAGATCGGTGGCAAAACCCTCCACGTCCAGGATGTGACGAACCGACAGGGAGAAGTCGGCGTCGAGCGAGCTTATGACGACATTGGGTTTCACAACGCGACCACGAGAAATCGACTTACACTCGAATTCGACAACTCAGGAGTGCAAGGATCGCATGAACGGTAAAGGCCTGCAAAGCCAAAGATATTAAGTATTGTTTCCGGCCGGAGATGGTTTTCGGCCGCGCAGTTCATGGCATTCGATCTGCTCTACCTCGACGGCCACAACCTCACGAAGACCGCGCTTCGTATGCGCCACCATCTCCTCGAAGAGCTGATCTCCGGCCGACCAGAATCCGCGATCGGGTTTTCGGAATCCTTCGAGGCAGGTGGAGGCGAAATCCTCCGAGCTTCATGCGATCATGGCCTCGAAGATATCATTGCCAGGCAGCTTGACGGCACCTATCGACCCGCTGCCCTTTCGGAGGACGGGTCGATTATCTGCTGGTGATGAAACGACTTCCAATCCAAGCACGGGTCTTTAAAGCCTGGTGGCCGATCTCGCCCGCCGGTTGCTGCAAATCATCCCCTCACATCTGCGACTTGAAGTGGGCGGAGACTGTGCTGTCCTCGCCCGATGCAAACACACCGACAGCAGCCCGGAATTCTGATCGCCACCGACGATGTTGCGGCAGTTGAGCCTATCGTCAGAGCGCTCGGAGCCGATGGTCTGGCAAGCACGGTGGTGGCGCCCGCGCAGGCCCTGGACCATCTCCTGGCGGGCGATGGCTGGCCTGTCCTGATCATCGCGATTGCTGGCGCGGCCGATATCGCTCTCGATCTCTGTCGGACAATCCGAAGGCTTAGCGCGATATCGATCATCCTCCTGCTTCCCGAAGACAAGCAGATCGAGGGGCTTGAGGCCGGCGCCGACCAGTGTCTGACCAGCGAGATCAGCCCGCGGCAGTTGACGGTGCATATGCGCGCGCTGTTGCGCAGGTTCGATCGGGACGAGAGCAAAGGACGGCGCCCCCTCAAATTCGATGGCTGGCGTATCGATCCCCATGGCCGGACGGTGTCGACGCCGGACGGGTCGGATGTGGCGCTTCTGGCTGCCGAGTTCGAGCTCCTGGTTGCCTTCTGTCGAAATCCTGGAACCGTCCTGTCGCGCCGATCGCTCCTGGATGCCACCCATATCGGGATCGGCCGGCCACTCGAGCGCAGCGTCGACGTCCATATCTGCCGGCTTCGCCGCAAGCTTGAAGAGGCCGGTAAGGGAGGTGAGCTCATCCAGACCGTCCGTCTTGGTGGCTACGTCTTCGTAGCGCGGATCAACCCTGAATAAGTACGGATAGAAATAAACCTCTCATAGGTGTTTAATCGGTCCCGCAAGGATATGTCAGTTGCGATTTTTCCCCGGTCGGCGACTGGTTTTCGAGCGTCGCGCGGCCGGCCAACGGGAGCGATGTGTCTTGAAGAAGAGACTGGATAATCTGATCGATGTTTTAAGCCTTTCGAACGATGAACGCTCGACACGCCTGGCCCTCTTGTCGTTCGCCCAGCAATGCGGCTTCGAGCAGTTCGCCTATGTGAACGTGCGCGCCGGCGACACCGAGGCCTTCACCACCTATCCGCAGGAATGGCAGGAGATCTATTTCGCAAACTGGTATCAAAGAGTCGATCCCGTCATTACCAACGCCAAGCGCATGCTGAAGCCATTCTACTGGTCGGCAACCCCGCTTCGATGGGCTGCTTCGCCCGAGGAGCGGAAGTTTTACGAGCATGCCCGTGAGTTCGGCATCGTGTCGGGCCTCTCCATGCCGATCCGCCTCGAATTCGGTCGAATAGCGGTGCTGACGCTCGCCTCGCATTTGCCGGATCACAGGGGTGACGGGCTTATGGATGACATTCGTGCGGCGACTGCGACGGCTCTGGTGCATGCAACGCTTAAGGTCGGTGACCCCTCGATCATGACGAAACCCTATGTCAGCCTGAGCGTGCGGGAAAAAGAATGCCTGAACTGGGCCGCACTTGGTAAATCAATGGCGCTGACGGCAGATATCCTCGGGATCAAGAAAGTGACCGTCCGCTACTATCTCGATGCTGCTCGTCGCAAGCTCGGTGCCGACAGCACGACGAATGCGATCTATCTGGCGACCCGCCTCGGGCTGATCTAGCAATCTGCCCGCTTGCGAAACGCACAGTGGAGCAGGCACTGATGTCCTTCCGTATGCGCCGCCTTGGTCATGTCACACCTGCCCGCGAACTGCGCCGGCTTGAGCGCGCTATCGGCGGCTCCAAGAAAAGGATGCTGATGATTTTCCAATGAGGCATTGGGCATCGGAAAGGCCAACTGCAAACGGTTCAGGCGGCTTCAGAACCGCAGGACACGGCAGGTGCCACGGCAAGACAGTGTCGCTATTGGATCACGCCGTCCCCTTCCCGGGTGCTCACTTGCCGAAGACACCGGGAAAGATGATGTCCTGGTCGACGAGCACATTGAACCTGTAGCCGGGCCGGATTTCCAGCGTCGGCTGGACGGTGAGGTTTTTGTCGATTGTCCGCTCCGCGACACGGCCGAAGCTTTCCGCAAAATTGCGCCTGGCGGCGTCCGAGGCTGTGTCCTGCGTCGCCCGCGTCGAGCTTTCCGGCATTGAAGCGTCGATGCCGGTGCCGATCAGGGCGATCAGGGCCGCCGAGGCGAAGGTCCTGACAGTGTGGTTGTTGACGCGGTCGCCGAAGCCGCCATAGCCCTCGGCATCGGTACCCGCCATGCCACCAATCTGTAATGTCTGGCCATTCGGGAAAATGAGGTCGGTCCAGACCACCAGGACGCGGGCCTGACCGAAGGCGACCTTGGAATCGTAGCGCCCGAACAGTTTTGCGCCTTGCGGAACCAGAAGCCGTGATCCTGTCGCACTGTCGTAGACGTTCTGGCTGACCTGGGCACTGATCCGACCAGGCAGGTCCGAATTGATCCCCGATATCAGCGTTGCCGGGATGACCGAGCCGCGCTTGAGCTCGAAGGGCGACATCTGAGGAACGACCCTGTTCGGCAGGTAGCCGAGCTCCTTGATGTCCTGGTTGAAGAAATCCTCCTTCGACAGCTGCTTGTTGGCATCGACGTTCTCTGCTGAAAAGCCGCCTTGCAGTGCCGCCTGAAAGAGATCGGCGGGCGCAGCTGGCATCTGCTCCAACGGCTTGTCGGACCGAGCGGCCTGCGCCTCCCCGACGCTCGTCTGGCGGATATCGACCGCAAGCGGTGAATCGAATGCGGCCTCCGCTGCTTGCAGACGCGCCATTCTCCGGCGCTGAACCTCGCGCAGATAGCGCTCGCGTCCTTCGCGCGCCAGGCGTGCCTCGAGATCGTCATCGGACTGCGACGGGGCCGCACTGGGGGCGACCGTCGGCGGGGATGGCAAGGGCTCTGGTTTCCCTTGCGTGCGTGTTTCATCGGGAGGGGAGTCTGGCCCGACCGGGCGCGCCGGTTCGGGCTCGCCGATAATGCCATCCTGAATACCGCGTTTCAGCTGATCGGCGTAGCTGAGTGCCGGCATGCCTGCTTTGTCCTCCTGCTCTGTCTGCCGTGGGTAAAAGCCTCTGGCGGAAAGACCGAAGATGATGACGGCAAAGAAGACGAGGATGAGCGCGATCGCGACGAAGAGCGGCAGCCGGTTGAGACGGCGCATCGTCTGGTCTTGTCCGGTTTTTGTGCCGCCGAGCTGGAGCGACTGGGCCATTGCGTTCTCCTAGTTGAACGTCATGACGGACAAAGGACTTGCCGGCGCGGCTCCCGAACCCGTCACCGCGTAGAGCCGTGCAAGCCGCAGCCCCTTCGTCGACAGGCTCGCCAGCAGGCCGACCTCCGATCGGTCGAGCGTGAAGGACAGTTCGGTCGCCTTCTCACCAGCACTCCCGCCGTCGATGACCGCATAGCCGGACGCCTTGAGTGACACTGCAAGCGCCTGGCCGAATTCCGTTGCCGCTCCCAGAAGCCTGACTTGGCCCGCCGGAGACAGGCGTTCGGACAACCGGTCCGCCATATCGCCGGCAATTGCCGCTGCAACACCTGCCGTGACCGTCTCGGTCACGGTCCCCGATCCGCTGCCCTCCACCACAGCCTGGCAGCCACCGAGAGCCAAAAAGTAGCCCACGACAAGAACGAGGCGGCGCATCTCAACTGCTCCGCCKGATCGTGATCTGCTCTCTGCGCCAGCCGACCCCGGATACGAGCACGGCACGCTCGACATTGTAGTCGACCACCATCATTCCATTTGCCAGGCGGTAGTTGACGATACGGTTCTTTCCGCCGGAAACGACGAAGAGCACAGGAGCGTCCTGCCCGACGAGTGTGCGCGGAAACTGGATGTAGGTCTTCTGGCCGTCGGAATAGACGCGGGTCGGTTTCCAGGGGGCGTTTCCGGTGACCGAATAGGAAAAGTTCAACTGGTCTGCCGCAGGTCCTGCGCCCGCCGCTGCCCGCACGTCAAGGCGCGCATTCACATCGGCGAGCCGGTCGGAAGTATCTTCGGGATAGGAAAAGCCGACACGGGCCATGTATTGGCTGGGGTGCGACTTCAACTGGATATGATAGGTGCGCCGCGATGTGGTGACGACCATCGATGTGACAAGTCCAGGCTCTGCGGGCTTGACKATCAGGTGGATCGCCTGGCCGCCGACGGCTCCGGATGTTGCGGGCTCGATCTTCCATCTGACCGTGTCGCCGACAAGGACATCGCGAACCACTTCTCCGGCTTCGAGCTCGATGTCGCAGACCTGGAGCGGCGAACAGATGACCGACGGCTGGGCCTCCCCGAAAAGGAAGATCACCTTGCCGTCCGGACCTGTCGTGACGATCCCGGCACCGGTCCGCCATTTGGAGGAAAGTGTTGCCCCTTTCTCCTCATTGGCGCTCATCGCCTGCGCGGCGGCGGGGTTGATGCCGATCGGTGTGGATACGATCGTGCAGCAGAGGGCGACCGATAGACATGTCCGGTTTTGCATGGCTTGTCCTCGCTTATAGCTGAGCGGTCCAGTCGAGATCCTTGAGATAAAGGCCGATTGGATTGAGCCGGATCGTTGCCTCGTCCTGCGGCGTGGTCACCGTCACCGTGGCGATTGCCCTGAAACGCCGCGTTCCTGTCTCCTTGCCACGCCGGTCGCGCTCGAACTCGGTCCAGTCGATCTGATAGGACTGGTTCGAGAGCGCGACGATATTGTTGACCTCGACCGCCACCGTCGCCGACTTCGCCTTTTCGAAGGGAGAATTGCCGCGAAACCAGGCGTTGATCTTCTGCGTCGAAGGATCGGCGGTCCTGAGCAGGGCGTAGGTCCGGTCGATATATTGTTTCTGGACCACCGCATCGGGCGTCACTGAGCGGAAGCTGGTCACAAATCCTCCGAGTGTAGCACGCACGACGCGGGCATCGGCATATTCGATATGTTCGGGAAAGCCGGCAGAAGCCGGCGTACCCAGCCTGTCGACCTCGACGATATAGGGGACAAGTTTGACCGTCGTGCTGAGATAGAGGGCGTAGCTGAAGCCGATGATTGCGATCGATAAAGCGAGAATGGCAACGATGCGCCAGGCCGCCGCTGCCCGGACATAGGAACCGTAGCGTTCGTTCCATTCGAGACGGGCGGCAAGGTAGGGATTGTCCGGATTATTGGCGGTCATGATCATAAGCCCTCTTCTAGATCTGCCGGCCTGGCTGTGGCGTCCTCGACGATGCCTTGCCCGGTTGACGTTCGCCGCGATCGAGCTTGGCGTTGGCAAGGCCAAGCAGCGAGCCTGCATGTGCGCCGGGCGCTCCGATCGCCTTGTCCTTCAGGGCCGATGCGGTGGCGACGCCTGCTGCACCGATCCCCTCGGCCGTCCCGCGCAGGGCAGCATCCGCCATCGACGCGCCGCCGGCTCGGGCCGAACGTGCCGCTGCCATGCCCGCCGACCCACCGCCGGCCACCAKGAAGCCGGCGCCGGCGGCAAAGGACGCCGCCTGGCCGCCATGCCGGATGGCCTCCATGCCGCTGCTGACCGATGCGCCCTGGACGACGCCCTGAATGATAGTTGGCACATAGATCGCGATGACGAAGACCACGACGGCAATTCCGGCGATCGCCAGCAGCGTCTGGAACTGTTCACCGATCTCCGGACGGTTGGCGAGGCCGATCAGCACCTGCGATCCGATGCGGGCGATCATGACGAGTGCCATCAGCTTCATGCCGACGCTGAAGGCGTAGACCAGATATCTGACGGCAAAGTCCTTGGTGAAGGACGAGCCACCGAGCCCGAGCATGATCATGCCGGCAAGAAGACCGATATACATCTCCGCCATGATTGCCACGAAGATCGCGGCAACGAGCGAAAAGGCGATCACCACCACGATCGTTGCGAAAGCAGCCGATACCGCCAGCGCATTGTCCTCGAACAGGCCGAAGCGGATTTTCTCGGCCATCTTGCCGGCGACGACGAGGCCGGCGTTGAAAATGTCGGCCGGCGAGGCATTGCCGCCCGATGCGCCGATCTGAAAGAGGCTGTCGACCACCGCTTTTGCAAAACCCGGCCCCTGATCGAGAACCAGCGCGAAAAAGCCGACGAACATGATGCGGCGCACGAGTTCTGCGAACCATTCCTGCAGCGATGGCGCCTGCAGGGCAAGCCAGATCGCCGCGAGACCGATCTCGATCGAGGCGAGGATCCAGAAGAGCGCGCGCGCCGCATTCGATACGGTCTGTTCCCAGCCGTGCGCAGCGGCGCTGATTTCGTCCTGCAGCGACGTGATCAGCGAGCCCTCCTGGGAATGGACGGGAGCGGCGCCGAGAAAAAGAATGGCAAGCACCGGCAGGATCGTGCGTGTCGCCGCTGCTGCACCGGGTCCGTGAAAATACCTCACCATTGCGGCTCCATGGTTCGGCCGCCTGATGTCGGCGGAAGCGTGGCGCTGAAAAACTGCTCGCGGCGGGCCTGTGCGAGGTCCTTGTCCGTCTKGTCGGCCTGCAGCCACGTTCCCATCATCGTCATCTGCTGGGAGACGAGGCCGCGCAGTTTCTGCATCTGGGCAACCTGTTGGGCTGCGATCTCATGGCCGATCTGGAGCGCCTTCATCTGGCCGTCTGCACCGTCAGAGAGCGATCGAAGTGAAGCCATCGTCGCCTCCTCGCTGTCGAACTGCCGGGCCGTCAGACTGGCCGCGCTCAGTGTGGCTGCGATCGTGTCGCGATTGGTGTCCGACCAGGTCTGGTAGGTCGCAGAGAAGCTTCCCGCATCCGGCAGGTCGGTGCGAAGATCGGCATAGCTTTTGAACCGTTGCCGCAGAACGTCGTCGGCATTGGCCATGGCAAAGGCAATGCTCTGGCCGTCGGAGACGATCGATCGCAGCCGGTTGAGATCGCCTTCGACCTCTCCCCAGATATGGGCGGGCAGCTGGGCCGTGTTCTGCAGCATGTTTGCATAGATCTTCAGCTGGTTGTCGATCTGCTCGGCAAGCTGCGTGATCTGCGTCAGCTGATTGTCGACCTGGACGCCCGAACTTTCGAGGAGCTTGATGAGTTCGCCATTGTTGGCGAGCTGGGTGAATTCGGTGGCCGCCCCGGTCGCAGCCCCCGCTGTTGCGCGGTTGGGTCCGGCTGCTGCCATCAGTGCGGCGAGGCCGATTGCGATCATCCTGTTTCTAGGCGGTGACATCGAACACTCCCCTCTCGTTCAGCCAGACCGATGGCCAGCCGTTTCCATGCTCCTTGCGCAGTGCGGCGATACGCTTGAGCTCGTCCTTGCCGGCAGCACCCGCGAAGGCGAGCGCAAGCGGCCCAAGCGCCATGTCGAAGAGCCGCCGGCCATCCGGAGAGACGACATAATAGTCCCGCTTCGGTCTCGCCGTTGCGACGATTTCGATCTGGCACTCGTTGAATCCGATCCGCTCGTAGAATTCGCGCGTGCCGGTTTCCCGCGCTGACCCGTTCGGCAGGCAGATCTTTGTCGGACAGCTTTCCTTCAGCACATCGATGATGCCCGATCGCTCGGCATCGGAAATCGACTGTGTGGCGAGCACGACAGCGCAATTGGCCTTGCGCAGCACTTTGAGCCATTCACGGATCTTCTCGCGAAAGACCGGATGGCCGAGCATCAACCAGGCTTCGTCGAGAATGATCAAGCTCGGCGCCCCGGAAAGGCGCTGTTCGATACGCCGGAAGAGATAGGTGAGGACCGGAAGCAGCGTCCGCTCGCCCATGCTCATCAGATGCTCGACCTCGAAGGTTTGGAAATGCCCGAACGTCAGGCCGTCGCGCTCGGCGTCGATCAGCTGGCCCATCGGTCCGTCGACCGTAAAATGACGAAGCGCCTCCTTCAGATCGCGCATCTGCACGCCGCTGACGAAGTCCGATAGCGAGCGCCCGGAAGAATTGGCCATCAGAGCGATCTGCCGTGCAATCGCATTGCGGTGATCCGGGGTAACGACAATCCCCTGGAGGCCGACCAGCGTCTCGATCCATTCGCTAGCCCAGGCGCGATCGCCGGCGCCAGACAGGGCGGCAAGCGGACAGAAGCTGAGGTTACTTCCCTCCCCTTCCCCGCCGATCTCGTAATGATCGCCGCCGACAGCAAGAGTGAGCGGCAGCATGGAGGAGCCCTTGTCGAAGACGAAGAGCTGCGCATCCCTGTAGCGCAGGAACTGGGCGGCGATCAGCGCGAGCAGTGTCGACTTTCCCGAACCCGTCGGGCCAAAGACCAGCGTGTGACCGACATCGTCGGCATGCAGGTTGAGGCGGAACGGCGTCGAGCCGGATGCGACCTGCATCAGCGGCGGGGCACCTTCCTCATAAAAGGGGCAAGGGGCGGTCGCATTGCCCGTCCAAACCGAATTCAGGGGGACGAGGTCGGAAAGATTGCGCGTCGTGATCAACGGTTCGCGGACATTGGAGTACCAGTTGCCGGGAAGACTGCCGAGATAGGCGTCGGTGGCATTGAGCGTTTCGATCCGGGCGCCAAAACCTTCGGCCTGCAGCAGCCGGCGAACGTCTTCGGCCTTCGCCTCTAGGCTCTCGGCGCGGTCGTCAAACAGCACGATGACCGGCGTGTAATAGCCATAGGCGATGAGGTCGGACGCGGCCTGGGCAATCGCCTCTTCGGTTTCGGCCACCATCGACAGCGCGTCCCGGTCGATCGACCGGCTGGCAGTCTGGAAGAGCTGGTCGAAGAAGGGCCGCACCTTCTGCTGCCACTTCTTTCGGGTGCGTTCCAGCCTGTCTCTTGCTTCCTGCCCATCGAGGAAGATGAAGCGCGATGACCAGCGATAGGCAAGCGGCATCAGGTCGAGACCGTTGAGGATGCCGGGCCAGCTTTCGGCCGGCAGTCCGTCGATCGCAACGACGGCGACGAACCGATCATCGACTTTCGGCGTCAGGCCGTGCTGCAGCTCGGCCGTGAGGATGCAGTCGAGATACATCGGCATATCCGGCAGCCGGACCGGATGATTGTCGCCCGACAGGCAGAACCGCACGAACTGCAGGAGTTCGTCATATTGCGCCCGGTTCTGGCCGGCGATTGTCGCATGGGTCTTCATTCTGCGCATGGAGAGCGTGTTCGAAAGATATTGCTCGATTTCGCGCGTCGCCGCCTCGAAGGCGGCAAGCGCGATATCGGCATGTGTCTGCGTCCGGCTGTCCCTGTCGGAGTAGATATATTTCTCGAGCGAGGAACGGCGGGGCGCGCCCGGCCTGTAGGTCAGGACGATTGCATGATGGCTTTCGAAATGGCCGCGTCCGGCCTCGAAGTACTGGCGGCGTTCCTCGTCGATCGCGCGGGTAATGCGATCGGGAAAATGCGAACGCGCCGGCGCGGCATAGTCAGCCGTCGGAACGCGGATCGCTTCGACCTGGATCATCCAGCCGGAGCCGAGCCGCGACAGGACCTGATTGACCTGTCGGGCCACTTCATTGCGTTCGCTGTCGGTGGCACTTTCCAAATCCGGACCGGCAAAATACCAGCCGGCCATCAATGACCCGTCCTTCAACAGCAGCACACCGTCGGCAACAAGGCCTGCGTAGGGAAGCAGATCGGCAAAGGATGGGCCGGTATGGCGGAAGAGACTGAGCGACACCATTGTCGGCCTCATACGCGTCGCCAGGGCGTCGACGTCGCCCGATAGTAAGACCGGTAGCGCAGGTGACGCAGATAGATCCGGCGCATCATCGGGTCGGCTTTTGCCATCCGACGCAGCAGGCCGACGATCGCCACCCAGATCGCGATGCCGATGAGGGCGGAGTAGACTGTCAGAACGACGAAGATGAGAATGATGGCGGCAAGGCCGGTGACGAGGACGAGTTCGCGGTCGGCCCCCATCAGCAGGTTCGGCCGCGACAGGGCGCGATGGATGCGGTTGGTCTCGAGGTTTGAGATGGTCGGAGCCATTATTCTCCCCTTCCCTCCCCTGCGCGAGCCCAGCGGCGGCTTCGGGCATGCCGACCGAGGCCCCAGTCGCTTGGAACAGCGCGACGATCTGGGTTGCGCCAAGAAGGACGCCGGCGACGAGGACGACATACATCAGCCGGCGGGCGAAATCGTTGAGTTCGCCGCCGAAGATCAGCATGCCGCCGGCCACCGCAACGGCGGCAAGGGCGATGAAACMGGCGACTGGGCCGGTGATCGATTCCTGAATCTGTTCGAGCGGCGCCTCCCAGGGCAGGCCGCCTGCCGACCCGGCAAGGGCCGGTTCGCTGAAGACGGCAAAGAGCAGGAAGGCCAGCCCGCTCAGGGCGATACGATAGCTACGCGGCATGGCGTTCCTCCGCTTGTGGTTCGATGTGATAGGTGCCGCCGGCAAAACCGTTGACGTGCAGCAGGTCCCTGACGCGCCGGCCGTGCGGGGTCCGCTCGATCGAGACGACCAGATCGATCGCCTCGCCGATCACGGCCTGCATGGGCTGGCGGCTGACCTCTCCGGTCAGTTGTTCAAGGCGCTGGAGCGCCGAGCGCGCCGTGTTGGCGTGCAGCGTGGTGACACCGCCAGGATGTCCGGTATTCCAGGCCTTCAGAAGCGTGAGGGCTGCCCCGTCGCGCACTTCGCCGACGATGATGCGATCCGGACGCAGGCGCATGGTGCTCTTCAGGAGCTGCGCCATGTCGACATGATCGCTTGTCCTGAGCGCAAGCACGTTGGCAGCCACGCAACGAAGCTCGCTCGTGTCCTCCAGGATGACAAGGCGATCAGTCGGACAATGGGAGGCAATTTCGGCCAGCAGCGCGTTGGACAGCGTCGTCTTGCCTGAACCGGTGCCGCCCGAGACGACCACGTTGCGTCTTGAGCGGACGGCGTCCCGCAGGATGGCGGCTTGGCTTACGGTGATGATGCCCGATGCCACATAGTCGTCGAGCGCAATGAGTTGCGTGACGTGCCGGCGGATCGAGAAAACAGGAGACGCGACGATCGGCGGAAGCAGGCCCTCGAAACGATGCCCGCCGATCGGCAGCTCCCCGGAGACGATCGGATGCTCCGCATCGACCTGCCTGTTCAAAACATGGGCGACAGCACCGATGATGATCTCGGCCGGTCCCTCCGCCATTGCGCCTGCCGCAGACATGCCGGATCCGAGGCGCTCGATGAAGAGGCGTCCGTCGGGATTGAGCATGATCTCGTTGACGGAGGGATCGGTGAGTGCGCCAAGGAGCGACGGACCGAGGGCCTCTTCGAGCTTGCGCACCAGGCGCGGGAGAGATCGCGCTTCCATCGCTCACCCCCTACGCGGCGCAGCGAAGGCCGGGGGTAAAACGCGAACAATAGCCGGGCGGCCGCATCGCCTCGAACTGGCTCTGTGACACCGGCAGGCTTCCGGCGACGCTGCGCACGTCACCGATCAAGTGCGGCTCGCCATAGCGCGAAAGCGGCCAGGAGACACGCTTCAGGATACGCTCGAAGCGCAGGTCGGTGACCGTTGCGATTTCCGTCATGCCGGTTGCCACACACCATTCGAGGATGCCGGCAAACAGGAAGAGTGTCGCAAGGCTCAGCCCGAAAGGTCCAGGGGCTGCTTCCGCCTGCGTATCAACACAGAATCTGGAACTTTCGACCATGCGCTCGTGCGGCAGGAAGGATCTGTTTCCAATCAGCTCAGGAAACACATCTGAAAGCATCGTCGCACCCAGTGCCGGCAGCAAGCGTGCCGAGGCGACGACCTCGCCCCCTTCTCCGATGATGACGATGTAATGGGGCTCGAGCGCATCGAAGCGGTCACGCTCCCTGCCCTCTTCAACCGTGACCTGCCATTTGAGCCTTGCGTTGAAGACGCGCGCCCTGAGGCGAAACATGCTGTCGAGAAGATAGGATTCTGATGCTGCCTCTGCCGGTGTTATCGCCGTCGCAAACATGATCGTTCTCCGCGTCTGTTGAGGTGCGGATAAGCAAATCATGATGCCCGCCGCCTGTCAGACCCTCCGATGTGAGGGGGACTGGTCCGCTCGGATGGCGCCGAGGGGCTTCTGCTAGACGATCCATCGATACTTCAAATTTTCCAGTTCGTTAACTATATGAGTTGGTAGTTCTATTTTTCCATGCCGAAGTCAAATCGCCTATTACTTCCGTTGGTCGTGCTGACATGGCTCCGTCTGGGAGTTCCGGGCTCCAATGCCGTCGGACTTTTAAGCCAGTCCTCATGCAGACGATGTTCTTCGGCTGCATGCTGAAGGACGCAATGTTGAGGTCGATAGCGATTTCGGATGCCGGCCACATGAAACAGATCGATTTACGTGATCACCGCCTCGGCAAACCGCGAACCCTGACGCGCACTTTGATCGGGTGATCCCGACAAGGTGAAAACGCCGATCACGTCCATTGATTTGTCAGCTGACAAAAACCCACTATTCATAAAATAATTCAATATTCTAAGGGGCAATTTGCCGGCGCTGATATTGACGCGCAGGAACCTGGCTGGAGATCTTGTCGGTCTCCCAAAAGGAACCGGCATGCGTGCGGCACTTTTCGATCATCGATCAACCGGATCTCTTCGTCACGTCCAGGGCGCCTGCCCGAACAAGCCTCCTTGATGCATGTGCCGTGGCAGCAAAGGATTAGTGTGCTCTTCCCCATCCAGATAAAACCGCATGGTGTCCGTAAGGGCGCAAGGACCTTGGCGGACCGGGCAAGGATGACGGATCGGCCGACTGATGAAGCGTGGTGCGCCAGCCGAGACCGGAAACGACGTTGCGCTTCGAGAACCGCTTGAGGGGCGAAACTCGGCGATATCCATCACTCGCGCCTGGCCGGCGTGGGTTTACGGTCGGCTTTCGGCAGGCCGTGGCGGCCCCTACCATCATCATGGGCGCTTATCACGTCCTCGTCCAACCGAGATGATGCTGGCGTCACCGGTGATCGGCCGCGGCCGGAAGAGGCTCCTTGTACTGGCGGATCTCACGGGCAGGAGCCCTTCTGATCTCCGTGAAGAGGCAGATAATTCTCAAGGCTTTGACGGGTTACAATGACCGCACCAGGACATTATAATGGAGACGCGCGCCGCAAACTCGATGGTTCCTTGACTTGAAGGCGAGCGGTTATAATGTTTTCGTCAAAACATTATAACTGGCGGACGTGACGAAGAACCCATGAAGCAGATTGATCTCTCATACCGTACGCTGTTTGCCGAGCTGGTGCAGCGCTCGCTTGATGCGCAGTTTGAGGCGGATTTCCCGATCGAGGGCCGTTTCGTGATGGTTCCTGTAAAGGGCAAGGAATACTGGTACTTCGATCTTCCCACGCCCGACGGACCCGACAAGCGACGCTATGTCGGCCCGGTGGCCGACGACGCCATCACGGCGCGAGTGAACGACCACAAGGAAATCAAGGACAATATCAAGGAGCGCCGACGCCTCGTCAGTACGCTCAGGCGCAGCGCCGGACTGGCTGGCCCCGATCCATTCGCGGGTGACGTCACCAAGGCGCTGGCMGAGGCCGGCCTGTTTCGCCTGCGCGCCGTMCTGATCGGCTCGGTTGCTTTCAGCTGCTATCCCGGCCTCCTCGGAATACGAATGCCTTCGACTGCCATGCAGACGGGGGATGCAGACTATGCGCAGGATTTCGCGATTTCTTCAGAGGTGGGCGACAGCCTGCCTCCCGTACTGGAAGTCCTGCAGTCGGTCGATCCTGGATTCCGCGCCGTCCCGCACCAGGCGGACACGGCCAAGGTGGCGGCTTTCAAAAACGGAAAGGGCTACCGGGTCGAATTCCTGACGGGAAATCGGGGATCGGACGAGTACACGGGAAAGCCCTCCCTCATGCCTGCCCTTGGCGGTGCGTCGGCAGAAGATTTGCGGTTTCTGGATTACCTGATCTACGAGCCTGTCAGGTCCGTGTTGCTTCACAGGGAAGGCGTGAGCGTGATCGTTCCCACCCCTGAGCGATATGCGGTTCACAAGCTCATTGTCTCATCCAGACGGCTTACGGACGCGCTCGGTCGTGCCAAGCGCGACAAGGACCTCCATCAGGCCTCCTTGCTCGCGCAGGCGCTCGTGGAAACGCGGCAAGGCGATATTCTGGCCGATGCCTATGAGGAAGCATGGGAGAGAGGGAAATCATGGCAGGACGGCCTTCGTGCCGGGCTCGACGCGATGCCCGACGCTGGTCGGCAAGCGTTCGCGGCCGCGCTCGGTATCGCCACGGACGAATTGGCAACGGCAAAGCATTAGAACCGACAACCGTATCGTGGCTGCTCCAATTGTCGAACACAACGTCGAGAACCGCGCCCGTCGTCCAGAAGCGCACGAGGAATAGGCAAGCTGCGCTGCTGCTCTTAACGGCCCATTGCAGTCGGCAACATCGGCAGGGATATTGGGATTGATTGCCACGGTGCTGTTGGGCACCGGGGTCGATGCCATGCGCCAAAGGGAGGTCCTGGTCATCCAGCCGCTCTCTGGACGGTGGGGCCCGTGGGCAATGGAACCAACATCATCCCCATTCTCTCGGCACATTCTTCTTGGCTCAACTGTCATTGATCGCCGCTCGATTGCTGGGGCGGGAGCCAATCTGCAGATACTGCTGCAAACCGTCGGCTGCCCAACGCATCCACGCGAATCTCCTCGCAGGACTTGGAGCGATGGCCGCCCCTGTCGGGACTGACAGCGCCGACAATCCGTCACAGAACATTGGCAATAGCGATGCAATGGAGATGCCAGACATCGGCTGCGCCGATGCCCATATCGTCTTGAGCCTTTCGAACGCCGTGCCCGCCGACCTCCCCTCCCCGCTATCTAGTGTGAAATCGCGCAGAGCAGCGCGTGATCGGCAATCCGACAAAGGGGAATCCAGCGAATATTGCACTCCGCTGTCAGGATCGGTTTCGGCCAGTCGCCGGGCGATGAAAAACTGCTGTGCGGATGGCGTGGAAGTTGCGCATCGAATCTAATCCGACATCCTTCTCGCCGAACCATCGTACGACCTCCTGGTCGCGCCCAGTCTGATGTCCGTGATCTGTAGGCCGGCTCGGTGGCTCAGGTTGCGGATCGGGATGGAGTTCCGAACAAGGGTGACTTCAGGATCATCAGGAACGAGCGGCAAACATGTTCGTCCCTTTAGGGCTCACCACCGCCTACACTGCTGACGATGCGTGTGGGCACGCGCCAGGTTCGAGGCGGGATATGCCTGACGAGCGCGGCCGACTCAACTAGGGATATCCGCTGGCGCATTGACAGTGTCGTTATCGCCGGTAGTCCGCGGACTACATCGCTGATACCAGCGATCACCGATACTATGAGGCGCCCCCTCACATCCGCGGGGATGAGTGCCGACGGGCTTTCGCTTATTATCGATTCATGCCGTGAACTGCGCAGAAGACAAGTGGTCAGATCACTATTGAATCTCTTGGCCTGCGTGTCGCGACGTCGATCTTGGGTGCCCTGAGCGATGCGAAGTGGGTTGAGAGGGAGCCTCGTTGGCAGGAAAAGCGAAGTCGAAAGACCCTGTGGATAGGCTTATGGTTAAGCGTTTGTAAATCGGTAACGAATCGCGCGATAATATAACTGCGCAGTTGAAGCCCTCTCCTTGAAAATTGCGCAATTAGGTTGGAAACCACAATGCTAGCGAATCCAGTTCTGAAAGACGATCAAGAGCACCTTCCGTCGCTTCTGGCAACGGACGCTCAGGAGCTCGCCTATCAGCTCCAGCAGCACCAAGCAAAAATTTTCCCGCCCCTGTCACAGAAGATGATGCGGCTATTTGCTCCAGCAGAAGCCGCCTCCTTCATCGGCATTGGCGAAGGCTATCTTCGCCAGATTGCCAAGGAGGGCCACGGCCCGGATCCGCTTGCCAACGGCAGGCGTCTATACGACGCCGAGGACATGAACCGCATCCGTCAGGCGCTCGACGAGCGCAACGGCACGCCAAAATATGTGCCGGGCCGGCGTGGCGCTGAAAAGCTGCAGATCGTCTCGGTCATGAACTTCAAAGGCGGGTCGGGCAAGACAACGACCGCCGCCCATCTCGCACAATATCTGGCACTTCGCGGCTATCGCGTCCTTGCGATTGATCTCGATCCGCAGGCCTCGCTCTCCGCGCTCTTCGGCCACCAGCCCGAGCTCGATGTCGGGGAGGGGGAAACGATCTACGGCGCCATTCGCTACGACAGTCCGGTGCCGATCTCAGAGGTCGTGCGCTCGACCTATACGCCGAATCTTCACATCATTCCCGGCAATCTCGAACTGATGGAATTCGAGCATGAGACGCCGAAGGCGATGGCGGGCGGAACGGCCGAATCCCTGTTCTTCGCCCGGATCGGTCAGGCGCTGACCGATATCGAAAGTCTTTACGACGTCGTCGTGATCGATTGCCCGCCGCAGCTCGGCTTTCTGACGATGTCGGCTCTCTGTGCGGCGACGTCCGTGCTGATTACCGTCCATCCCCAGATGCTGGACGTTATGTCCATGTCGCAGTTCCTGACGATGACCAGCGAGCTGATGTCGGTTGTGGAAAGGGCAGGCGGGCGCACGAGCTACGATTGGATGCGTTATCTCGTGACACGCTTCGAACCCAATGATGGGCCGCAGAGCCAGATGACCGGGTTCATGCGCGCGATCTTCGGCAACCGCATGCTGCAGAATTCGATGCTGAAGTCGACGGCAATCTCGGACGCTGGCGTCACCAAGCAGACGCTCTACGAAGTCGACCGCTCGCAGTTTATCCGCGGGACCTATGACCGGGCACTGGAATCGATGAACCTCGTCAATGGCGAGATCGAGGCCCATATCCGCTCGACCTGGGGTAGGAGATAGCTGAATGACCCGCAAGAACCTCATCCAGGTCTCTAACCCGAACGAAGCCCGCCCGGAACCGTCGCCGGTTTCGCCACGCGACAGCCGTCCCATCGCCGGCTTCATCCCGCAGACGCGCAGCTCAGGTCCCGTCGGCGGCATTACCAAGACGCTTGGCAATATCACCGAGAAGGTGGAGCGTGCCAATGATCTCGAACGTCAGCTGGCCGAAGGCCAGACGGTCGTCGAACTCGACACCGCGCTGATCGACGCCTCCTTCGTCGCCGACCGGCTTGAAGTCGACGCCGCCGAACTTGCGCAGTTGACCGAACAGATCCGCGAGCATGGCCAGCAGGTGCCGATCCTGGTGCGCCCACATCCTGAAGCCAGGGGACGCTATCAGGTCGCGTTCGGTCATCGCCGTCTTGCCGCGACGAAGGCCCTCGGGATCAATGTCAAGGCGATCGTGCGGGTCTTGACCGACGATCAGCTTGTCGTCAGCCAGGGCCTGGAAAACAATGCCCGCACCGATCTGTCCTATATCGAGCGGGCGCTCTTTGCGCATCGGCTGGAGGAGAGGGGCTTTGGCAGCGATGTCGTGACGGCCGCGCTCAACGTCGACAGGGCAGCGCTCTCGAAAATGCGCATCATCACGCGCCAGGTGCCGTTTGCTCTGATCAGTGCGATCGGTTCGGCTCCGGAGATCGGCCGCCGGCGGTGGCTGGAATTCGGCGAGCATCTGGAAAGCGCTGACATTGACGCGCTCGTCATCTCGTTGTCCGCGGACTACATACGCAGCCTCTCGAGCAATGACCGGTTCCATCAGGCCTTCGCCCAGGCGACGAAAAAACCGACAGGTGCGAAGGCCGGTACGACATCCACCCAGATCGCCGATCTGCCGGTGAAGTTCAAGCGCACGCCAGCGACCGCGACCTTCGTCTTCGATAGCAAGGCAGCGCCCGGTTTCGACGCATTCGTGCAGGAGAGGCTCAAAAGCCTCTATGCGGAATACCAACAGGACAGAGGAGCTTAGGAAAGCAAAAGAAAAAGGCCCCCAAACGACACCGTCGTGGAAGCCTCTCTCATCTGTAGCAACTTGAGAATCGCATTTCCACGAATCGCAGTCAAGAGTCTTTGAGCGTCAGTTTGGCGAGCGGCTTTCTTTTGCCTGACAGAGGGTGAAAGAAAATKGAGAGTGGACGTGTGACGACGCCCTTTGGGCGGCGGCCGATGACGCTTGGCATGTTTTCAAGCCAGGTGGCATCGCGCCAGATCGAACCGGAAAAATCGGTCKACAAATGGAAATTGTATCGGGCGCTCTGCGAAGCACGGCCGCTTCTTGGCGTGTCCGATAGGGCGCTGGCCGTCATGAACGCTTTGCTCAGCTTCTATCCGAAGGACGGGCTCTCGGAAGAAAACKGGCTTGTGGTGTTCCCTTCGAACATGCAGCTGTCCCTGCGCGCCCACGGCATGGCCGAGCAGACGATCCGCCGGCATCTGGCAGCGCTGATCGGCGCCGGACTGCTGGTCCGCAAGGACAGCCCGAACGGCAAACGCTATGCGCACAAGGACAGGTCGGGATCGGTCGAGGATGCTTTCGGCTTCTCGCTTGCCCCCTTGCTTGCCCGCAGCGAAGAGATCGAGGCACTGGCTGCCCAGGTCGTCGCCGATCGGGTGCATCTGCAGCGGCTGCGCGAACGCCTGACGCTCTGCCGGCGCGATATTTCGAAGCTTGTCGAGACGGCGCTTGAGGAGAACCTCGCTGGAGATTGGGAGGCCGTGGCAATCTATCAGCAAGGTATTGTTGGCGCTCTTTCCCGCAATCCTGGCGCCCCGGAACTCGAGGAAGCGCTCGAAGACATGGAGCAATTGCGCGAGGATGTGGTCAACCAGTTGGAAAACCTGCTGGATTCGAGAAAATCAAGCGGCAATGCCAATCAAACTGAGCGGCATATACAGAATTCAAACCCCGACTCTATTTTTGAACTTGAACCTAGCTTCGAAACGAAGCTGGGCGCGAAGGCCGAGGGTGAACCTGACCCGCATGCCGAAACGAGAGGTCGAAGGGAGCCAGTTGAAGGTCAGACGAGCGGAAAGGGGAGGGGAGGCGCTCACGGCGACCTGAAATCCTTCCCCCTCGGGCTCGTCCTGCAGGCCTGCCCGCAAATTGCCGACTATTGCGCTGGTGGCGTGGTGACCAGCTGGCGGGACCTCATGGCCGCCGCGGTCACCGTCCGCTCGATGCTGGGGGTCAGTCCATCGGCCTACCAGGACGCCTGCGAGACCATGGGGCCGGAAAATGCCGCCACCGTGATTGCCTGCATCTTGGAGAGGGGAGGGCACATCAACTCGGCCGGCGGTTATCTGCGCGACCTGACGCGACGTGCGGAGCGTGGCGAATTTGCGCTCGGTCCCATGCTGATGGCGTTGTTGCGCGCCAATGGCGGGGCGGCCAGTCGAGCGGGATGAGGATTTTTTCATAACCAATTGACCGCTCGCGGCGCTTGAATCAACGCGTTGCGGAAAATGAGGCGGTTCTTATCGGCGCGAGTAGTGGCGGAAGTAAATTCTCGTATCGCTTCCGCTTAATTGCTGTTTACCATGATTTCAAAGGGTTCTGAAACCAGAAGATGGATGCGAAAGAGGAAAGGACGGCGACAGAGTGGCGATCTTTGTCCTTTTTCAACCGAATGCGGATAGGCGAGGCCAATGTGTTCTACGAATATTGGATTGATCAATGGGAAAAGAATTTCATTGCCGCGCCTGCCAACATGTACTCGTTGAATGCACCTGCGAGTGTTCCAGCACCTTCGTTGCTGGACCGCAAAACCTGTCTGAATTTCTGGCCTACTGCTTGGAGAACGCAGAAGAGGAAGTGATCATTTCGTCTCCCTGGATTTCGGATTGGGCGCTTTCGACAATGTGGAGGGAGCTGAAGGGGGCGGCAGAGAGAGCCAGGATCCACTTCTATACAGACTATGAGTACAATCTTATGCGGGTCGGCCCCGATTCGCCGGTGAAAGATCTCCATGAGAAATACGAGCGATCGTTTTCAAGGGGTATCCGGCTTCTTCGAAAATTGGGGGTTACGGTCCATCGCCTGCGTGGCGCGCACAACAAGTCGCTTGTTGTCGACAATAAGATCTTCGTTGACGGTTCTTTCAACTGGTTGTCAGCGTCGCGAAATCCAAACTCCGATTGGACGCGTCACGACTCTGTAGTCGCCATATCCGGCCGACGCGCCATGCGCCACCGCATGCAATATCTCGAGGCGCAATTCAACGTAACCCTTGAAGGGGAGCTGCTCTCTCTGGATAGCAACGACGACGATGCGATCACACGGGATTTTCTGGATTTGACTGGCGGCGGCAATCGCTATCCTCATGGTCGGGACGAGCCGACATATACGACCGATATCGTGCTCCCGGTTGGCCAGCCGCTATTCTTTTCCATTTTGGAGGAGTTTGCCGAGCTCGTCTCGAAGCGCGGTATCRATCGCCGGATGCTGGATCGAAACGGCGACTGCATTTGGCTGGTGCGTGATCGCGATGCGGCGATCGAGAAGGCCTGTCTGAAGTGGAAGGACGAATCGGTCGTGGATGATCCAAATAGCTTTGCGATCTTCGAAGTCGATCGCGAGCAGTTAAAGAAGGACCTGCTTCTCTCTGGTACGTTCGGCCGGACGCATCGGCATTCGGATGGCTGGACGCCGCTCCAAACTCGTAACGTCATTCCACTACAGGCGTTGAGGCGGGACCTGACGACATATGTCCGGCAGAGCGACTGATTATTACTTCGTCCAACTCGACCAATCATCCGCGCGCCGGCGACATAACGCCGCGGCAGGAATTCGCGCTCTCTATTTCGGCAGTTTCAGGAGGTCAACGCAGGCACCCTTCATTTCCGGGTCATCGGAAAACTCCTGCCGGCACAATTTCGCGCGATTGAGCTTGATGGCGATCTCGCTGTGTTCGAGCTTGTCCGCCTCGCTTTTGGCGTCCAGCTGCGCCTCGTTTCTCAGTGAGAGTGCACGCAGGTTGGCGGCATAATAGGCGCCGAAGGATGCGAAGACGACCAGCCCGCAGAGCAGCGCGGGCAGCGTGGCGATATCGAGATCCTTACGCTGGTCCTGCTTCTTCTCAAAAAAATAGACCGTCAGACCCGAAATGAGGGTGATCGTCGCCGGCAGCATCGCCGCGACGACGGGCTCCTTGCTTGCCCCGGTGAACATGCCAAGAAACGCACCGATCGAGGAAAAGGCAAGAAGTTAAAAATAGACCTTCCTCAGCGACGTGAACCACTTCGTCGGCAGCAGGACGAGCGCGATGAACAGGAACGGCGCCAGGCCGTAGACTATGCCATAAAAAAACGCGCCGCCAAGGAAGATTAAATTCGACCAAACATGCTCGCCGAGCCTACTCATTTGATGTCCGACAGGGCGTTGCGGTATCGCTCAATTCCCGTTTCATACAGCTCGATCGAATTCCTGTATTCCGCCCCGATGAGAGCGTCCTTCGGGGCTTGCTCGACTTGAAGACGGAATTGCTCCAGCCCCACGCGCCTTTGCTCTAGCGCTCTGCGCAGGAGCTCGCGATCGACACGCCCGAGGTCGGCAGGTATCTCGACGTCCGCAAAAAGGTTAGGAGGCGCCGGCAACAAGTTCGTGCCCGTAGAACCGGTGGATGGGACGCCGTCCCCCTCGCAAACGATCTGCTGAAGGGACTTATCCCACCAGCATTTTGCCGCCGCATCTCCTGCGGCTAGACAGGTCAGCAGAACCGTCACCAGTAGTCTTCCCGCGTACATGGTTGATCCCTTCTCAACCCAGATATTGATCGATATCTTTCAGACCCACCGACGGCGCCCATGTCGGATCCTCGTAGATCGTAATCAGATCGTTTTCATCGACAGACCCAAGGTCGGTAATGCCGGCTCCGCCCTCGATCCAGGCGCTTTCCCAGATCATCGCGAGTGCACGGGAGCCCACACCGAGAAGGTCGATCGTCGGGGTCGCGAACTTGCTCCACAGCGCATCCTCGTCCTTCACATAGGTCTCGATGATGGCATCGACCGAAATCGTCGAAAAGGCCCGGCGCATGACATCGACCGTCGCCACAGCGGCGTCGTGGCCCGAGCGGCAAAAGGACGTGAAGCCATGCGTTCCAAGCTTGCCGGGCGCAATACCCAGATCTTGATTGAGGCGCGAGAGAACCTCGCCGGCATGGGCGCGCAACATCTTCGATTCGTAGGCGGAATGGACGCCGTCGCCATAATGACCCTTGCCCTTGGGGTTGGGGCGGTCGGGGTCGCCATCGTATTTGTACGAGATGTGCAGGGGCTGGCAGCTGTCGCCGACATAATGGGCCATGACACCGCCGGCGGCGACGAAACGCGCCGCGTCGCGGTTGTGCGCCGCCTCGACCATCAGTTTATAGAGTTGCCAGACCCGGAACGGCAGGAGACCGCGCGACCGGTCATGGATTGCCGTGTAATATGCGGAGAACACTTGCGTGGTGATCTTGGCCGGATCTGTCTTGCCGCCTGCTCCAAGCGTGATTGACAGCAATGTTGCGCCCGTTGCGTCCGGCTTGTCCATGTCGGCGAAATGGTTGGAATTTTCGCTGTTGCGGTGAGCAGAGTGATCCGGCTGTTTCCAGACCTTGTCGGGCACGTCCGCCAGCGGTGAAAAGCGGCGCTTCGTCGTCGTGGTGAAGGACTTATGTTCCAGATTGTCATCGCCGTAGGAGATCCGGTCGATATTGGCCATCATGAGGGCCGACAGGGACTGGTTGTGGCTGAAGAGCTAGMAGGCCTTGGCGCCGATCGTATAGTGCCCGAGATCGCCCCAGTAGTTGGGCAGCCCGGTATTCAGTCCGCGGACACCGTCGACATCAAGTTCCCGGCATATCGTGCTCAGGAAGGTGCCCAATGCAAGACCTTGCGCAACAGTTGACCGTCCTTCATCGACGAAGACATGGCCGCCCCATTGAAGAGCAAGCGGTCTCAGCGTATCGAGTCGCTCCGCATCCGGATCACGCAGACACCACAGGGTACCCGAATCCCCCGGCCTGGTGGTCAGGTCCTTGTCCGGCATAACGAGGACATCGGAGATATAGTCGGTCCCGCCAATGGATTTGTAGCGATAGAAAAGTCCGCTGATCCGGCCGGTCAACGGTCCTGAGGCGCCGCCATAGGCTTCGACCGGGCAGTCGATCAGATCGACCGTGATGTTGTCGGCATGGAGGTCGATCGGCGTCCCGACAGGTCCGAGACCGGCAATCTGTGTCGTCCAGACGGAGAGGTCGTCGATCTCGATGAGGCCGACGTCGATATTCGACACCGCGCGCCTGCCCGGCCACCCGGGATAGGCAGTCTCGAACGGCAGCTTTCGGGCGCCGATCGCCGCTGTCGTGCCGACCCGGACGCGTTCGCCGCGAAGGATGGACGAAACCTCCTCGCCCTCCTGACCCGCAACGTGCTGATTGGTCAAAGCGTAGGTCTTGCGCCCGTCGCTGACCAGACAACCGACGGAGCCATAGTGATACTGGCCCTGGACGCGCGTCGACAGCAGGAAGCCGCCACCAATGAAACTGTTCGGGAAGTTTGGTGCGTCATCGCGCGCGGCCGGTTCGTCCTGGCGCGTAACCTCGATGACGCAGGTCGGAATGACGCGTCCGTCAGACAGAAACAAGGCCCTTGGCACCATCTGATCGGGCTGCTTCGAGAACTCCTTGCGATCGACCCATTGTTCGACGAATACGAGTACGCATGGCCAGGACCAGGGCCTGACGACGGTATTGTAGAGCGTCTTGGCGTCCTTGACGGTCCTGGTGCCGGCCGGCTTCTGCTCGCTCGGTGGGTGCGTCGCATACCAGTCATTCTCGTGGATGCGATATCGACCGATCGCGGTCACGTTCGACAGATGCATTAGATGTAGGTGATAAGCGTCGCGCGCCTCAATGAGATCGCGCACGGATAATGACGAATAGTCCCGCTTCGGCGGAAATTCCTTAAGCATCTCCCAGCCCTCCAGATGCCTTGCGCAATATAGTTATCACGCAGTCAAGATCTCGCCTAGGTTTTGTGTTGTAAATATTTCGCGTTATGTCACTTTGCGTGTGCGGCGAATGCCCAGACGCCCAGGACCGGGCTAATCGTGCAAAGTAGCCTACCGATACTTAAAGCAGTTTAAGCTGGAAGACAAAGTATCGAGGCATGCTGCTATTAAGTAAAAATCGGGCTTTCTAGCTCAAATGGGTAATTTTATCCGCATCTGAAATACATTGATAATCAAGTGGGATATGGAGGCTTGATTATGTGCAAGCAATACACCACTATCCATGGTTGATGGCCTGCAAATCAAAGGCACAATGCGTCTTTTGAGTTGCATGCCCGAACGCCAGACCTTTGCGATGTACAACGTCAACGAGGGCAAGCCGAATGGTCGTTTTCTGTCAGGCTGAAAATTGCAGGAAGCGTGCGCCGGACAAGCTCCAATGGAAGCTTGTTATGGCGTGCAAGGTCACCGACGTTTTCGATCTTTTTCTCGGTGAGTTCGACGCCCTCGATTGCCCTAACTGCGGGGCGACGGCATCTATCACTCCAAGCCTCGTCGGATTATTTATTGTGGACGATCGTCTCCTTATCCTCGATCGAGGCTTCGATCCAGAGGAGCGTGGGCGCGAAGCGGTGGCTGCGCTCGTCTGGGGGTTAGGTTGCTCGCTTGCCCCTGAGCATGTCAGTGACCTTAATCATTTCAAGAGCGTCTTCGCTGCGAAGATAAAAGCGACGGCGAGACGATATCCATTTCAAAGCTTCGATCCATCCTCTGCCCAAGATAATCTTGCCAACTGGAAGGAGCTTCAGGGCGAGATCATGAGCTCTTTGTTTGCCGGTGCCAGTGGCGTCGTGCCCGGGCTAGGCATTCACACGCGCGAACTGGATGGCAGCATCAATGATCAAGAGCATACGATCGAGGTGATGAAGGACTTAATCCTTCATCTCATGACGAGTTGGTCGCTTGGTCTTTCGGCACTGACGAAGGAAATCCCCCTCGAGGCATTCCTGCTACGTCTGATCGACAGCTGTGGTTCCGTTGCCTTCATCTCCGACCAGTTGATCGAAAGATTGGCAGAGCTTCGTAAATTCGTTGAGGACGAAAAAATCGATCGTTGGATGCGGTTCCACTTCAAAGCCGTGGAAGCATCGCTCTTCGCGATGCTCGGTGAAGATAATCCGAATGCGGGTGCGTGGGCCAGCGAATATCTGATGGTTCGTTGCGCCGCTCATAGAGGGGGAGAGGGGGCCTCAGGCCGCTTCTTATTATCCCCGAAGCGTATCCGGTCGACAATAAGCTATGAACACGCTTGGAATGCTGTTGCCCGCATCCTTGCGTCCCTAGTGACGGTGGAAGACGAAAAAGAACGCAGCAAGGAGATGAAGGCGCTCGAACTGGCGATCGACGAACTTGGGCATGGAGATTTGTTGAACGCAGTTATGAAGGAAGGGCTGAGAATAAGCGTCGTTAGCGAAAAGCGTGGTGGAGCCGAAGCAACTGATCGGACACCGGAAGAGCTCGCTAAATTTGTCCGCGCCCAACATTCGAAGAATCCGGACCTGCCATGGAGTGCATTAATTCACGTCTGGCAGCCATCTTGGTATTCCGACGCTTCGGAAATCGCACACCTCTTCGATCTGCTTAAACCCGAATTGGAAAGTGCGTCCGAGCGTGCGGATTTACTCACCTGGCTGGGCGAACGTCTAAAGCTGCTCGGTGCGCCAGAGCTCGCACTCGAACGAATCGGGCGAGACCCAGCACCTTGGGAGGAAACCCTCAACAAGCACGACAAGCGATGTCTGTGGACCGAGAGGAGTAACGCGCTTCGCCTTGCCGGTGAACGGACGCGCGCGCTTGACGTGGCACGCGCCACGCTGGCCGTCACGCTCAGCGACGCCGACGCTCCAGATCAGCATAAGGCAACCGCGCTCCTGAATGTCGGCATTCTGTTGCGGGAGACTGGGCAATTCAGAGAGGCGGTTGGATTCATCCAGACGGCATTGGAGCTAGCCCCCCAAGAGGGGCGTTGGTATGCTTTGCAGTCTCTGGCGGCGACCTTCGCTCAGATGGGGCGCATAGCGGAAGCCGCGGACGTATTTGCCGAAGCTCGAAAAACGGCAGGCGGGATCGATACGCGCGGCGCGCGGGCGGCGCTGCTGGTGAGCGAAATCACGGCCCGAATGTATCTCAGGCAATTTAAGCGAGCTGACGAGCTGTTGCGTCGGGTGCCATCCCTCGACGAGGTGCCTGATGCGGCGCTCCCGGGATTATCTGGAATCATGCGCGCAACGGCAATCAGAAAGGGCGATATAGAGAGTTCCAGGGACAGCGCAATTCAGCTGGTCGACCGATTGAAACGCTCGGCTGAGGCCTTCGCTGCTGCTGGAAACCAGCTGCAGGCGCAAAGCGTCTGGCATGCTGCGGCGGTGTTGGCGCATGACTTCGGCCTTCCGGAAGCCGAGTCACTCTGGCTGAAGGATGCACAAGCGAGCGCGCTTATTGGACGATGGCCCCCCACGCGAACGGCCATCGAAATGGCAATCCTTGAGATCGAAAGGGATCCGGGACAGTTCGTGGAGATGCTCGACGCGATCATCGCGGCGCTAGCGCAGCAGGCGGGCGGCATCGCGGTCGATGCATTGACAATGGACCTGTTGTCACCGCTTGAAGGACCATTCGAGCGATTGGCGGCAACGGTCTTTGAAAAAGGACTCGGTCCGAACGCCGATCAGCTTGTCGCCGAAGTACGCCGGAACGCGCATCATCGCGCCCAGATGAAATTTGAGGGTGATGAAAGCGCGGTGGGTTTTCGTTCCGCTGCGGCTGAAGCCATGAGCCCCGATCAGGCTACATTCATGGTTTTAGAATGGTGCGATCTCAGAGATGACGACATGATCGGGCTTGTATCGCTGTTAAAACCTGGCGATGCAAGCGTGGGCTATCTTTATTACACACAGGATATCGATATCGTCGGTACTGCTGATTTGATCGGCGCTCGCATGCCCAAATGGCGAAATTCGCGCGCGGGCGAGCCGTTCGATGTTCCTGGCTGGGATAACGTGCGGCACTGGCTGCGGCTGGTTGCTGAAAACTATCTTCCAGGTGGCGGGCATGTCGTGATTATCGATCATCCGCAGCTGACGCCCTTGCCGTTTCACATCGCACTCTCACCGGAATGGACGGTGTCATACGCTTCGGATTGGCTGGCAATTGAAGCAGCGGTGGCCGCAAATGGTAGGGCAGCGAAATCGCCACGTCTTGGTGTTCTCCACGCTCCGAGGTCGAACGAAACGATTGCGGTCCGCGAGGCCCTGGAGACCTCGGCGAGAGCTGCCGAACAATTGGCCATTCGATACGGGCTGGCCTCCGATCGCAATGAACCCGGCGGTGGCGATGCTGCGACGCTCAGCAATATGCTTGCGACGGCCAACGTTCTGAAAGTGCTCTGCCATGGACAAGTCTGGAAAGAGGATCGTGAAGTCGCCCTCCTTGTCGACCACGAGGGGAGACCACCGCCCGGCTATACCCTGTCGGCTCTTGTCGCATCGAATCGCGCGCACCGATTTGGGCGCGCCGCACTCAAGAACCAGTCGGTTGCCCCGCGAACGGTTTTCCTCGGCGCTTGTTCGTCAGGTGTCGTTTCCATTGGCGGACTCGACGAACGGACGAGCTTTGCGACGCTTTTAAGCCATGCCGGCACAAGCGCGGTGGTGGCACCGCGCTGGAAGATCGACGCAGAAATGGCTTTGCCCGTTCTGGACGAAGCGATGGCGGGCTTCGTGGCCGGGAAGCCATTGAACAAGGCGGTAGGCGGCGCCGCCGCAGCCGCAATCAACCGGGGTGTGCCGGCTTGGCAGGCTCACGCTTTTGTCATTGAAGGAGCTTGGGAATGAATATTGCTGATGAACTCAACAAAAAGGGTGCGACGCCTGAGACGATCCTTCAGGTTCTGGATACGACCGTCTTTGAAGCGTCAGGCGATTTGTCTCCCGACGAAATGATGTCCAACTTGAAGGCCGCCGCGGATGACACGGCCGCGATAGATGAGGCGCTCGAAACGCTTCGCCTCCATCCAGAGCTAGTCAACGAGATAGCGCTGCTGTGGATCGCCCACGCTGCGCAGCAACCGGAGACCGAGCAACTGGTGTCCGAAGCAATTTCGGACGCGGATCGTCAGATGCCGATGTTGGAAATTGGAGCAATTACGCTCGTTGCTCTGTATGCAATCTACACATTCGGCCCTAACAAGCCCACGAATGTGAAATGGACCATCAGGCAACGCAAGGATGGGACATTCGAAGAAATCAAGAGTGAGAGCGGATTTGCCGATTTCAGCCAACCAGTCAGGGCGTTTCTTGGTCTGTTTTCCGGAGTGGGCAAGGGTAAAGTGGGCAAGGGTAAAAAGTAGGGTGATCAAGCACCTGAGTCTCTCTCTTCAATCTTGCGCCTTCAAATCGATCACTAACGGTACCTGTTCCTTATCGATGGTGATGCGCATTACMCAAGATCGTCAGGGATGGCGGAATCAATATAGGAAATAGCTTCGGTTTAATGAAGTGTTTACCATGATTTCAATGCCTTACGATCTTGCTAGATTGCCCATCCAGAGCCTGCTGCGGCCGATTTCAGACGCCGGCATCGCACTCGCCCGTCTCGACGAGCGCATCGCCCGCTCACCGGTCGGCGCGGGCTTTCTCGAGCGATCCCATTTTGCCGATGCCTGCGCCTCGCTGTGGATCGATGGGGAACTCGTCCACCTCGATGACCTCGTCCTCCACGACGCCACCAAGGATATCCGTGCCCCCACCCACGAGCTGACGATCGCCCGCGACGTCCTGAAAACCCGCCGGCGAATTGCCATGCAGCCACCCGGCTGGGCGCTTTCTGCGGAAGGCCTCCGCAGCCTGCGTGGCCAGAGTTCGTCTGCGGCCTCAGTCGGTGCGGTCAGCGCTACTTCGCAAGAACACGTCGGTTCGGCTGTCGATGCGGCCGGAGGAGGGGAGGAGGAACAGGGCGATGATGGCGCCGGCCTACTCGACGCTGAGTTTGCCGCAATCGATGCGGTGCTCGCTCGCGCTGAGGTGGCCATCGCGCAAGCCGAGAAGCCCGACCGGGCAGCCGAAAAGAATCCGATTGTCTATGATCTCGATTGGGACGAGGACGAGCGGCTGGAGGAATGGCACGGCGTGTTGCGACAAGGGCATGACCTGCCGGCGATGTTGCAAGCGATCGTCGCCCTCGATGCGTGGGGGCAGATTTCGGTGCTGCAGCACGCGCCCTGGCTAGGCCGGCTGTTTTGCGCGTCGATCCTGCGCCAGGACGGGATTACTACCGGCGCGCATCTCGCGGCGATCAATCTCGGCCTGAAAACCATTCCTGTCGATCGGCGCCGGCATCGCGATCGGGAAACCCTGCTGCTGGCCAACGCTCACGCCTTGATCGCGGCCACCGAGTTCGGGTTGAAGGAGCATGATCGGCTGGCGTTGGCGCGACAACTGTTGGAGCGCAAACTTTTCAATCGCCGGACATCGTCAAAGCTGCCGGAGCTGGTCGAGCTGGTCATGGCAAAACCGCTGGTGTCGGCTGGCATGGTCGCGAAGACGCTTGAGGTGACGCCGCAGGCGGCGCGGCGGATTTTATTGGAGCTGGGCTTGAGGGAGATGACGGGAAGGGGGAGGTTTCGGGCATGGGCAGTGATATAGGCAGTCCCTCACGAATGTCGGACCGGAGAGGAATGATTGACATGCTTGCGAAGGGCTGCGGTGCGATGCGCCGCCGCGGAAATGCTTGAGATGTGAGGGTGTCGGCAGATGCGAGCCCTTTCGCGGAGACGCTACATAGCTCTCCGGTTCCAGCCACTGGCCATCTGGTGGCCCCCTCCGCCAAAACATCGTCACCGGCTTGCGATGTAGTCCATTATAAAGATCATGAAAAGCAGATTGTTAGCAATCGAGTGGAAGAAATTTACGGTTTATTATTGAATTCTCTTCCACTTTAAGTGAAACTGCAAATTGGCATACGAGGATATCCACACATGACGACGGCAAAAGCGGATCTTGACTCCGACATTATCAGCCTTGCACGCTTGGCACTTGCGGGCCGGGCTCAGGATATCCAGATGCTAGTGCAGCGCATCGCGCGCAAGACGCGTGCAGACAAGCCTGAGCTTTCCCACTCGCTAACTGCGCTTCTTCGAGAGGCTCCTTCGAAGGAGACCCCACTCCGCCGGATGGCTGAAGTGCCAATGCCAGTGGATTCCGATTCGCGCCTTCACCTGCTCAAAATCGAGGAAGCGATCGAACTCGACTATCCTCCAGTGCTCGCTCCAAAGGTATCGGTGGCGCTTGACCAACTGGTCTCGGAGCGTGGCCGTCTTGAAGCCCTAGACGCTGCGGGGCTAGATCCGACTAGAACCGCTCTTTTTGTCGGCCCGCCGGGAGTTGGCAAGACACTCGCTGCGCGATGGCTCGCTAAGCGGCTTGGCAAGCCGCTTATGATTCTCGACCTTGCTGCGGTCATGAGCAGCTATCTTGGCCGAACCGGCGCAAACCTGCGCCAGGTCCTCGATTATGCCAAGCAGGCTGACTGCGTCCTCTTGCTTGATGAACTCGATGCCATCGCAAAACGTCGCGACGACCGGGACGAGGTCGGCGAGCTTAAGCGGCTTGTTACCGTACTTTTGCAGCAGGTTGATGATTGGCCGGCGACCGGGCTTTTGCTAGCCGCCACCAATCACCCGGATTTGCTTGATCCTGCCGTCTGGCGGCGCTTCGAGATGAAGGTTGAGTTCCCGATGCCTGAGCGACCGGCAATTCACGAACTCGTCAATGACCTGCTTCGACCGTACGACGACAAGGCCGACCATTGGGCGAAAGTCCTTTCGGTTGCACTTCACGGTCAATCGTTCAGCGACATCAAGCAATCGGTTGACCAAGCGCGCAGGGCAGCTGCTATCTCGGGAGATTCGCTCGATACTCATTTGCAGGCGTTGATTTCACCCGATCAGCTTTCGAAGTCGGAGCGCATCAATCTTGCAACAATGTTGGTTGACGGCGGGCTTTCCCAGCGGAGCGTGCAAAAATTGACCGGCGTCGCTCGAGACACCGTGCGGAGCCATTCGCAGGTTGAGGCGAGCTCGCGCAAACGGAAGGGTGCCTGATGGCGAGACAGAACTTTCTTCTGGGAAAAGGCGAGCGCCTAGTCTCTTCTGTGACAGGCGTTAGGGGTGGCGCGCCCAAACAGCATCCCTATACGTTTTCCGAATCTCGGTCGCGTCTGGCGCCGATGCTGACCCGCGCCGTCTCCCTGGTGGATAGGTTACCGGCTGCAGCTTGCCCAGACGACAAGGCCGTTTTGTCGGTTGTCCTCAACCCGGAGTACATTGCCAAGTCGTTTTATCCTAAGGAACTGTTCCAGCAGGTTGGCGTCGAGGCCGTTGGGAGCCGTACGCGATCGATTACGCCGCAAAAGCGATCGCTTGGACGTCCCTCAGAAGAAACCTTGACCACCGAAATCTTCGTAATGGGGTCGCGAGCGTCTTTGCGCAGCTGGAGCTCTGCGCTTCCTCAGTGGAACAACTTGTCCGCAGCGACAAACGGGATCATCTCCATTGAGGAGATCGGTGCTCCTGACGCCGATGACAAGCTGAAGGGGCATCTACCGGATAGAGGCAAGGTGACGTTTGAGGCAGTCCTGCACACGGACGAGCTTCTCGGCGAGCAGAAAATTATTCGCGCGTTTCGGACCTACCTTGCGGAACTTGGGATCGACGCTCCCATGGACAACCGATTTTATGCKGGTGGCCTTTGCTTTGTCGAGCTGACCGCACCATGCGAGCGCGCCGAGGAGATCGCGACCTTTACCGCGGTCCGTGCACTTCGACAGATGCCGACCCTTCGTGTGCTCCGGCCGACAATTCGAGCTGCCGCGACACCTTCGCCTCAGATTCAATATCCTTCGGAAGCGGCATTGGATCCGGGGATCAGGGTCGCGATCTTTGACGGCGGTGTGCCAGACAATCATCCGCTGACAGCCTGGACGACGCCGATCGATACCACTGGCGTGGGCAGCTCGCATGAGGATCTTCGCCGTCATGGTGTGCATGTCACATCGGCGTTCCTGTTCGGACATATCGACCCGACCAAACCGCTATCGAGGCCCTACGCTCCGGTTGAGCATTTTCGTGTTCTGGACACTGACCCCAGCCAGGATCCGGAAGGGCTTTATGAGGTGCTCTATCGGATCGATCAGACACTTCTCAATCGGCAGTTCGATCTCGTCAACATCAGCCTCGGTCCACATCTTCCTATCGAAGACGATGACGTTCACGCGTGGACAGCGGTGCTCGACGACCGCTTCGCAAGAAATGATACTTTGGCGACGATCGCCGTCGGAAATGACGGGGAGCTTGATGCGGCACTTGGCTTCAACAGGATCCAGGTGCCTTCAGACTGTGTAAACGCGATGGCCGTCGGCGCAGCCGACAGTCCAGACGCCACTTGGGCACGCGCGCCCTACAGCTCCGTTGGCCCCGGCCGAAGCCCAGGTCTTATCAAGCCTGACCTTGTCGACTTCGGCGGCTCGCTACAGCGTCCGTTCTTGGTTGCAAGTCTGGACGGTAGGCCGCAGCTCGAAGTGACTGGTGGAACGTCCTTCGCATCGCCAAGCCTGTTACGGGTGGCCGCCGGCGTTAAGGCCCATCTTGGCGCGAATGTCGACATGCTCGCGGTGCGGGCATTGCTCGTCCATACGGCGGAAGAGTCATCGATTTCTGCTGAAGAGGTCGGTCGGGGGCGGGTCGCCAGAACGATGGACGATATTCTATTGTGCGACGACGACACAGTCCGGGTCATCTATCAGGGGACCATTTCTGCCCGTAACTACGTGAGAGCCCCGATCCCCGTCCCGGTCGACGAAATGGCTGGCAAGGTCCAGATAACGGCGACGATCTGTTACAAGACCCTGACGGATCCCCATCATCCGGGCAACTACACGCGTGCCGGGCTGGAAATTGCGTTCAGACCTAAGGATACAAAGCGAAAAGAAGACAAGAAACTGCATGCAGATACCCAGAGCTTTTTTGGAAAGGCCCAGAAAGGACTGACGGAAGGCGATCTTCGGCGTGACGCCTGGAAATGGGAAAATACGCTCCACGGCTCTGTCGGGTTTCTCGGTAAAAGCCTGCGCAACCCGGCTTTCGACATTCACTATAACGCCCGTCTCGAGAGCCGAGATTTCGAACCGGAAGACGAATTGCGTTATGCACTGGTGGTTAGCGTCAAGGCAAAGCGCGTCGCGGATCTCTACGACCAGATCGTTCGGCGGTATCAGACGCAGCTCGAGCCGATGCGTCCGGTCGTTGAGATTCCGATCCGCCGGTGACATCGATCAATCACACCACCGGATTTTTCCGTTCCGAATGAAAAAATGGGAGCGGCAGCCGACTTGCCGCCAGACAGAAGGGTGGAGCGTGCCCGTTCCATCCTTTTCTACCTTTGCGCGCCAGACAGCTTTTTCGTCATGGACGAGATTCATCTCCAGGACGGCGCCGCAGCCGCATGGGCATATCATCGTTGCCTGCCAGGGTTCTCCATCCTCATTCAAGATGTAGAGGGTCTTTGGCGCTAGGAACCGTGGCATGCTCCCCTCGCGAATTACGCCGCGATATGGGCGGCGTAGCAGCTCGCGAATCTTTCCGGCGAGATAGTGACCAGCATCCAAAATCCACGTCATGAGTGCGGCTCCGAAAGTTCTGGCAAGCCAAGAAGCGGCGAAATCTTTCCGTGGCCGATCCACGGATGAAGAAGAACACAGTCCTCTTGCTCCTCGTCTGCCGTCAACCGCAGCTGTCCGAGGCTGAATTCCACGGATGCGACATCACCGTTCGACATCTGGCGATAGGGGTGAATCCTTGCGAGGAAGTCGTTCACCGCCAAGGCTGCGGCGAACATGTTGATGCTGATCACTGCAGGACGGCTGACGTTCAAGCCGCGGAAATACTTGTCGCGCACCTGCTGTGCCTCTGCTTCCGGATCGGAGTTTGCAAGACCTTCCTGCGCGACTGTCCGCAGCGAGATGACGTCACGAGAAATCAGGCTCGAACGCCCGGGAACGATATAGTGGATCGTGCCGAGAATGTCCTGAATTCGGCCTGCGGCTTCGCCGTCGCCGGTGGCATCGAGCATGACGCCGATGTCGAAGTAAGGGATGATATGATAGGTCGATACAAGGTTCATCGCGAAGCGCCCGGTATGCGTATCGACGCAGCCGAAAATGACGTCGCACACAGAGAGCGCATGAATCGCCGCCGGCAACATCAGAGTTGATGGCACCTTGATGATCCGGGTCGGGAGCTCCGTCGCTATCGCCGCTGCTTCAGCCACGTCCACCTTGTGCCTACCCATGCGGGCATCGGCGACGGTGCTGTTCAGGATCCGGTTCAAATTGCGATCCTCGACGGTATCAGGGTCGATGATGACGATTTCACCGAAGCCCAGGCGAATGAGCTGTTCAAGCAGGGGGCTGCCAGTTCCRGAAATACCCACGATACCTGCGCGCAGTCTTGCGAGCGTCGCCGTTGTACCTTCGCCGAACGCCTGGTCCTGAGATCGTCCGAACGACGAAGAGTGATCGTGAGCGGTTGCGGGGAAAAGCCGAATGTCCGGTCCAGCAACGCTGATCATGTCTATCGGGCTCATTTCGTCGCCCTTCCAGAGGTAGCGGCCAAAGAGCCGGCCGCACGATTGCATGACGACGCTGCCATGCGGAACGTCAGCCCCAACCCACGATCTAACGATCGGCAGAAGCTCGCGATCTCCGACATCGTCGACCTCCGAGAATTGGGGGAAGTTTCCGGGGTGGCAATGGACCTTCAGCACGGTAAGTGCGAGCTCCTCTGCATGATCGAGATGAGGAACAATCAGGTCAGTTGGCCAGGAAATGCGGTCATCAAGCCTTTTGCACTTCTCATGATCGAGCAAGATCACGTCCCGAACGGAAAGGCGGTAGCGGCCTAGATGACTACTTCCTCCGCAGAGCAGGAGGGCGGCGGCCTCGAGACCGTCACCAGGGAAGAGATGGCCTTGCAGCAATGCATGCTGGTCGACCGACATGCTGAGGGTCACGTTCATCGCGAAGCCTCCTGTTCGAAGATTTCCTCGATGAGGAAGACGTGGGTCTCCAGGCAGTCGACGCCCGGCACCCACTGGTTCTGACCAGAACGGTGACGCGACCAGCGCTGGAAGATCTTGTCCTCGATCGGCTGCTCGACCTGCGTCTGCGGGATTTCGCGCCCATCAATGCGAGCAAGCTTCGGGTAGACGTAGAGCATGTCGAGCGGGGTCATGGGGTAACCCTGTTCAAGGCGGATCGCGAGCGACACGCTTTTATAGTTGAAGCACGAAGGGACCGGGAAATCATGGAGAATTGCCCACGTCGAGCCATCCTTGACGATATCGAAACGGTGCCCGTAAGCCTCCAAGAAAGCCATATCGGCGTCCAGGAGCGGCGCATCGCGCCGCCCCTGTACTTCACCATCGGTCTGTTCCTTGCGGATTGCGCGGAACTTTTCGGTGCCCGGATGACGAAGGTCGATCTTCTGGTCGAGATCAACCTTCTGCGGCTTGTGGCCGGCGAGCTTTACGCGGAGCGTATAGTTCTCGGGCGGCGTGAGGCCGGCGAGGAACAGGACCTCGCGACCAGTGATGTGCGGCTTGTCCCAAACGAAAGAGTTGTCGTTGATCTTGAAGCGGTAAGCCTTTGCCAGGGGAGGGCGCTTGCCTTCCTTCGCATAAGCTTCCAGTTCGACAATCTCATCAAGGATTTCTTCGAGAAGTTCCTCGATGCGGGAAACCACGCCTTCATTTCCGATGCTCTGCATTTCTAACCTCGTGGGCTTGTTGTTTGGCTGACCAATCCACCGCGGCTGGTCAGTGACTGCATCATGGTTCAAGCGTGCTAAGTATGTCAAGCAAAAAAATAGCATGCTTGAAAAAATTAGCACAAAGCACGCATGCTTGACTTATCAAGCATACGGGGTAAAATGGCTTGCGCCGCGAAATCCACGGGCAGTGCTGGCGCGCGAAGTGCTGTCGTTGAAAGAGGAGAGTTGTGAAAGTCACCCTTGGAGAATATCTCGGGTCAATCCGCACAGATAGAAAGCTAACTCTTCGCGGAGTCGAAGAGGCGACAAACAAAGAAGTCTCAAATGCTTATCTAAGTCAGATTGAGAACGGAAAAATTCAGAAGCCGTCCCCAAACATCCTTTATTCCCTCGCAAACCTTTATGGCGTGGACTACGACAAACTGATGGAGTTGGCAGGTTATATTACGACGACGCGTACCGATGTTGAGCGCCATGGGAGGGCGGCGACTTTCGCTGAATTGAATTTAACGCAGAACGAGGAAGCCGAGCTGCTGAAATATCTTGGGTATCTGCGTTCTAAGAAGGATTGACCAATTGAAGCCTGACGACAGTTCGCTCACTCCGAGCGAGTATGCAGCAATCCATCGCGMGGCGACCGATCTGTTGAACAAGGCAAGCGCATGGGACCGGCTACCTACGCCGGTCCCAGATCTGCTCGGCGCCGCGAAACTTCGCGTCGCTCAGATGAGCGCGTTCGATCCCCGTTCGCTTCTGCGTCATGCTCGCGAGTTTGGCGAGCGGGCGGCAAACCTTGTTAAATCGGCGATCGAAAAGGTGAGGGGGATCTTCGATGTCCAGGAAGACCTCATCCATGTCGATACCACCGTTGCCGAATCCAAGCAAAATTTTCTCAAGCTTCACGAAGCGGGTCACAAGCACATCCMACATCAGTCTAAGCTTTTTCGCTGGATCCAGGATTGCGATAAGTCGCTGTCCCCCGATGTCTCCGACCAGTTTGAGCGTGAGGCCAACATTTTCGCGAGTGTCGTTCTGTTCCAGGATGGCCGATTTGCGGAAATGGCAGCGGATAGTGCGTTCAGCATAAAAGTGCCGCTTGCGTTGAGCAAAAAATTTGGCGCATCCGCTTACGCCTCCATGAGGGAATATGTCAGGCGAAGCGATCGAGCATGCGCCGTGATTGTCCTCAATCCCGTAGAGATAAGCCCCGTTCTCGGGATGCGTTCCGAACTTCGACGCGTCGAACTCTCACCGCTTTTTCATAAGCGCTTTGGTGAGCTGAAGTTGCCTGATCATGTTGATCGGTTGAGCCCACTTGCGGAGTTTATTCCGCTTGGAGGCCGCCGCATGTCGCGTCCTGGAGCCCTGCGACTTGAAGACAGGAACGGCGATGTCGTTGAATTCATCGCCGAGGGCTTTGCAACGCCTTTCAATAGCTTCATCCTCATCCACGCGACAGCAGAGCTGAAGAAATCAATCGTCGTGCCTTTTCCGTCGAATCGGATCGTGCAAATTGTGACGCAGCAAAAATTCTGAACGCTACGAGGGCGCGCGCCTGTGGATTCCGTTCTCCTGACCTGGGTTTGTCTCCCGATGGGCACAGCTCGGCTTCTTAAAGGCGGCTATCCACCGCTTTACACAGGATGCTTTGAGGCACCGAGAAAGAGTTGATAGGTTCGATGGCTATGCACTACAGAGTCCCAGAATGGTCGGAAATACGTGCAAAGGGAGAGTCGCTCGCCGCCGAACACCCCGATGATCATTTCATGAAGACCGTGCTTGAGGGTGCCTTTCTCGTCGGCGAGAGCGAAAATCCAATTCGGGGCAACCTATGTGCGGCAGCCATGCGTGAGCTCACAGGTCACGTGCTTCATTCAATGGCCCCTGATCAACGGGTGACAGCCTGTCGCTGGTACGAGCTCGTCAAAGATACCAAAGGCCCGACGCGGATGCAGCGGGTCACCTACATAGTGCAAGGCGCTTTGCCGACAGACTTCGTAGAAAAGGTTCTGAAACTTGACCTTAGCGAGATCGCGCGACCACTGCTGAAGACAATCGAAAGGCTCAATCGTTCAACGCATGTGCGGGAAGAAACCATCCTCGATGACGATGAGGAGATTCGTGTACTGGTGGATGACTCGCTTGATGGCTTGTTGGATATCTATGACGCTGCTCGAACTTGCCGGGAAGAAGTGCATCGMTCGTTAAGGACGGAAGTTTTCGACACGGTTCTCGACACATTTCTATCGGAGACCTTGCAGGAACTTGATGAGCTATCAACGCATACCTCCGTCGATGGACATGAAATCGACGACTACACAATTAGGTTCGTCGATGACGAATTCATAGAACTGGCCGTCGCGGGTACCGTTTATGTCGAGCTTCAATATGGCTCCAGGTCGGATATCCGAAATGACATGGGAGCCGTTCTGTCCGACTCCTATCCGTATACTGCAAGCATGAAAGCGCGAGTAATCGAGCCACAGCGTATATTACGAGACAGCGTCGTCGTCTCTGTCGACAACAGCGCTTTCTATGAGTGATATCTCGGCTTACGATCTGGAAACTTTTTCCCAGTTAATTTCGAAGCCCGCATCGGCTAACTCCCGTGCTACCGCCGCCCGCCAACCGTCTTCCATAGGTTGATAAACCATACCAGCGAAATCCGATGGTAGCTCAACGTCACCGCGTGTTAGGGCGCAGACGTTTGACCGCCCGAGACGGCCGATGAAATAGCCCAATTCGAGCATGACGTTTTGACGAGCTCGGAATTTGAATGTTCCATTCACCTTTCGACCTTCATCATCAGGTGTTAGAAGTACGACAGCGAAACCCACATCACCATGCGCTTCTATTTTTTCCATGACTGTGCGCCCGCGATTAGCCTGCTCGTGAAGGATAATTACTTCGAATTCCAATTTTTCTAGAAATCGAGCTACGGTCTCCCGCGCCCCTTCGTCATGCCCATGAACAACGAATATCTTACGTTTCAAGGGACTGCTTTGAGGAGATATCGTTGGGGCGGCGGTCGCGGTGGAAGAATGCGGATCGCTAGTTGAGACCACCACGACCCCAGACTCTGATACGTCGTTCATCGAGCCTGCGTTCGCAGACGCAGTTTTAAAAGCGGATCGTTCTTTCTCGCTTAAGTTAGTCATCCAACTATTGCGGTAGATCTCGCCGGCTTTAGCCACAATCTCGGACTGAAGATAATTGCCGTCGGGAGTTCGCAGCTCCGGATTTTTGAGAGCATAAGTCGCGAGCGATGTCGCCCTAGCCATCAAACCATTTCCCGTTCCAGCGTCGGTATCTTGCAGATCCCATTCCAATCGAAGCGCTTCGAAGCCGGAGTGTCCGACGAACTTCAACATATTCGCGGATGCGATAAGTAAACCTCTCGATGGAAAGGGCGGCATCTTACGGATCTGAGTGACGTCGTTCATTCTGCTTCTCCAACCTTGATGACGACATTACCACATCGAGTCATGTATTGGTGTCAATGGCGCCATTCCGGAGAGCAAGTAGTTGCCTGGACTGGAAAATTTAGTGCCAATAAAAGCTGGTCAATCACGGGGTTGCAGGTTCACACCCCTTCAAGGCGGCCATTCCAGCCGGTGACAAAAAACCTTGGACTTCAGCTCTGCTTGGGTTTTCGTCCCGCCTTCATTGGTTTTGGCTGATCGTCGGTCGAAGGTTCGGCGAAGAAATCCGAAATATCGACAGACAACGCGCCAGCCAGCCGATCCAAAAGGTCAACCGAGGCGTTATGCTTGCCTCTCTCTAAATCGCTTATGACGGTTCTGTCGACCTGAGCGTCAACCGCAAGGTTCTCTTGCGTGATATTCCGCAGAGATCGGAGGTTTCGTAAATTCCAGGCTATGCGCGCTCGAGTGTCCATAGCTCATGGGCACCATCTTGCATTGCATTAATCCATGGGATATAACCGACATATTACCATATCGTCGTAGCCTTGGCGACGTTTGAACACTGTCCGCGCGGGCAGGGTGGGGAGGTCCTGTGGAACTACGCCAGCTATCCTACTTCGTTGCGGTGGCCGAGGAGCTGCATTTCGGTCGTGCTGCGGCCAAGGTGCATATCGCCCAGCCGGCTCTGTCGAACCAGGTGATGGCGCTGGAGAAGGAACTCGGCGTGCAGCTCTTCATCCGTTCGACCAGGCGGGTAGAACTGACGCGGGCAGGGGCGGCCTTCTACGAGCGGTCTGTTCGGATCCTGAGCGAAGTCGACCTGTCGAGGGAGATCGCCCGCTCGGTTGCCGGCAAGACGACGAAGAGGATTGCGATCGGCACGGTCTATCCCGCCACGATCGGCGTGCTGCCGTCCTTCCTGTCGCGCATTGTGAGGAAGTATCCCGATATACGCATGCATATCGAAAGCGGCACCACCGATGACATCATCCGCCATATCGAGGCAGGCCGCATCAATCTCGGCTTCATCAGGCCGGTGGAGAACATCGGCTCCTTGCGCTTCTTTTCGATTGCCCATGAGCGCTATCTGCTGGCAGTGGCAAAGCAGAGCCCGCTTTCATTGAAGAGCGAGATCGATCTCGAGGATCTGCGCTCCGAGAAGATCATCTCCTTTTCCCGGCAGAACCTCTCCTACAGCGAGCGCTATTTCGCGGAGAAGTTCGAGGAGCATGATCTGAGCGACAATGTCGCCTATACCTGCGACGACACTTTCTCGCTGGTGTCGCTGGTCTCGGCCGGTCTTGGCATCGGCTTCGTGCCGGAATGGACGCAGGATCTGCCGAACCGCGGCTTCGAGTTGAAGAAGGTGAGGGGGATCGACTTCAAGGTCGGGCTGGGTGTCGCCTGGAACAGGGAGGATCCGACCGCTGGTCGCGACGACATCATCGATATCGCGCGGTCGCTGGTGCGGCCGGGCAGGTGAGTATGAGGGAGATTTCCGCAGATGATGCGTTTTGCCACTGGCATGCCCAATTAGCAGGAGATGATCCCGATGGCACCATCGAAAGCATAGGGTAACCGCCATGAGCCGAAATGCTACACTCCAATCAGGTTTCCATGCGCATGGAGATGACATGTCGAATCGAGTGGATTTCATTCTTCAGTGTTTGAAATCTGCCAGACCGATTGCCGAGACAAACCCGGTGCTTGGCAGAGTGGTCGAACGCATCGACGAGGCAATCCTCGAGGCCGAGAGCCTTTTGAGGGCGACGCGTGGCAACCACCAACGAAAGCATTGACGCGGAAAACGGCGCCTGCCCGAAAGGGAAGGCGAGGCGTGGGTCGGGAGTGGCCGGCAATAAGTGGCGCGGTGACGGCTATGGGCGATCGGCCCGAAAGCGGAACACGCGGTCGCGGGGCAGTCGGTCCCGCGTCTCCTTCGGACCGCTTTGCTGACGCTCCTGCGGCTGCCCTTCTTCCCGCCCGCGCGTGACGCGAATTCCCGCTTTCTCGCGCCCTGGCGCGGCCTATGCCGGAAGCTCCGATGCGCTGCATTGTCTTTATCATCGCTACGAAGCGGGGTTTATGGAACATCTTGAGATCGACAATGCAAACGTGCGCTAGGTCGCAGACGCCTTTGACTCCGACGTGCCGAATGATAACTCGCTAGATGATGCGAAGTCATTTCTTGGCGAATTGGTTGCTTCACCGCAGAAGAGCAGCAATGTTGGTCCCACCGATGGTGTCAATCAGCACCTCGTAGATCGCCTTCGCTGCTCAAGCTGACGAGGGCGTTTCGGCTTCGGTCTTCCTCCGACCAAAGGGCAGCTCGTGCACCCGGGTGCAAATTGTGACCACGGCCGCCCTAGCGCTCTCATTCCGGTCGTTAACTCTTGTTCGTCTTAGTGCAGGATTTCGACGAAGGACCTGGGGCATACCTCCTTTAACGCTTACCCATCACATACGGTTCGCTCTGACCCGATACCCATGAGATTGACCTTCGTCACGCTCATCGAGATCAGGGTCACCGCGAGCGCGAACGGTGACCAGATTGCGTTCTTCGCGCAATAAGCGAATGACCTCAGTCCCGTCAGTTGCGACGCCTGCAGAAAACGCGATTTACTATGACACAAGCGAAGAGCGCTTAGAGAGTCGCTGGCTGTGGCGCGTTATTACGCCGTCTACGTTCGCCTCTTTCATTTGTTCCTCAATGACGAGGAACGCCGCGCCGACAATCCCGGCATCAGGGTCCGGAGGCGAGATGACTATGTCCAGTTCTCTGGTAGCAAGTGGCAGCGAACGTTTGTAGACAAGTTCCCGAACGCCGGCGAGGAGATGATCGTCCAATATTGCTAGCGTGCCGCCGATTACGATCGTCTCTGGGTTCAGGATGCTTACAAGGCTGGTCATGACCTCGCCAAGGATGCGTCCGGACTCACGGACCAGATGGATAGCTAATGGCTGGCCCGCCCGCACTAGCTGGGTTACATCTCGTGCGTTTCGAGCCTCGATCCCTTCATCACGAAGTTCACGAGCAATCGCCCAACCTGCCGCCCGCGCCTCAACACAGCCGACCTTCCCACATCGACATAGGGGCGCTGGCTCCCGAGCAAACTGTATATGTCCGATATCACCAGCGGCACCCTGAGCCCCGCGGTAGAGCCGGCCTTCAGTGATAATTCCACTCCCGATGCCCGTACCAATCTTCACGAAAACCATTTCGCTGACAGTCGAACGGCGTAGCCGATGGTCACTGAGAGCGAGAAGATTCACATCGTTCTCTGCATAGACCGGCACGCCAAATCTTTGGCCAAGATGCCCACGGATGTCGAAATTATCCCATCCGACCAGGACCGACGGTCCTACAACACGGCCATTGGCGTAGTCCACGGGTGCTGGAAGGCCGATACCGATTCCAATCACATCGCTCGTAGCTCTACCGGTGGCAGCGAGAAGCGCTTCAAACTGCTCTTCGATCCACTCAAGGGCGATCGTCGGGCCGCGAAGGATATCGAACGTTTCGGAAATTTCCGCCAATATCGCCGGGCGAAGGTCGGTAAGTGCCACCCGAATATGCTGTTCGCCAATGTCGGCACATAGTACGACCGCGAAATCCCTGTTCAGGTCCAACGCCCGAGTCGGGCGGCCCCCGCTTGGAAGCGTTTCCTCCGTTTCTCTGATCAGCCCGGCATCGATCAGATTCCCCAGCTTCTGATGAACTGTCGCACGAGAGAGGCCCGACAGTTCGGTCAACAGGCTCCGCGATCGGGCTCTGCCAGATCCTACAAGTGAGAGAATCTGTCCGCTTGCTTTGTCGGAGCTGACGTCGCCCGCACCGCTCTGCCTGGTTTTCCCGTGGGTTTGGTTGGTGCTGGGCATGGATGGATCCTGTCAGTCATGAATGCTCATTTTCTTACATTTCTTGCGCCGCGTGACGAGGCCGGCACGAAGATTTTTCCAAAACCGCGGACCAAAATCAACTTAATAGTCGCTAATTACGTATAAAATTATACAAAAGACCTGGGCGATATGATTGACAGAGAGCAAAAGGCGGTTCATTAACGTTCACGTTTAGACCGATTGGCCTCGGAGGTGGGGTCTCGGTTCGTCAATCTGGGAGGTACTTAAATGATCCGTCAGCTTAAAAACGCCTTGCACAACAGCGTCTCGTCACGGCGCTTGGGCCTAGCTGCACTTCTCGTCGGCGCTGGCATTGCTGGCTTGCCAGGGAGCGTCCTTGCCGAGGACATCCTCATCGGCGTCATTACCAAAACGGACGCTAACCCGTTCTTCGCCAAGATTCGTGAGGGTGCGACCTCGAAAGCGGCGGAACTCGGTGGAGTGAAGGTTCAAAGCTTTGCCGGGAAGTTCGACGGTGACAACGACAGCCAGGTGGCCGCCGTCGAGAACCTGATCTCCGCGGGCGCGAAGGGTATTCTCGTAGTTCCCAGTGACACGAAGGCCCTGGTTTCCGCCGTCGAGCAGGCTCGCAAGGCGGGCATTCTTGTTATCGCTCTCGACACCCCGCTCGAGCCGGCTAACGCTGCCGATGCCACTTTTGCAACGGATAACTTCAAGGCGGGCGAATTGATCGGTGCTTGGGCTGCAAAAAGCGTTGCAGATCCCACCAAAGCGAAGGTGGCATTCCTGGATGCTTTGGAGAACCAGCCGACTGTCGACGTTGCCCGAGATCAGGGCTTCATGAAGGGCTTTGGCATCKATCCAAAGGATGTCTCGCGCTACCTCGATGAAGACGACAACCGCATCGTTGGCCATCAGTGGGGCCAGGGATCGGAAGAGGGTGGCCGTACGGGCATGGAGACGCTTCTCCAGAAGGATAACGACCTGTCGGTCGTTTACACGATCAACGAGCCGACCGCTGCCGGTGCTTACGAAGCGCTCAAGGCAACCGGAAAAGAGGGGTCAGTGCTCATTACGTCAGTCGACGGCGGTTGCCCGGGCGTGAAGAACGTCAAGGCAGGCGTGATCGGTGCGACATCGATGCAGTATCCGTTGAAGATGGCTTCGCTCGGTGTCGAGGCTATCGTGGAATACGTGAAATCCGGCAAGAAGCCAGAGGCCAGCCCAGGTCTTCCCTTCTTCAACACAGGTGTCACGCTCGTGACCGACAAACCGGTACCCGGCGTCGACTCGATCACGTCCGATGAGGCCTTGAAAGCATGCTGGGGTTGATCCCGTTGGTGCTCCGGGTGCTTTGCGCCCGGACACTGTCGTCAACCTAACTCCGCTCGCTTTCGAGCAGCTCGCTACCTGGTCCCGCCGTCGATCAGCGGGACCAGCGTCAGCAGCTTCATAGCGAGCCCAAATAGGGTGTATCCTCATGACAGATTCAAACAAGGTGGCGGCGACGTCGGCCAGCTTCGAAGCACGTCTTTCAGAAAGTGACGATGCGGTCGCTGTATTCGAAAACAAGCGCAATAGCCCCCTCGGTCGGCTGCAGCGGTTTCTTCACAGCAACCCAACGATGGTGCCCTTCATCGTCTTGGCCGCCAGCGTCATTGTCTTCTCGGTGGTCGTTGGCGGACGGTTCTTCCAGCCCTTCAATCTGTCGCTCATTCTGCAGCAGGTTACGATCATCGGTATAATCGGCATCGCGCAAACGATCGTCATCCTAACCGCCGGTATCGACCTGTCTGTTGGGGCTATCATGGTTCTGACATCGACCATGATGGGTCGCCTCGCAATCGTCGCCGGTTTGCCACCTGAACTCGCTTTCCTTATCGGACTAGCAGCCGGGCTTCTCTGCGGCCTGATCAACGGCGTGCTTGTCACCTACGTCCGCCTACCTCCCTTCATCGTTACCCTGGGCAGTTGGAGCGTCTTCGGTGCGCTGAACCTATGGTACTCCGGCAGCCAGACAATCCGCGGGCAGGAAGTAGCCGAGGCTGCTCCGATCCTGCAGTGGATGGGCGCAGCCGTTCAAATCGGCGGAGCGCGCATCACCATGGGGACCGTCCTTATGATCGCTCTTGCTGCCGGCGCTTGGTACGTACTCAACCGCACAGCGTTCGGTCGGCACGTCTACGCCACCGGTGATGACCCCGATGCTGCTCGACTTGCCGGTATCAATACACGGCGCGTGTTGCTCGCGGTATACGGATGCGCTGGTCTTATCTCGGCTATCGGCGCTTGGGCACTGATCGGACGCGTGGGCGCTATCAGCCCCACCTCAGGCTCGACTGCAAACCTTGACTCCATCACGGCAACGGTCATCGGCGGAACTTCCCTCTTCGGTGGTCGCGGGACGATCGTCGGAACCCTGATCGGGGCACTCATCGTTGGTGTGTTTCGCAACGGTCTCGCACTCGCTGGGCTCGATGCGCTTTGGCAGGAGTTCTCCGTCGGAATTCTAATCGTAGCCGCCGTCGGCGTTGATCAGTGGATTCGGAGGGTTGCGGCATGAGCCAGGGACTCGCTCTTGAAGGTCGTGGCCTCACCAAGACCTACGGCAATGTCGTCGCGCTTAACGGCGCCGACTTCGAACTGCGCCGGGGGGAAATCCTTGCGGTTATCGGGGACAACGGGGCTGGCAAGTCGACCTTGATCAAAGCGCTCGCCGGCGCGGTCATCCCGGACGCCGGGGAAATCAGGCTGGACGGCAAGCTGACTGCCTTTAAGTCCCCTATGGACGCGCGAGCAGCCGGTATCGAAACGGTATTCCAGAACCTCGCGCTGTCGCCGGCACTCTCCATCGCCGATAACCTCTTTCTCGGACGGGAAATGCGGGTCGGCGGCATGCGCGGTTCGATGTTCCGGTTACTCGATCGAGCAAAGATGGCAGCTGAAGCACGGCGTCATCTCTCAAACCTGGGATTGATGACTGTTCAGGACATCCATCAAAGCGTGGAGACGCTCTCGGGTGGCCAGCGCCAGGGTATCGCTGTTGCGAGGGCCTGTGCGTTCGGTGGACGGGTGATCATCCTGGACGAACCAACTGCGGCGCTCGGTGTAAAGGAGTCGCGGAAGGTTCTGGACATGATCCAGGGCGTTCGTGAGCGGGGACTGTCGATCGTCCTCATTAGCCACAACATGCCCCACGTCTTCGAGATCGCCGACCGCATCCACATTCACAGGCTTGGAAGGCGTGCTGCCGTGGTCAATCCACGGGTCGTCACGATGTCCGACGCCGTAGCGATAATGACCGGGGCGGCGACCGCGGCCGATTTTGCCCAAGCAACGGCCTAAGCCACAACCGGTGGCTTAGGTCAGCCCTTATTCCCGCATGAATAAAGTCATGGAAAATATGTCTCACAGCAACGCCACACTCGCCAACGCCATCAGAGCGCTTTCAATGGATGCCGTGGAGGCAGCCAAATCAGGTCACCCTGGTATGCCGATGGGCATGGCGGAAATCGGGGTTGCACTCTGGACGCGTCATCTTCAGCACAATCCGGCCAACCCTAACTGGGTGAACCGCGACCGCTTTGTTCTGTCGAATGGTCATGGCTCGATGCTCTTGTACAGCCTCCTTCATCTGACCGGCTACGAGGTTACCGTCAAGGACCTCAAGGCATTCAGGCAACTGCATAGCCGGACACCAGGGCACCCGGAATTCGGTTACACCCCTGGCGTGGAAACGACGACTGGTCCACTGGGGCAGGGTGTAGCTAACGCGGTCGGGATGGCCATCGCCGAACGGCTTTTGGCGTCTGAGTTCAACCGGAGCGAACTTAACATCGTCGATCACCATACTTACGTTTTCCTGGGCGACGGCTGCTTGATGGAGGGGATCAGTCACGAGGCTTGTTCACTCGCAGGTACGCTGCGCCTTGGGAAACTCATCGCAGTGTACGATGACAATGGCATCTCCATCGATGGTCATGTCGGCGGATGGTTCTCCGATGATACTCCCAAGCGTTTCGAAGCCTATGGCTGGCACGTGATCCGCGGGATCGACGGTCACGACGTCGAAGCCGTTGATCGTGCAATTGCCGAGGCGAAGGCGGAGACCGACCGACCGACCCTGATTTGCTGCCGCACCACGATCGGCAAGGGGTCGCCCAACAAGGCTGATAGCCACGATAGCCACGGTTCCCCGCTCGGTGCTGCCGAGGTCGCACTTACCCGGGCGGTATTGGGCTGGAATGACGAGCCTTTCGACATCCCAGCAACGGTGTACGAGGCATTCAACGCCACTGCTGCAGGAGCGTCACGAGAAGCAAAATGGGTGCAGGTTTTCGACCGGTACCGGTCCGAGTACCCAGTGCTTGCAGCCGAGTTCGACCGCCGGATGAGCGGCGAGCTGCCGGCGGAATTTGCCGCGAAGATGGAAGAGGGCCTCGAGGCCGTAGTCGCGAAAGCTGAAACGATAGCGACCCGAAAGGCGAGTCAGAACGTTCTGGAGCTTGTCGCGCCGCTGGTTCCCGAACTGGTTGGGGGATCGGCCGACCTGGCAAGTTCCAACCTAACGATGTGGAGCGGAACGCGTGCGCTTGGCCAGTCCGGTTCTGGCAACTACGTCTATTACGGTGTTCGCGAATTCGGCATGGCCGCGATCATGAACGGGATGTTGCGCCATGGTGGTGTACGTCCGTACGGCGGCACCTTCCTGATGTTCTCCGAGTATGCCCGCAATGCTTTGCGGATGGCGGCGCTGATGAAGGTCGGCGCTATCCATGTATTTACGCATGACTCTATCGCACTGGGGCAGGACGGCCCAACCCACCAGCCGATCGAGCAGCTTGCGACGTTGCGGCTAATGCCGAACATGGACGTCTGGCGGCCCTGCGACACAGCGGAAACGCTTGTCGCCTGGCAGGTCGCGATCGAGAATGTCTCCAATCCAACCAGTCTGATCCTCTCAAGACAGAACCTTCCCTTCCAGACCCGCGACGCCGACAAACTGGCGGCCATTCGGCGCGGCGGATACATCCTCAAGCAGGAGGGGGGAGCACTTGCTGCGGTCGTTATCGCGACGGGCTCTGAAGTTGGACTGGCCATCGAAGCCCAGACGCGGCTCGCCGCGGAAGGCATTCACGTCCGCGTCGTATCGATGCCCTCAACCTTCGCCTTCGACCGCCAGGAGAACGCCTACAAGGACATCGTCCTCCCGCGCGGCCTGCCGCGCCTCGCTGTCGAGGCCGGAGTGACGGACTACTGGCGCAAGTACGTCGGTCTCGACGGAGCCGTCGTCGGTATCGACACTTTCGGAGAGTCCGCCCCCGCCGAGGTGCTTTTCGAACACTTCAACATCACTGCAAAGGCTGTCGTTGATGGTGTCAGAACGATGCTCGAAGCGAGAAAAGGATAACGGCATGGCCGACACCTATCTCATCGGCATGGATTTCGGGTCGGAGTCAGCCCGCGGTATCCTGGTGAATTCCCGGACCGGCGCACAGGAGGGACATCACGTCCACCCCTACACCAATGGGATTTTGACGACCTCCCTTATGGGCCATGCCTTGCCCGCGAATTTCGTTTTACAGGTTCCCTCTGACTACACGGAGGCCGCCGAACAAATTCTTTCCGCGCTAGGAAGCGGAAAGACCATTGACGGAATTGGTATCGACTTTACAGCTTCGTCACCAATGCCCGCGAGAGCGGATGGGACGGCCCTCGCTGAACTCAACCCGGAAGACCCACACGCCTATGTGAAGCTGTGGAAGCACTCGGCCCAGTCTCAGGCGGATGCGATCAACGCTGGCGGCGGGGAGTATCTCAAAAACTTTGGTGGCAAGCTATCTGGAGAATGGTTGATCGCGAAGGCGGCTCAGCTGAGTTCCGAGGCACCCGGAATCTGGGACGAGACGGACCGTTTCATCGAGGCGGGCGACTGGCTCGTATGGCAGCTTACCGGTAACGAAATGCGAAGCTTGGACTTCGCCTCTTACAAGGCGCAATTCTCCGCAGCGTCAGGCTACCCGCAAGATGTCGTGCCCGGGCTAACTCGGCGGCTGTCTCCGCCTTCGCAGGTCGGTAGCGCGGCAGGCGTTTTGACAGCTGAGTGGCGTCAACGCACCGGCCTCCTGGGCGATGCCATTGTTTCCGTCGCAGTGATCGACAGTCACGTTGTTCTGCCTGCTGTCGGTGCCGTCGCCCCGGGTGTGTTCGTTGGCGCGCTCGGAACTTCTGCCGGATTCCTTATCCTGGACGACGAGGGACGAGGCTTGCCGACCGGTCTTGAGGGAGCGGCATTTGGTGCTGTTCTGCCGAACCTATGGTGCTACGAGGCGGGGCAGGCGGCCTTCGGTGATATGCTGGCATGGTACGTCAAGACGTTTCCACGCGACCCCGACCTCTCAAAAAACTTCGCCTCTTACAACGAAGCCGCCCAAGCGCTCGGCCCGGGCGAAGGCGGCGTCATGGCTCTCGACTGGTTTGCCGGCAACCGCATCCCGCTCGCGGATTCGGCCCTTTCCGGACTACTCGTTGGCCTGAGCCTCAAATCGACGGCTGCGGGGATTTATCGGGCCCTGATCGAAGCTCTTTGCTACGGAACCAAAACCATCCTGGACTTGGCCCTCGCTGCGGGCGTTCCTGTCCGGCGCGTGATCATGACGAGCGGTCTCACACGCAACAACCCGTTTCTCGTCCAAACAATGGCGGACGTTTTGGGGCGGACTATTGAGGTCCCCGACGTTGAAAACCCGACTGCGCTCGGTGCCGCAATCCACGGTGCCGTCGCGGCTGGGATTGTCGGCTCGTTTGCCGAGGGCGCTGAGCAACTTGGGGCACGCAGCCACCAGAGGTTCGAGCCGAACCAGGATCGCTTGGCGGATTATCAGGAGCTTTACGCCGAATACAGACGCCTAGCTGCGGATGAAGAGTTACGGCGGGCTATGCGCTCGCTTCACATGTTCGATGCCCGGGACAGACAGTATCGGCAGCGAAAGCCGCAGGAGGTCGAGGCGGCACAGTGAGCTTCAGATTGGAGCGACATCGATCGTAACGGGAAGTGGAGGAACCAATGAAACTGACAGTGAAAGCCGGCATTCTGCTGGGGCTAGCCGCATCTATGCTGAGCACTACCGCATATGCGGCGGACAAGCCCAAGGTGCTTGTGATCTATCCGTACCTGGGTGACCAGTCGTTCGTTCGAATGCACAAGGCTTCGGAGACGGAGGCGAAGAAATTCCCGGACGTCCAGATCGACATCGTTGCTGGTCCAGATCGCACCAATGCCAACTACTTCATCACCGCCATCGAAAAGGCGATKACAGAAAACTACAACGTAATCGCCATCAACCATGGCGGTGCGGCCGCACAGCTCTACCCAGCGCTGAAGAAGGCAGAGGCGCAGGGCATAAAGGTCGTCGGTTTTGACACCGGTCTACCCGAGTTGAAGGGACACGCCTCCGACGTGCTCTACGACATTCCTGGCGCATCGGGTAAGGCCGGCGATTTGTTTGCCCAGATTGTACCCGAAGGGGCGAAGATCGGCATCATCCGGTGCCTGCTTGGCAATCCGGACACCGATGCCTTTATCAATGGCTTCAAGAAGGCAACGGAGTCGAAGAAGTACAACGTCGTTATGGACGCCGATGCCAAGTGCGATCCCGCCAGCGCGCGGACGATCACCGAAAACATGTTGACGTCTTCGCCTGATCTGGGCGGTATCTTCAACGTGTTCGACGTGTCCGCACAGGGTTCCCTCCAAGCGCTCAAATCCAGCGGCAGCAAGGTGCCTTTGGGGTCGATCGGCGGTCAGCTGTATGGTGCAGAGGCGGTCGCGTCTGATGGCAACTGGAAATACACCGTGCCGTATCCTTTCGAAGCTATTGGCTCGACCGCGATCGATACCGCCGTCAAGGTCGCCAAGAACGAAGCCGTTGAGCCGGTAACCGTCGTGCCTGTCGCCACACCGCTGACCAAGGACAACGCCGAGGCTTACGTGAAGGACCTCAAGGCGAAGCTCGCCGCTAAGTAATTCACGGCACCAGCGTGAGACTGCGCCCCAGGGCGACGCTCAGGGGCGCAAAGTCATAATTTCAGCCGATTTCGGCTCGGCAGCCGACGTCAGAAGGTTTCGATCATGTCATCCACCAACACAGATAACGTGGCAGGTGCGGCGAATGCCCAACCGACTACGCCGGAGCTGGACAGCTCCGAAGCTTTGAAAGCACCCGGTATTCGATTGGGGCTGCGTATCCTGAGAACGGGACCGGCGGTGATCCTAATCGCGCTCATAATCATAATGAGCTTCCTCAATGAGTATTTCCTAACGGTTCGGAATCTCCAGAACCTCCTGACGCAGACAACGATGATCGCAACACTGGCGCTAGGGCAGCTGCTTGTCATCATCGTGCGGGGGGTCGATGTTTCGGTAGGTAGCGTCCTTGGTCTGACGGTGGTGCTGTCCGGTTTGATGATGGATTCCGGCATCGACAACGGTCTACTCCATGTCGTGGTCTTCCTTTCGGCAGGTGCACTCTTCGGACTGTTCAACGGCTTCATGATCGTGAAGGGTGGAATTCCACAGCCTTTGATTGTCACCGTCGCGACGCTGGGTATCGGTAGAGGCATGGCGCTTCTTCTGAGCGGCGGCACCGAGCACATCGGGATGGCTCCTCTCGTGCAAGCCGCTGGCAATGGGTCGATTGGGGGCGTTCCGGTCCCTGCGATACTCGTTGCGTTCGTTACGCTGGTGCTCGCGGTTCTGACGCTCAGGACGCTTTGGGGCCGGTGGATTTATGCCGTTGGCGGTAACCCAGATGTTGCGGGATGGTTGGGGGTTCCGCGGGACCGGGTCATCATGAGCTGCTACATGCTGTCGGGCATGACCGCAGGCATTGCCGGGTTGATCTATGCCGGCCGGACGGATGCCGCTTCGCCGCTCGCGGGTGTGGGAATGGAACTGGACGCCGTTACTGCGGTGATCATCGGCGGGGCCAGCCTCTTTGGCGGTCGGGGCCATATTGTCAACGCCCTGATCGGCGCTCTAATCATCGGGGTCATCCGCAACGGTCTCAACCTGATGAGTGTCTCTCCGTTCTGGGAAGCCATCGCCATTGGCGCTTCCATCCTCTTGGCGCTCGAACTCGACGTCCTCCGTCGATACTTCGAAGAAAAACTCCGTGCACGTGCGGCGAGGGCAATGCGATGAACAGCAACGTCGTTTTAGAGGTGCGCAACGCCGTGAAATCCTACGGCTTCGTCACTGCCCTGGGCGGTGTGGACCTAACCCTCCACAAAGGCGAGATCCTCGCTCTCCTCGGCGACAACGGAGCTGGGAAGACTACATTGGTTCGCGCGATCAGCGGCGTCATGCAGCTCGATGAAGGCGAGATCCACCTAGCTGGCGAGAAGCTTTCGCTGAGTTCGGCGGGCGATGCGCGTCGTGCCGGCATAGAAACAGTGTTTCAGAATCTCGCCGTTTTGGACAATCTGAATGTCTCCTCCAATTTCTACATCGGTCGCGAGAAGACATGGCCGAGTTGGATGGGGCCCTTTGGCTTCCTGAATAAGACTCGGGAGGCAACCGGTTGGGTCGGCGCTGCAAACAACCTCGGGATCAAGGCGTTGAATCCTGGTCAGGAGATCGGGCTGATGTCCGGCGGACAGCGTCAAGCGGTTGCCGTCGCTCGAGCGGTGGCGTTCGCGAGCAAGGTGGTCATCTTGGATGAGCCTACCGCCGCACTCGGTGTACGTGAATCAGCTCAGGTGCTCCGCTTGATCAAGTCGCTTCCGGAGCGCGGCGTTTCGGTAATTCTAATCAGCCACAACATGGACCACGTGGTCCAAGTGGCTGACAGGGCCGTTGTCATGCGGCAGGGGCGGATTGCAGGCTCGGTAGTGCCAAAGAAGGAGTCGGTTCCGGAACTGATCGGGATGATCATGGGAGCCAACTGAGGCGCCGCTTGCTCTTGGAGATTTTTGGCGGGTGCTCAGAGAGCACTGTGCCGTCGGTCACGCTGGGTGGGTCGGATGTTCAAATTGACAAGAGGCTGCGCCCCGCGGATAACGCCAGGTGTTTGGTCCTTGATTTCGGCCAGAACATCATCCGAAGTCGCGCCCATTGTACCGCGCTCACAAGCGTTTATTGAGCAACTCGTTATTCTCCCGACCGCTCGTCATCTATTTTACGCGCGCTTTCGATACAGGCCTGCTGGCTTCGCGCCCAACTTGCCAGCGAGAGAAGGGGCCCGTTCAGGGAATGTCCTCAGGGGCCGAGCGGGTGGTTTATGTGTCGCGTGACGACCTCGCTGCCGCACTCGCCGGCGCATTGGTGTCCGAGGGCTACGCGGTTCGTCGCATTTAATGGCGGCATCCAGTGGGTTCCGCGACCTTTTCAACGCGCTCGGGATCGTCGATATAAACGTAGGTGATCCCGGAGGTATCCAAGCATCCGGCGCGATCTACGCTCCCGCCGCGGCCGAGAAGTCTGTTGTGCGAGATTTTCTGAGGCTGGTGAGGGCTGAAGTGGGTTTGCTCAACCTTCCAGTCGTACAGGAGGCGGCGACTTAGCGAGTGGGGAAACCTCCGCGTGCAGACCCCGCTTCGCGGTTCCTCGAGCCACGCATCTCGTCATTAGAACCGGCAAACTGCGCAGATGTACGAACTTCATTTTGAGCCCGCGGCAACACCATGATCGCGTGTCGGCGTGATCGCCAGCATTTTCGCCTGCTTTAACGAGGACCTTCGGGCAACTATGAGCGATTTGGCATTCGATAGGAGCCTTGGGCCGCCATCGATCAAGCAGCGGCATAAAATTTTAGCATCGATTCTCCTCAAGAGCGGCACAGGCGCTTGCGCTATGAAGGAAGCGCTACTGCCCGGCTCCGAGCTGATAAGCTCATGAGAAGTTCTCCAACACTGCTAGAAACGTATGCCGATCGCCCTGGCCCTCTGTGAGGCGCACGCGCCCCTCGATGTCCGCGAGATGGTGATCCATCAAGTCCTGTGCCTTGGTCAGGTCCTTCGCCTTCAACGCCGCAACGATCATGCGGTGGTGGTCAGCACCACAGTCGTCTTTGCGGTCTTCTTCGTAGAGGGACATGACGAGCGAAAGGCGCGCGACGATCTTGGACAGCATTTCCGTCAGTACAGGATTTCCGGCAAGATCGGCGAGGACGATGTGGAATTTGCCCGAGAGCACCGTCTTCGACTTCTCGTCGCCGTGGTGATGGATGTGCTCTTCCTCGTCCGTCAGGCGCTCCAGCGCATCGAGTTGTTCTCTTGTCGCTCGCGTGACAACAAGTTCAAGCAGCAGCCGCTCTAGCTTCCGACGTGCTTCGAACAGGCTCTTTGCCTGCTCGATGCTCGGTTCTGCAACGAAGGTGCCGCGGTTTCTCTTTCGCTCGAGAAGATGATCGCTTTCGAGTACGCCGAGCGCGCCGCGAACGACGGTGCGGCTAACCCCGAAATGCTCCGCGATTGCTTCTTCAAGGATCTTGGTACCCGGCGTGAGGGCGCCTTCGCCGATCGCCGCCGCCAACGTATTGCGAATGCGCTCGGACACATCGTCATTGTCTGCTGTCTCTGCCGCGCCGTTAGCGGTTGCGGGCGATTTCTGGCTTTGACGGCGCGTTCTCTTCATCATCCTCTCCAAGCTATATCACGGTCTTCGGACCGTGCCGTAACCGATATCTGCGCGCTGTAATTTTTTCTATAAGAATGTTTGTGCGCAACTCGATGTTTCCACCATAAGCTTGTGAAGTCGGGCGGCCGAAGCCGCCGTCATTTCAGGCGATCACGCTGCCTGCTTGTTTGCCGTCGTAGCGTTTAGGGCAATGCCCTTTTCCTTGCAGATCGTTTCGATGTGACGTGCCGACTGCTTGATGAACGCGATCGCCTCGTCGAAGCCGTAGGACTGATGATCGTAGCTCGGATAGCCGTACTGGCTGGCTTCGTAGGCCTCCCAGTCCGGAACCTCGCCGGATGTGACGCGTGTCTCGTACGCATCGACTAACGCCATATAGGCGTCGAATTCTTCGGCTGTCAGATCGGGATGGCCCGCGCGCCAGATCGGATCGTGGATCTGGATGCACTGGCGCGGATAGGCCTTGCGCGGCTTGTCGGCGACGGAGGCTGCGACCTCCAGCGAGAGGTTGAGCGCGGGGTTGGCTTCGGCGAGGATCGGCAGGATCGTCTCGAAGTCGACGATACCGCCGCCGACCGGGCGGGTCTGGAAGTCGAGGCCGCCGGGCGCGCGGCCGACATAGGCGTCCTTGATATGCGTCTGGCGAACGAAGGGCGCGAGGCGCCTTGCCGCGAAGGCTGGGTGCTCGGCGCGCTGCAGGCCATTGGCGGTGTCGAAGACGGTGCCGACGCAATCCGGACCGACCTTCTCGATCAGCCGCAGGATCTCGAAGGAGGTGATCTCGTCATGGGTCTCGATGTTCAGATGCGCGCCATGCGCGCGGGCAACAGGTGCAAGCTTCTTCAGAACCTTCTCGATGCCCGTGAGTTGGTCTTCCCAGGTGATGTCGGTGCGGAAACGATCGTTGGCCAGCCGGCCGCGATATTCGGACTTGAAGTTGCCGGGCGCGACCCAGAGCTCGAAGCAGCCGATGGCAGCGCTCGCTTCGATCATCCGCATGAAGGCTAAGATGATGTCGCCGTCGCCGGCGGCACGAAGAGCAGGCTCCTCGGCACTGCAATAGGGATTGATCTTGCCGACGCCGCTTTCCAGGTAGAGACCGAGCTCGTCTGCCTTCGCCCTGATGTCGCGCATTTCGCCGATGTCGAGCGTCGGACTCATGTCCAGCGCCGTCGAAAAGAAGATACCGGAAAGCCCGAGCTCCTTGACGTGGTCGAGGCTGCCGAGCGGGCCACGCTTCTTCGATTCCGGCAGTTTGATATTGTCAATGCCAAGCTTCATGATGTRTTCCTTGTCGTTTCCTGACAGGCGCCGCTGCTCTGGCGACGCGCTTTGTTGTTGGTCTGTCCTCAACCGCGTTTGCCCGTGCGGGACCTGCCGCCGCCGCTGCGGTATTTGGGCTGGAGGCTTTTCTCGAGATAGTGCTGCCCGATCGACGCCACCGTGGTGATCGCGAGGTACCAGATGGAGGCGACGAACAGCAGTTCGATCACCAGGAAGTTGCGGGCGTAGATGACCTGCGCCTGTGTCAGCAGGTCCTGCATGCCGATGACAGAGACGATGGCGCTCGCCTTCAGCATGCCGATCGCCTGGTTGCCGGTCGGAGGCACGATGAGGCGCGCCGCCTGTGGCAGGATGATCGTGCGGAATGTTTGCCGTGGCTTCAGCCCGAGTGCCGTTGCAGCCTCCCGCTGCCCGCGGCCGATGGCGAGCAGGCCGCCGCGGATGATCTCCGACATGTTGGCGGCTTCATGCAGCCCGAGCGCCAGAAAGCCGGCGAGCGCCGGTGTGACGAGGTCGTTGATCGAGATGCTGTAGTGTCCCACCCCGACCTGCGGAATGAAGAGCGCGATATTGAACCACAGGAAGATCTGCACGATCAGCGGCACGCCGCGAAACCACCAGACGAAGCCTGCGGCGATCGCCTTCAGCACGATGTTCGTCGATGTCGCCATGACGGCAAGCAGGCAGCCAAGGCCGATGCCGAAAACCATAGCGCCGGCTGTCAGCTCCAGCGTCAGAAGCACCCCGCGCAGGATAGAGGGATTCACGAGGTAGCGCGGAATCTCCGACCACTGCACGCTTTGGCTCTGCGCGACAACGCTGCCGAGAAGCACCAGCGCGAGGATCGCGCTGGCACCGGTAGCGAACTGTCCCCACTTGATCGACCGCATGGCCGGTGGCGGCAGGCTCATTGTCGTTGTCTGCGTGGTGAACAGCGTCATGGGTTCACTCCGCCGGCATGCTGGCGGCGTCGTTGACCTTGACGGTCTTCACCGCGAGCGGGCCGAGGCTCCACTTCTTCATGATCGTCTCGTATGCGCCGCTGTCGACCATCTGCTGCAGGGCGGCGACGACGGTGTCGCGGAGCTCCGGATTGTCCTTTGCCGTCAGCATGCCGAGATAGCCGACCGCAAGACGGATATCGGGAAGCGCCTGCAGACCCTTGCCGTTGCCGGTCTGGTGTTCGGTCGTGTAAACGCTGGTCGCGTAGCCGTTGACGGTGGCGTCGGCACGGCCGGTGCGCACCGCCTGCAGCACGTCGGGCATCTTCGGGATCGCCATGATGTCGATCGGCGTCTTGCACTTCGCCGAAGCGGCCTCGACCATCTTGCCCTGGAAGGTGCCGACCGGAACGGCGACCTTCTTGCCGCAAAGATCTTCCATGCTCTTGATGCCGAGCGGATTGTCCTTGATCGTCATGATGGTGGTGGCATCGTACATGTAGTCGATCACATCGACCTGCTTTTCCAGTTCGACGTCGTCGTTAATGCCTGAAATCGTCATGTCGAAGCGCTTGGAGAGGATTGCGGGAACGATGGCGGCGCCGGCGCCGACATCCGTCATCTGGACATTGAGGCCGAGGATCACGCCGAGGGCCGCGGCGATATCGGCGTCGATACCGACAAGCTTGCCGTCGTCACCGTGGAAGCTGATCGGCGGCGTCAAATCCGTTGCGACCTTCAGCGTGCCGGATGCCTTGATGGACGCGGGAAGACCATCCGCCAGCTTTTGGTTCAGCACCACGCCTGGGAGCTTGCTGACGTCAGCCACTTCCATCTTCTCGGCCGCGCTCTCCGCTGCATGGGCGGAAAGTGATATGAGGGTGATGAGTGCCGTGGCGATGCCGGTCTTCAGAACTGTCGGCACGTTTTTCATTGGATCCCCTTTTCGATTTTTTTGCTGTGCGTGAATTTTCAGGAGATACCAAGCAATCACCGTGCCAGTTTTGTGTTAGAGGCATCAAGCGATTGAATATGAACGAATAAACCTTCCTCAGTATTTTTACGAATAAAGGTTCGTACATTACTTCGCATAATTGTTCGAAATAACAATGATTAAAAAATCGCCCTTGCGTCGATTTTCTGGGCGAGAACCGCCTCAAGTCTCGCCGTTTCCCTCATGTCTATTCTTATCACGATGCTGTTGGCCGGGGAAATTGCCTGTTTCTCCCCAGATGCTGCAGATATCCGGCCGATAAATGTGCAGAATTCTGCACCACATCGAACCTTTATGATAAAACTTTAGACAAATAAATTTCCGAAATAAATGTCGGAAATTTATTATAAGAAAGTTTCGAAAGTTTAGAAATCATAAAAAGAGACATTTAATCAGTCGGTTGAATTGGTCTCCATCAATGGAATCTGAATCTGGCACGGCCTTTGCAGTTCCCTTTTCATGAACATGCTCCGGCGTCGGAGCGATCACTGCCACCACGCAAGATCAGGGAAGCCACATGCTGGACATCGCAAAGACTACCGATCGCAAGCGGCTCAGTGTTCGGGGCGTCACCCATAGCTATGGCGGGCAGAATGCCGTCAGCGACATATCCTTCGATATCGAGGCCGGCGAGATCGTCGCGCTTTTGGGGCCGAGCGGCTGCGGCAAGTCGACGGTGCTGAGGGCAATCGCCGGCCTTATCCAGCCAAAGGCGGGCAGGATCGTGCTCGGCGACGACGACCTTGCAGATGTCTCGGCCCGTGCACGCGGCATCGGCATGGTCTTTCAGAACTATGCGCTGTTCCCGCATCTGACCGTTGCGGAAAACATCGCCTATCCGCTGGCCTGCCAGAAAGTGCCGCGCGGGGAGCGAAACGCGCGGGTCGATGAGATGCTCTCGCTTGTCCGGCTCGATGGCTACAGCAACCGCCTGCCCCGCGAACTCTCCGGTGGCCAGCAGCAGCGTGTCGCGGTCGCCCGCGCCATCGCGGGCCGTCCGTCGCTCCTGCTTCTCGACGAACCCTTTGGTGCTCTCGACAGGGCACTGCGCTTCGACCTGCAGGTCGAGCTCCTGCATCTGCAGAAGACACTCGGCATCACCACGCTGATCGTCACCCACGACCAGGAGGAGGCACAGAGCCTCGCCAGCCGCCTGGTCTTGATGAATAAGGGCAATGTCGAGCAGATCGACACGCCGATGGCCGTCTACGACAGGCCGAAGACCCTGTTCGTCAACACCTTCATCGGCCAGACCAACGTTCTTCATGGCACTGTTGCCGAACTCGGCGAAGGCAGCACGGTCATCGCTCTGAAGAGCGGCGAAAACCTCGTCCTGCCGCGCCGCCTGAGCTTCACCACCGGTTCCGTCGTCACGATCACCTTCCGGCCCGAAGAGGTCCGTCTGATGACGCAGCCCGGCATGAATGCGCTTGCCGCGCGCGTCACCGTTGCCGTGCCGCTCGGCCCGACGCTGATCCACGACCTTGTGCTGAACGACGGCACGGGCCTGCGCGCTTCCGAGGTTCGCGGTCCCGGCACCGCCATTCCCGATATCGGTGCCCAGCTTTTCGCAGAGATCGACACCCGCAGGTGTCACGCATTTCCGGCCGAACCGGAAAGCATCCAGTGAATGCCAACAACAGAATGACATCAACAACAACCAACAGAGGTACAGCATGAACGACTTCAAAATGACCCGCCGCCATTTCGGCCTTCTCGCTGCCGGCGTCGCCGCAGCCTCCGCAATGCCCTTCGCTGCCCGCGCGGCGGCAGGCGAAACCGCGATCGCCGCGACCTTTCCCGGAAACTGGGAAGACGGCTATCGCAGCGTTCTGGGCCCGCTCGTCAAGGAAGCCGGCTACGGCCTGACCATCGCCCCGTCGATGGCGCAGGATCAGCTCGCGAAGGTCATGGCGAGCCCCGGCAACCCGCCCTACGACACGCTGCTGATGTCGCCTGGCCAGATGGCTGTCGCTATCGAGAACGACATCATCCAAAAGATCGATCCGAGCCGTCTGAAGAACTGGGGCATGCTCGATCCTGCCTTCCAGGGTGAATACGGTCCGACCGTGACGATCGAGGTCAACGGCATCGCCTATAACCCAGATCTCGTGCCGCGCCCAAAGGGCTATCGCGACCTGTTCGAGAATCCGGCCTATAGCGGCCTCGTCTCCTGGACCGGTTTCGGCTCCAACACCGCCGTCATGGCCTATACGGAGATGGCGAAGATCTTTGGCTCCGGCCCCAACGACATGGACGCGGTCTTCAAGGTGTTCAAGCAGCATCCGGAACAGTTGAAGGGCGTGGTCGACAGCACCAACCACCAGATGACGCTGTTCCAGCAGGGCGAAATCGCGGTCTTCATGTGCTCGACCGGCAATGTCGCCCGCCTGAAGTCGATGGGTCTCAAGGCTGAGTATGTCGCTCCGGAAACCGGCGCGCCGGCAGCCCCGGTCAACATCCACCTGACCAAGGGCGCAAAGAACCTCGATGCGGCCTATGCCTATATGGACGCCGCCATTTCCAAGGCAGCGCAGGACAAGCTGAAGCTGCCGCCGACCGAGATGTTCCCGACCAACAAGGACGTCGCGCTGACGCCCGAGATCGAAGCCTATGTGACGCGTGAGCAGCTCGGCAACATGGTCTATCCGGACTGGGTCGCCATCAACAAGAACCGCGCCGACTGGATCCGCCAGTTCGACGCTCTCGTCGCAGGCTGAGGAGAGCACGATGAAGGCGGGCGGTTTTCCATACGTTATCCCGATGCTGTTGCTGTCGGTGGCGTTCTTTGCGACGCCGCTCGCCGTTCTCGTCGGTTTCAGCTTCACGGGGCCGGACGGCGCCACGCTGGGTAATTACATCAGGTTCTTCGGGGACGCGTTCAATTTCCGCGTCCTCCTCAACACGGCACGGCTCGGTCTATTAACCGTTGCCGCCACGACGCTGCTCGGCGTGCCGATCGCGCTTCTCTACTGGCACAGCGGCAGGACGGGGCGTCAGGTCATCATCTTCCTGACGCTCGTCCCGATGCTGACCAGCAATGTGGTGCGCACCTTCGCCTGGATCGTCATTCTCGGGCGGCAGGGGCCGATCAGCGAAGCACTGCTTGGGCTCGGGCTAATCGGCCGGCCGATGACCCTGATGTTCACCGAACTCGGTCTCGTCATGGCCATGTGCCAGATCGACCTGCCATTGATCATCCTGCCGCTCGTCGCCATCCTGTCACGCACGCCGGTGCAATATACCGAAGCCGCGCAGGTCTCCGGTGCCGGTCCCTGGCGCATCTTCGTGACCGTGCTGATCCCGCTGATGCTGCCCGGACTGCTGGCCGGCTGGATCCTGGTCTTTGCAAGCACCAGCAGTTCCTTCGTCACGCAGGCCGTCATCGGTGGCGCGCGCAACGTCTACGTTCCGCAATTGATTTACCGCGAGGTCGGCACGCTGTTCGACTGGCCGCTGGCATCGGCGATCGCCGTCGTCCTGCTGCTCTCCACCGGTTGCCTGCTCGTCGCAATGACGATCATTTCCCGTCACAGGAGGCTTGTCGGCCATGGCTAATCGTCACGAAAGCCCGATCCCCGGTCTGCTCTATAAGCTCTTCGTCTTCGGTTTCGGCACCTTCGCCGTGATCTATCTCGTCGCGCCGATCGTGATTGCTCTGACAATGTCTTTCACCTCAGGCCAGACCCTGAAATACCCGCCCGAAGGCTTTTCGCTTCGCTGGTACGAAGCGCTTCTCGATCCCGTCCGTTCGGCGACGGAACATGCAGCCGCCTTCAACTCGCTCAAGATCGCCGGACTTGCGGTTCTGGGTTCGCTGCTCTTTGCAGTGCCGGCGACCATCGGCATGAGCCGGATGCGCAAGGGCGCGGTCGGCGCGATCGAGCCTCTGCTTCTGTCGCCGCTGGTGCTGCCCAGCCTCGTCTACGGTCTGGCGGCCCTGATCGTCGCCAATTTCATCGGGCTCCAGCCCTCGCTTTGGTTGACCGTGACCGGCCATGTCGTTGTCTTCGGGCCGCTGATGTACCGCGCAGCCTCCGTCGTCGCGCAAGGACTCAACCCTTCGCTCGCCGAGGCATCGACCGTGATGGGCGCATCGTGGTTCACCACGCTTCGCCGGGTGACACTGCCGCTCCTGATGCCGGGCATTCTCGCCGGCGCATTTCTGGTCTTCATCCAGTCGCTGGACAATGTCTCGATATCGCTCTTCCTCGCGGATGCCGAAACCACCGTCCTGCCGCTGCGCATGTTCGCGCTGATCGAGGAATCGCTCGACGTTCGCGTCGCCGCGATCTCGGGCATCCTCATCGGCCTCACCCTAATCGTCATGCTTGTCGCAAGGCGCGTTCTTGCGCCGCGGCAGGCCTGACCAATCTCAAGAACAATCTGGAAGGAAACACCCATGACCCCTAGCGCAACCAAGTCTGGCTCCTACCGTGTCGGTTCACTGCTGGCCGATTTCCAGCCGGATTTCAATTTCGATGCGCCGCTGCCGCTGCCGGTCGAGGAATTCGAGGATCGCCTGCGCCGCATCCGCCGTCAGGCCGTCGAAGCCGGACATGATGCGCTGCTCGTCCATACCGGCAGCGTCGGCTGGTTCCACACGTCGAACTACTACCTGCGCTACATCTGCGACTGGATGCGCGAAGGCGTTCTGATCATCCCGACCGACAGCGACAAGCCGCTGACGCTCTTGTCCTTCTTCACGCAATCCGTTCTTCTGCCGCCGGGCGGCGAGCCTGTTCTGGTCGAGGATATCTGGCAGATCGGCCCGATCGGCCGCGAATATGCCGACCGTCCGGGCGATAGCATCGTCAAGACGGCCGAGAAATGCGCCGAACTCCTCGCCGGCATGGGGCTCGCCAAGGCCCAGATCGGCCGCATCGGCGACCGGACGTCGCTGATCTTCTGGGCGGCACTCGACGAATTGATGCCGAAGACGAAATTCGTCGCCGATAATGCCATTCTCGACCGGATGCAGAAGGTCCGCTCGCCGCGCGAGATCACCATGTTCCGCGCCGCAGCCCAGCTCATCAGCATCGCCACCCAGGCGGCCTATCATGTCGCTAGGCCCGGTGTGACCGACCACGAGATCTACGCCGCCTTCACCCAGGCGCAGCTCACCTATGGCGGCGAGACCGGCGACGGCTACCAGATCGGCATCAACGAGTTCGGCACCCATTGCGGCAAGCCTTACGGCCACGTCGTGCGGCCAAGTGACCTGATCAATCTCTATGTCTCCAACGTCACCTATCGCGGCTACACCGCCCAGACCGCTCGCATGATCGCAATCGGCGGGATCACCCAGCGGCAGGAGGAGGTGCTCGAGGCTTGTACCGAAGGCGTCAAGCGGGCCGAGAAACTGATCCGCCCCGGCGCCCTGATGCGTGACGTCAACAACGCCGCCTTCGAGCCGATGATCGAGCGCGGCATGCTGGCCTCGCCCGAGGCGCGCACCATGCCCTACAACTGGGCTCCGTTGGACGACGGCAGCGCCCGCCTCATCCCGCGCCAGTATGTGAAGAACATCGACTGGGAGGCGCAGGGTCGCAAGCTCATGCATGTCTACCCGGCGACCCACGGGCCGCATAATCCCAATCTCGGCCACTCCGTCGGCATGGCCGGTGGGCAAAACAGCTTCAACATCTCCTCGCATAATTATGACCGGATGGAAGAAGGCATGGTCTTCGTGCTCCATACGCAATGGCTGGAGCCTCTTTCTGCCGGCTGCAATGTCGGCGACATGTATGTCGTCACCAAGGATGGGTTCGAGAACCTCTCCCGCCACACCCCGCTTGAACTCCACCGCATTGCTGCCGAGGCCTGATATGACCAATACGACCCCTGGCCACACCCATTTCGACTTTGCCAACCTCAGCGAGCGCGAGCGCTACAAGATCCTGATCGGCACGGTGATCCCGCGCCCGATCGCGCTGGTGACGACCGTCAGCAAGGACGGCCAGCCGAACGCCGGCCCTTTCAGCTTCTTCAACGTCCTGACCCACGATCCGGCCATCGTCGCCATCGGCGTCGAGAACTACGCCGACATGCGCTTCAAGGACACCGCCCGCAATATCCGCGAGACCGGCGAGTTCACCGTCCACATCTGTGACAATGCGCTGGTCGACCAGATGGAGGTCTGCGCCATCAAGTTCGGCCCCGAGGTAAATGAGATGGAGGAGGCAGGCCTTGCGACCGTGCCCGGCCAGATGGTCCGCAGTCCGCGAATCCTTGCAGCCCCGGCAGCCTTGGAATGCCGCCGTCACACGACGCTGCAGGTCGGGCCGGCCCGGGAGATCATCCTCGGTGAGGTCGTTGGCGTCTTCGTCCRCAGCGACGCGGTCAATGCGTCGAACCTGCATATCGACCAGCAGATGATGGATGCCGTCGGCCGCATGGGTGGCCACACGTATGCCCGTACGCGTGACCAGTTCGACATCAAGACGCTAACGCCACAGGAGTGGGAAGGCCGAAAGAGCGTGTCGAAGACGGCTGCCGAATGAGAGGAAGCCTATCCCACCGCTGCAGATTCAGAGACATAGGGCTCGAAGAGAGTGACTGATTGCAGGGTCGAAGGTTCACACCCCTTCAAGAGCAGTCAACGCGATCAACGCACTTTGCCGTGGAAGCGCGTTCAACGAACTCCGTTTTCAGAACTACCTTGCGGGCAGACTGACCTTCGCGACTTAATCGATCGACCAACAGTTCGGCTGCTTTTGCTCCGAGATCGTAGACCGGCTGACGCACGACGGTAACAGGGGGCGTCGTTACCGACGTCCAGTCCGCATCGTGAAACGAAATTAGCGACACGTCGTCTGGGATGCTAAGCCCCAGCTGACGGTGAACCTTGAACACCTCCAGGGCAATAATACTGTCCGATGCAATGATCGCCGTCGGACGTTGCGCCGATTGTAGCATTTCGCTGACGATGCGGTGCGTCTTACTTGGCGTCATAGCACCAACCTGGACCCATTTATCCATGTTGATCAAGCCAGCCTCATGGCAGACACCGAGATAGCCTTCGATGCGCCTGCGCACCGAGCCGGTATTGATGTCTTCCACCGCACGGAAGCTATGGTCCGGCGTGTCGCAGGCGGTAAGATAGGCGATGCGCCGGTGGCCGAGCGCAATCAGGCGACGCGTGATGTTCTCGGCGGMATGCCGGTCGTCAGCAATCACGGTGTCGACATCGAGTGTGTCGCTTGCGCGGTCGAGCAACACGAGGGGCAACCCGGAGCGGATAGCCTCATGCAGGTGCTCGACATCATGGTCATTTGCCGGCGAGACGATGACGCCATCGACACGCTTGGCAAGCAGAGTGCGCATGGCCGCTCTTTCCGCGTCAACATCTTCACCGGAATTGATGAGAATGACAGTGAATCCCGCCCGCCGGGCGACATCGGAGATGCCGCGCACCGCGAGGCTGAAGAAGGGATTCTCGATATCACCCACTACCACTCCGATCGTGCCGGAGCGTCCCGTCGTCATGCTGCGAGCAAGCTCGTTCGGTCGGTAATCGAGTAAGCGAGCCGCGGCTGTGACGGTCTCGCGCACCCGGTCGCTGACCGTTCCGTAGCCGCCCAGCACGCGTGCAGCCGTTGCCTTCGAGACGCCGGCCTTGAGCGCGACGTCGGCGACTGTGACGGAAACCGATTTTGGCGCGCTTTTGTCCATAACCGGTAGGCTTACAAGAGAACTTGACGAGTGGCAAATGCGAATATAACAATTGCTAATAACAAAAGAGACCGGTCTCTTCGCTATTGAGACCGGTCTCAAACATAAAAAGACTTCCGACATGCGAACTGCTGGGGCCGGGTGGGTGAGATCATGCCGCCGTCCGGATGGGGCCTATGCGCCTCAAAATTATCGCAGACCAACGCCGCCAGAGGAGACAAATGCAATGCAACTTACTCAAGCCTTCACATCCGCCTTTGCCAAAATTCGCGCGACCTCGATCGCGGTCACGCTCGGTGCCCTTGCTGGCGCAGTGACGCCGGCACTTGCCGACAATCCGCTTGGCCTCATCGATGCCGCCACGATCAGTGTCGGCACGATGGGCGATGCCAAGCCCTATGCGTTCACAACCGCGGACGGAAACTTTACCGGTTTCGACATCGAGCTTTTCCTCAACGTCGCCGAACGCCTCGGCTTTAAGAAGGTGCAGGTGGTCTTCACCGGCCAGGAGTTCTCGGCCCTGATGCCCTCCGTCGCCAACGGCCGCTTCGATGTCGCAGCCGCTGCGATTGGCACGACGGACAAGCGCAAGGAGACCGTTGATTTCTCCGACGGTTACCTGGCTGGTTTCCTGAGCGTCTTGTCTCCCGAGGCTGGTATTACCGACGCGTCCGGCCTCAAGGGCAAGCGTCTCGGCGTCGTGCAGGGCACATTGCAGGAAATCTATGCCGAGAAGAACTTTGCCGGCACAGATCTCGTCAAGTTCCCGGACAATAACTCTGCCGTTTCCGCGCTTAATAACGGCACGGTGGACGCCCACTTCCTCGATTTCGAGGCTGCGAAGGACTACTCCGCCCGCTATCCCGCTCTGAAGATTGCGGTCAACATTCCAAGCTTCGATGCGCCCGCCGGTTTCGTCATCCGCAAGGGTAACGATGCGTTGCGCGAGGCGCTGAACAAGGGCCTGAAAGAAGCGATGCAGGATGGCACCTGGAAAAAGCTGCACGAAAAATGGTTCCCCGGTACACCGATGCCGCAGGCATATCTTCCCAAGCAGTAATGCCGCCTTCCGGTCCGGCCTTCACTGGTCGGACCGGCCTTTCTTTCAAGGGATTTCCGAATGGACTGGCTTGAAAACCTGCGCCGCAGCTTCCTCGACTGGGATGCCATGGCTGAAGTGCTGCCGACGATGATCACGGTCGGTCTGAAGAATACGCTGATCCTGGCTGCGACCTCGACGGTGCTTGGCGTCGCCATCGGCATGGTGCTCGCGATCATGGGCATTTCCCGCTCGCCCTGGCTGCGCATCCCCGCTCGTCTTTATACCGATATTTTTCGCGGCCTTCCCGCCATCGTCACAATTCTCCTGATAGGCCAGGGCTTTGCCCGCATTGGCCGCGAACTCTTCGGTCCGTCGCCTTACCCGCTTGGCATCCTGGCGCTGAGCCTGATTGCCGGCGCCTATATCGGCGAAATTTTCCGCTCTGGTATCCAGAGCGTCGATCGCGGCCAGATGGAGGCTTGCCGGGCGCTATCGATGAGCTACGGCCAGGGCATGCGGCTTATCGTCGTGCCGCAGGGCGTGCGACGCGTCCTGCCGGCCCTCGTCAACCAATTCATCGGCAACGTTAAGGATTCAAGCCTTGTCTATTTCCTTGGGCTTCTGGCCTCCGAGCGCGAGATCTTTCGCGTAGGACAGGACCAGGCGGTGGTGACCGGCAACCTTTCACCGCTTCTGCTGGCGGGTGTGTTTTATCTCATCGTCACAGTGCCACTCACCCATGTCGTCAACGCGATCGACAATCGCCTGCGGATTGGCAAGCCGCGCCCCTTTGTCATCACCAGTGGGCTGGAGGAAGTCAGTGAACTCGACAGTGCCGCTCGCGCGACCGATGTCTCGTTCAAGGGCGGCAGCCTCGATGTGCGCCGTCTCGGTATGGCCTACGGCGACCTTGACGTGCTGAAGGGAGTCGACCTTTCGGTAAAGCCGGGCAGCGTCACCTGCATCATCGGCCCGTCCGGTTCTGGCAAATCCACCCTGTTGCGTGGGCTCAACCGTCTGGTCGAGCCCAAGAGCGGCGATATTCTCATCGACGGTGAGAGCATTCTCTCCATGAGGCCGGAAACGCTGCGCCGCCGGGTCGGCATGGTCTTCCAGCATTTCAACCTCTTTCCGGATCACACGGCGCTGGAAAACGTCATGCTGTCACTGACGAAAATCAAAGGCCTGCCGGCAGCCGAGGCAGAACGCATCGCCAAGGCAAGGCTTGCCGATGTCGGCCTTGCCAGCCGCCAGCACCATCGTCCGGGCGGTCTGTCCGGCGGCCAGCAGCAGCGCGTCGCCATTGCCCGTGCGCTTGCCATGGAACCGGAAGTCATCCTGTTCGATGAGGTGACGAGTGCACTCGATCCGGAATTGGTCAAGGGCGTCCTCAACCTCATGGCCGAACTCGGCATGCGCGGCATGACCATGGTCGTTGTTACGCACGAAATGGGGTTTGCCCGCAGGGTCGCCGATCAGGTCGTCTTCATGGACGAGGGACGCGTGGTGGAAGCAGGCACGCCAGAGGCAATATTCGACAACCCGCAGAGCCCGCGTCTCCAGCGCTTCCTTGCGGAAGTGCTCTAAGCGTCGGGAGAAGAAAAAATGACACGAACGATACGATGGGGCGTGCTCGGTTGCGCGGGCATCGCTGCCAAGGCGGTCATTCCCGCCATCCAGTCCAGTCGCCTGGGGCGCGTCGCAGCAATCGCTTCGCGCGATGCCGACAAGGCCAAAGAGATGGCGGCGCGCTTCGACATCGCCAAGTCCTATGGCAGCTACGAGGATCTGCTTGCCGATCCGGAAATAGATGCGATCTACAATCCTTTGCCCAATCATCTGCATGTGCCACTGACGATCAAGGCGCTGGAGCATGGAAAACCAGTGCTCTGCGAGAAGCCGATCGCGCTTGATGCCGCGCAGGCGATAGCACTGGCGACGGCACAAAAGGCGGCCGGCCTGCCGGTCGCAGAGGCCTTCATGGTGCGCCACCATCCACAATGGAAGACGGCACGCGCGTTGATCGCCGGGGGACGCCTCGGCGAAGTGCGGGTTATCCAGACGATCTTCTCCTATTATCTCGACGACCCCGGGAACGTACGAAACCAGGCTGAAATTGGTGGCGGCGGTCTGTTCGATGTCGGGTGTTATGCCATCAACACGGCGCGTTTCCTGTTCGACGCGGAACCGGTTCGGGCGATTGCGCTCATGGAGCGCGATCCCGTCTTTGGCACGGACCGCCTGACGAGCGGGCTGCTGGCCTTCCCGGAGGGAAGGCAGCTTGCCTTCACCTGTTCCACACAGCTCGCTCTCACGCAGAAGGTTACGGTGCTTGGAACGCGCGGGCGTCTGGAAATCCCGATTCCCTTCAACGCACCGGGCGATGAGCCGACGATCCTTATCTTCGACGATGGCCGCGATCTGGCCGGGGGCGGTCGTGAGGAGATCGCAATCGCGCCAATCGACCAATATCGCGAACAGGTCGACGCATTTGCTGAAGCCGTTCTCTCCGGCAAGCCTGTCGAGACCGGGCTTGGCGATGCAATCGCGAACATGAAGGCGATCGACGCGCTTTTCCGCTCCGCCGCCAGCGGCCACTGGGAAGAGCCCTGACCGCTTCACCCATCCATATAACAATCAGTTGAAAGCCAACCATGACCAACAACACCATCTCTTCGACCGCCATCATCGGTGCCGGTATCTTCGGCGTCTCAACGGGCGTGCAACTTGCGCGGCGCGGCATCAAGGTCACGATCCTCAATGACGGCTCGCCCGCCAACGGCGCATCCGGCCGCTCGCTCTCCTGGCTGAACTCGGCGCGCATGCGCTCTGAGCCATATCATCAGCTGCGTATGGCCGGCATCGACCGTTATCGCACGCTCGCCGCGCAAAATCCCGATGCGGAATGGCTTCGTTTTGATGGGGGACTGACCTGGGACGCGCACGACGAGCGCAACGAGATCGAAGCAGCCTATCGCCACGAGGTTTCGCTTGCCTATGACGCGCAGAGGCTTTCCGCAGCCGAAGTCGCTCGCATCGTACCAGGTGTCGACGCGGGCGCAATCACCCCGCAGGGCGCAATCTTCAATCCCGGCGAAGGTTGGGTCGATCTTCCGACGCTGATTGGTGTCCTTCTTGAGGAGTTTGTTGCGCTCGGGGGCGTTCTGGTGACGGATCAAGGGGCTGCGCGGGTCGTGATTGACGGTGGTCGTCCGATTGGCGCGGAAACTAGAAATGGTTTCCGCCATCAAGCGGATGCTGTTGTGCTCGCGACCGGCCCAGCCGTGCCGAAGATGGCTGCGGAAAGCGGGCTGATCATCTCAGATGGGACCCCCATCGCCCTTCTTGTGCAGACCCGGCCGCTCGCCCATCCACTGCGCGCTGTTCTGAATACACCGCGCGTCGCTGTTCGCCCAGCGCCAGGCGGCACCTTCTCGCTGGATGCCGACTGGGCGGCCGACGAGGGCGTGACAGTGCGCGCAGACGGCAGCTATGATATCGACGATAGCGTGGTTGCAGAGCTTCTGGCAGAAGCTTCGAAGGTGATGGAAGGCAATCCGCAACTCGAGGTCGCTTCTATCGGCGTTGGTGGCAAGCCCATCCCTGGCGACGGGGAGCCAGTGATTGGGGCTATCAAGGCTATCCCAGGCTATTACGTGGCGTTCAGCCATAGCGGCGCAACACTCGGTCTCATCGTAGGTGAGTTGCTCGCGTTCGAGCTTGTGACGGATACCGAGCATCCCATGCTGGCGACCTTCCGACCTGAGCGTTTCTCAATGCGTTGAAGTCAAGGCGGCGTCGAGCGAGAAGCAACGCCCGATCCCCGCAGGATCTTGCAAAGGTATCCGCCTGCATATCGAAAGCGGCACCACCGATGACATCATCCGCCATATCGAGGCAGGCCGCATCAATCTCCGCTTGATCCCGCCGGTGGAGAATATCGGCTCCTTACGCTTCTTCGCGATTGCCCATGAGCGTTACCTGCTGGCCGTCGCTAGGGACAGCCCGCTGGCCTTGAAGAGCGAGATCGATCTCGAGGATCTGCGCTCCGAGAAGATCATCTCGTTTTCCCGCTAGAATTTCTCCTACAGCGAGCGCTGTTTCGCGGAAAAATTCGAGGAGCATGACCTGACCGACGATAGAGGCCAACTGCCCGTCGGCTTCCTGTTGTCGGGGCTGGCGCGGACTGATGAACAGCTGCTGTCGGTGGCGCTTGGCGCCGAGCCGATCATTCGCGGCGAAACGATCTGAAGGCGGTCGCTCCCGCGGCTGCGAACGCGAACAAGGAGAGTTGCAATGTGCATGGCATGCTATGTCGACGAGGCGACGAAAAGCAAGATCATCGCTTACAATGCCGAATTTCATAAGGTGACGAAGAGCCCCTACGGCAGCGATGACGAAATCGGCATGCTCAACCTGATCGACGCACGGTCGCGCTCGGCGATCATCGGCCGCACCGATGCCTCGAAGGTCTTTGACCTCTCGGTCGACCATTTCGTCGGCATGCCCGGCTGGTTCGGCGCCGGCGACCAGCCTTATCAGATATGGATGACCCACACGCCGCAGGGCGAAATCGTCGCCAACACGATGGGCGTGACGCGCGAACAAAACGAGCTTGTCGCCTATTCCGGCGACAGCATCTCGATGTACACCCATTGCGGCACCCATATCGATACGTTCAACCACTTCGGCTACAATGGCGAGATCTTCAATGGCTTCACGGCGCGTGATCACCTCGGCAGCCGTGCCTGGGATGTTTGCGGCCCGGAAAAATATCCGCCGATTTTTGCACGCGGCATTCTTCTCGATATCGCGGCTATGTATGGTGTCGATACACTGCCGCCGAGCCATCCAATCGGCAAATCCGACATCGTGGACTGCCTTAAGAAGCAGGGCCTAGCAATTCTGCCAGGCGATGTCGTTTTGCTTCGCACTGGCCAGATGCTGTTATGGCCCGACCTCGCCTTCACCAGAAATACACCTGGCCTCAACCGCGAGGGAGCCGAGTTTATTGCCAAGCACGGTGCCATCATGATCGGCGCCGACAACCTGACACTCGAACAGACGCCCTCGGCGCATGAATTGAACTTCTTTCCCGTACACACCTATCTGCTGGCGGAAGCAGGTGTTCCCATCCTGGAAATGGCTTACCTCGAGGAACTTGCCGGCGAGAAGCTCTACGAATTTGCCTTCTTCGGCGCATGCATCAAATTGCGCGGAGCGACGGGCACACCGATGCGACCAGTGGCGATGCCACTGACCTGAGCGCAGCGGACCAAACGCGACGCGAAATTGCAGATCCCGCCACGATCGGCGTGCTGCCGGCCTTCCTGTTGCGCATTACCCGCAAATACCCCGATATCCGCATGCATATCGAAAGCGGCACCACCGACGACATCATCCGCCATATCGAGGCAGGCCGCATCAATCTCGGCTTCATCAGGCCGGTGGAGAATATCGCTCGCTGCGCTTCTTCTCGATTGCCCATGAGCGCTATCTGCTGGCGGCCGCCAAGGAGAGTGCATTGTCTGCAAAGAGCGAGATCGATCTGGAGGATCTGCGATCGGAGAAAATCTCTCCTTTTCCCGTCAGAACCTTTCCTACAGCGAGCGCTATTTTGCGGAAAAGTTCGAGGAGCATGATCTGACCGACAATGTCGCCTACACCTGCGACGATACCTTCTCGCTCGTGTCTCTGGTCTCGGCCGGTCTTGGCATCGGCTTCGTGCCGGAATGGACTCAGGATCTGCCGAACCGCGGTTTCGAACTGAAGACGGTGAGGGGTGTCGATTTCAAGATCGGGCTCGGGATCGCCTGGAATCGGGAGGATCCGACCGCCGGCCGTGACGATATCATCGATATCGCTCGGTCGCTTGCACGGCCTGGTAGGTGATGGAACGCAAGGGCTTTCAGCCGATCGCAGTGCCGCGTGGTGGCAACCGATGCACTTAGTAAGTCGTTCTTCCGCCGCTAAGATCGAATGTGGACGCCGTCGTGAACGAGTTTTCCTCCGACAGGAGCCATACCGTCATCGCCGCGATCTCCGTGAGTTCGGCGAAGCGATCTCGCGGAATCCTGACCAGCATGTATTCAATGAATTCCGGTGTAAGGCCATCGAGTATCGGCGTCTTCGCTGTGGCGGGCGTAATGGCGTTGACGGCAATTCCGGTCTTCGCAAGCTCTTTGCCTAAAGACTTGGTGAAGCCAAGCACGCCTGCTTTGGCAGCACTATAGGCCGCGATATTCGGGTTGCCCTCTTTTCCGGCCACAGATGAGATATTGACGATCCGACCGTAATTGCGTTTCAACATGACCGGCACAACGTGGCGGCAGCAGTTGAATGTGCCCGTCAGGCAAACGTCTACGACACTGCGCCACTCCGAGACATCGTATTMGATCGTCGGTTTGACCTTTCCCGTAATCCCCGCCGAATTCACCAGGCAATCGATCCTTCCGAAGACCTCCTCTGTCGCCGACGCCGCGCTGCCGATGAGCTCGAAATCTGTTACGTCGACCTCGAATGCGCGGGCATTCGGTCCGAGTGTCCTGGCACTATCGGCCAAACGACTGCCATTTGAATCCCAGAGAGCAACTTTCCCGCCGGACTGGATCACCCTTTCGGCGATGGCATAACCTATCCCCTGTGCGCCGCCGGTGACGACGGTCACCCTGTCTTTCAAGTCAATCGAATTCATAAAGCGCTCCTCCAGCACGTTCTGAATACACCCGCCGAATTGAACAGAACAAACCTCATTTCGGTCCCTGCCTTGAAATCAGAACCTGGCAGGAAAACCGCAGTCAAAGCGGATGTGTCACGATCCTAGCGATCTGGCGACATCTCGCCAGCGCAAACTCGACCTTCCCCCGGAAAGCATTCATCGAGTTGTCGGGAGGGAGGGGACCGCCGACATGCTCGAGAGAAAGCGTTGCCCCTCATCAACGAAATCAGAATAGTGTGCGTGATGCGTGAAAGCTGAGATCCTCTGCGGCCGGTCGAGGAAATCGCGGCGACTGTCCGGGACGCGCGTGGTGCGGATTGGAAAAACTGACGTGCGTGTTGGCGCGTTTCAGGCCAGAAGCCTTGATAATGGCTGAGCGTTGGATCGAACCTTCTCAAGAGCGTGAATTGAAACCTCACCATCAGTTTGACAAACTTTGCCATCAGCAACTATCTTGAGGCAACAAGGAGACTCCAATGGCGACGATGAATGTATCTCTGCCAGCGCCCATGAAAGACTGGGTCGAAGCACAGGCCAAGACGGGTCGATACTCAAACGCGAGCGATTATGTCAGGGACCTGATCCGTAGAGACCAAGCCCGTACGGATAAGATTGCCGAKATGCAGCGCTTTGTCGACGACGKGATTAGAAGCGGCGTTGGGAGCCGGTCAAGGGACGAATTGTTTGCTGAAGCCACCGCTCGAGCCGAGATCGACCGTGGAAGCGCTTGATGCCATTCACCCTTTCGATCCAAGCGGAAGAGGACGTTGTTTCCATTGCAGAAGAAGGCATCCGCATCTTCGGAGTACTCGTTGCCAGGCGATATCACGATGAGCTTTTTGCCTTGCTCGAACTCATCGCCACCAACCCAAGAATGGCTCGCGAACGCTATGAGATTTCTCCTCCTGTCAGGATCCATCCGTTCAAGGCACACCTTGTGGTGTATCGCATCATTGAAGACGGGAGCATATTCGTGATCCGTATCCGGCACGGCCATGAAGATTGGGCGGGAGACACTTTCTAATCAATGCCTTCGCCGAATTCATAACGTGCTGGTCGCGAGTGCGAATCCGATCAAGACCGCCAACGCGCCTCAAACTGTGAACCAGTAAAACAGCTCGGGGAGCTCAGACATTGCAATGCTTCGCAACCTCACGGCTTCCGAGGCGTCGATCGATCGGTAAGGAAACCGCAGACGAGTCCCCACGGGTCCCCAATTGCCGATCGCGCTCAGCAATTTGTCGAGCGCGGCGTTCGAATACCCATGGTTCTGGCGGAAAGGAACGATGTGCCTGTCCATGAACGCACAGATCCGCCGCTCAAGATCGAGAGCGGCGTCGATATCGTCGCGCATTGAAGCCGTCCACGTCTGCGCGCCACGGGGACTGAGGCAGGCGACATTAGAAAACGAGCCTGCCGCCACACCCTCCTTCGTGCCGGTTGCGAGATGATGGCCGGGAACGAAGAGCGATAGCCCCGACAGATGTTGGCGGACTTCGGCATACCATGAGCTGTCGCCATCGGCGAGCTTGATGCCGGCAATACCGGGCACTGCCGCGCAGACGGCGCCCAGTTCCTTGGGCGTGAGGACGCGTTTTGCGTGTGGCGGATTGTAGAGAATGAGCGGGATGCCATCGGCAATTTCCGCAGCACGGCTCAGAAAATCGATCGCCTCGGCATCGGTGAGCGGCCACCAGTCCGGCAATATTACCTGAATGGCTAGGGTATCGAACTCAGAAGCGCGCCGGACGCGGTTGAGCATGATCAGCGGGTCCGGCTGGCAGGCGCCAATCACGAATGGCGTCGAGGATGCGCCGCAGCGCTCGGCTAGCAACGCTTGTATCCTGTCGAACTCCTCCTCGGTCTGATTGTGGAATTCGCCGGCGGTGCCGTTCGAATAAATGCCGTCGACGCCGGCCTCGATGAGGATATCGATCTCCTCACTCAGCTTGTCGAATTCGATGCTGTCGTCGGCCGCAATCGGCAGAAGCAGGCTCGCCCAGTTTCCGCGCACGGCCGGATGCGACGTCTTCGCGTTCATCTCTTGTTTCCCTGTGACTTCAGTTCAGTTGAGATCGTCGCGAATGCAGGCCTTGAACTGGCCGGGCGCGACTTCGCGCAGTTGCGGAACCGCGCCCGCGCAGGCATCGAGCGCACTCGGACAGCGCGTGCGAAAGACGCAACCGCTCGGCGGGTTGGCCGGACTTGGAATATCGCCTTTGAGGATCTGCCGGTCGCGCCTGGCATCCGGATCGGGTGACGGAATGGCCGAGAGCAGGGCGCGCGTATAGGGATGCTGCGGTCTCGCATAAAGGTCTGCGCTCGGCGCGATCTCCATGATACGGCCGAGATAGAGCACGATCACCCGGTCGCAAATGTATTCGACGACGGCGAGGTCATGCGAGATGAACAGCATGGTCAGGCCGAGCCGTTGCTGCAATTCGCGGAGAAGGTTGATCACCTGCGCCTGGATCGAGACGTCGAGCGCGGAGACCGGTTCATCGGCCACAATGAATTCGGGCGACAAGGTCAAGGCGCGGGCAATTCCGATGCGCTGGCGCTGCCCGCCGGAAAACTCATGCGCATACCGGTTGATCGCATCGGCTGGCAACTCGACCTGGGCCAAGGCGGCTTGGGCTCGTTCAAGCCTGTCGCGTGCCGATCCGATCCCCTGGATCTTCAAGCCTTCCGTAAGGATTTCGCCGATCGTCATCCGTGGTGACAGGCTGGCGAAGGGGTCCTGGAAAATATACTGCATGCGTGGCCGTTGCCGTCTCAGCGCCGAAGCCGAAAGGTCAGTCAGCTCCTTCCCGTCGAAGCGGACGCTGCCTGAAGACGGTTCGACCAGCCGAAGCACGGAACGCCCGATCGTGGTCTTTCCGCTGCCGGATTCGCCGACAAGCCCGACGACTTCACCCTTGCCGATATCGAAGGAGATGCCCTGCAGAATATTCAGCCGCGTGCCGCGGGAAGTATAATGTTTCGAGAGGTCGCGGACAGAGAGCAGTGGTTCGCTCATCTAGATCTCCTGCCATCTGATGCAGCGGCTGCGATGCTGCGAATTGATCTCTTCAAGTGCGGGAACCGCGGCGCGACAGGCATCGACCGCGAATTTGCAACGCGGGGCAAAGGCACACCCGCTCGGCATGTTCATCAGGCTCGGAACCATGCCGGGAATGGCAGAGAGCTTTTCACCGGCCTGTTTCATCCGCGACGCGTCGCCAAGGCGCGGCATGGAAGCGAGCAGGCCCATCGTATAGGGATGCTTCGGATTGCGGAAAACCTCGCCGACCGGTCCTTCTTCGACGATCCGTCCGGCATACATCACCGCGACGCGATGGGCGATTTCGGCGACGACGCCGAGATTGTGAGTGACGAACAGCATCGCCATGCCACGCTCGCGCTGCAGCTTGAGAAGCAGATCGAGAATCTGCGCCTGGATCGTCACGTCGAGCGCCGTGGTCGGTTCGTCGGCAATCAAAAGCGCCGGATCGCAGGCCAGCGCCATGGCGATCGTGGCGCGTTGGCGCATGCCGCCGGAAAGTTCGTGCGGATATTGGCCGGCGCGGCGCCTGGCGTCCGGGATGCCGACGCTTTCAAGCAGCGTGACGGCGGCATCCATCGCGGCCTTGCGGCTTGCACCGCGATGGATACGGATCGGTTCGGAAATCTGATCGCCGATCGTGAAGACGGGATTGAGGCTCGACATCGGCTCCTGGAACACCATCCCGATGTCGTCGCCCCTGATCCTGCGCATGCTCTCCTCGTCGAGGGACACAAGATCCTGGACCGCGCCCGAGCGTGTGGTCAGACGGATGCTGCCGGCGGCAATCACGCCGATATTGCGGGTGAGCAGCCGCATCACCGAGAGGCTGGTCACCGACTTGCCGGAGCCGGATTCGCCGACAAGCGCAAGTGTCTCGCCGGCGGCGACCGTCAAGTCGATATCGTTGACCGCCGTGATCTCGCTGCCGCGGACGCGGAAGATCGTTCGCAATCCCTTGATGTCGAGTACGGGTTCGGCGGTCTGTTCCATCTGCTCGCTCAGTTCAGAAGGCCGGTCGCGCGCAGGATCCCGTCGATCCGCGCGGTTTCGGCATCGTTCAGAGCAGCGCGCGGTCGCGGCATCACGGCAGACTCGATGATGCCCAGGCTGCGCATGGCGGCCTTGAAGGCACCGATGCCGGATGCGCCGCCGCTCACACGGCCCTGCGCGACCCAGACGATTTCGAAGAGACGGCAAAGCCGCTCCTGCTCCTTCTTGGCGGCGACCCAGTCGCCACGCTGGGCGGCATCCCAAAGGCGGACGTAGCCGTGGGGATCGACATTGGCGATACCGGGAACGACGCCGTGCGCACCCATCAGGAGAGCATTGTCGACGACGATCTCGGAGCCGGTCATCAGGAAGATGTCCTTGTGTTCGGCGAGGTCCAGGAGCGCGTAACGGAAGTTGCCGTCGTCGCCGCTGGAATCCTTGAGACCAATGATCGCGCCTTCTTTGGCAAGGGTCACGACCGTCTGGCGCTGCAGCTTGACGTTCACGCAGACGGGAATGTCGTAGGCAACCAGCGGAACGTCCACCGCGTCGCGAATATAGCGGAAGTGATCGAGGATCTCGGACTGGCTGGTGACGGTGTAGAAGGGTGCGGTCACCACGACCGCATCGGCGCCGGCCGCCTTTGCGACCTTCGAATGGGCGATGACACGATCCGTGGTCGGATCGATGACGCCGACGATTAGCGGCACGCGCCCGTTCACCACCTTGGCGGAATGCTCGATGATTTCGCGCCGGGTCTTTTCGTCATGGAAGATGACTTCGCTCGTCGAACCCAGCACGAAGACTCCGTGGCAGCCGGCATCGATCAGATGTTCCAGCACCCGTGTATAGGAGGGGTAGTCGACAGTGAGATCCGGATTGAGCGGCGTGACGACGGGGGGAACAACACCCTTGAATTTGGTCATTTTCTCTTTCTTTCGATTGTCAGTTCAGTTCGGCACGTGGGTCGAAGGCATCTCTGAGGCCATCGCCAATGAAGTTGATCGCAAGCACGGCAAGGATCAGCGCGGCGCCGGGGAAGAGCCATTGCCACGGATATTGTTCGAGCACGGCCGTCGAACGGGCCGCATTCAGCATGTTGCCCCAGCTTGCCGCCGGCGGCGCGATGCCCAGGCCGAGGAAGGACAGGCCAGCCTCGAGCAGGATGGCATTGGCGATCTGCAGCGTTGCGTAGACCACAAGGATATCGATCGAGTTCGGCAGGCCATGGCGGAAGAGCAGGTGGCCGATGCCGGCACCCATGCCGCGCGCGGCCATGACGAAGTCACGCTCGCGCAATTCCAGCAGTCGGGAGCGGATCATGCGTGCAAGCAACGGCCATGAGAGAAGCGAGATGACGACAACCGTCGGCCAGATGCCGGTGCCTGCAATCGAAGCAAGCACAAGCAGAAAGATGACGGGCGGCAGGGTCATCACCAGATCGACGAAGCGCATGGAAGCTGCATCGGCCCAGCGTCCGGCAAGCGCCGAGATGGCTCCGAAAAGAAAGCCGATGACCGCGGAAAGAGCCGTCGATGCGACGGCAACCAGGAGCGAAATCCTGCCGCCTTCCAGCACCCGCGCAAAGACGTCGCGGCCGACGCCGTCGGTTCCGAACCAGTGCGTCTTCGTCGGACCGCTGTTCATCGCCAAAAGATCGATGTCATTCGGTCGGAAAGTCCACCACAGCGGGTAGGAGAGGATCAACAGCAGCATGGGAACTGCGATGCAGACGCCGGCAACGGCGGCGCGATTGTGCAGGAAGCGTCCGAAGGCGCGGGCAAGTGGCCCTGGGCTGCGGGATTGCGGAGAGCGTGCCAGCATGTCAGCCCACCTTGATGCGCGGATCGACGATCGCATAAGTGATGTCGGTCAGAAGATTGACGACGATGACGCAAGCGCCGATGATGAGCGTTGCCCCCATGATGACCGGATAATCGCGGGTCTGCACGGCATCGACCAGCAGAAGCCCCATGCCTGGCCAATTGAAGACACTCTCGATGAAAATGGCGCCGCCTATTGCAAGGCCGATGGTGGAACCGACCAACGTGACGATCGGAAGAAGCGCATTGCGCAAGGCATGTTTGGTCACCACCCAGAACTTGTGAACGCCCTTGGCGCGCGCCGTACGGACGTAGTCCTGATTGAGGACTTCGAGCAGCGAGGCGCGCATGTAGCGCATGATCAACGCAGCTTGCGCGACGGACAGAAGTGCGGCCGGCAGGATCAGGTGGTGAAGGAGATCGCCCACGGAGAATTCCTCGCCCGGCGTCAGCATGCCTCCTGAAGGCATCCAGTGCAGCCGCACTGAGAAAATATAAAGGCCGATCAGTGCACTGAGAAATGCAGGGCTCGATATGCCGGCGAGCGCGACCACAGACAGCGAGAGATCGGCGAAAGAATTACGGCGGACAGCGCTGATTACGCCAAAGGCGATGCCGGCGACGATAGCGAAGGCGAGTGCGGTGCCCATCAATAGCACTGTCGGACCAATCCGCGACACAACAAGACCTAGAACCGGCTGATCGAGACGCTTGATCGAATAACCGAGATTGCCCATCAACGCTTGCTGCAACCAGCCGAGATACTGAAGGGGCAAAGGCTGATCGAGCCCGAGCCTGCTACGCAGATCGGCAAGGTCTGATGGCGACATCGGTATGTTCGGATCGATATAGGCATCGATCGGATCGCCTGGCGCCAGGCGCAGCATCAGGAAGATCAGCATGCTCAAGGCGATGAGCATGCCTATTCCTATAATCAGGCGTTTGAGGCTGTATCGGAGCATCGTAAATCCGTCTGTCAGGGTGGCCGAAGCCACCCTTTAGCTTTGCGGAATCGCCTATTGGGCGATCGACCATTTCTGCGGATCGGCCTGATACGGGCCGCCACCCGGCGCGGGCGTCCAGACGAAATCMTTCACCTTGGCCGAGACGACACCGTAGCGGTTTGCCACCCAGAGCGTCGCCCAGGGAAGGTTCGTGTTCATGACCTTGCAGACGTCCTGATAGGCGGCAGCCCGCTTTGCGCTGTCCGGCTCGGCAAGTGCGGTATCGAGCGCCTTGCTGAGKTCGGGCATGCGAACCCTGGCGACGTTCGGTCCGGCCGGAGGGATCTGGCTCTCATTGAGGCCGACATTGATGCTTCCCGCATCCGGCCCGTTCTGCAGCCCGGCGTAAACCATCTGAAACTGGGCAACATCCGGCTTCGGGTTGAGTACGATGCTGTTATAGGTCGGTGTATCAACGGCGCGGGGCACGATGTTGATGCCGACCTGGGCGAGCATCGCCTGGACAGCGGCAAGCACGTTGGTTGCAAGCGGTGTGGTGTAATAGGTCAGAAGCGTGAGCGGCTTGCCGCCGTTGATCTGCTCCCAGCCCGCTTCAGTCAGAAGCTGCTTGGCCTTTTCCGGATCGTAGGCATAAGCGTCGATGCCCTGCGGGATCAACTGTTCGGCGACATAAGCGCAGTTGGCGGGCTTGGCTGCGCCGCCGTAAAGGCTCTGGATGATGGCATCGCGATTGATCGCATACATCACCGCCTTGCGGACCCGCACATCCTTCCAGATCGGAGAATCGTGGTTGAAGCCGAGATAGTTGACGACGAAAGAGTCGCCTTCGATGACGTTGAAGTCCTTGTTGTCCTTGAAGGTCGGAACGTCGTTGGAATCGACATAGGTGAACTGGATTTCGCCGGATCTCAGCGCCGCAATCGCTGCGGCCGGGTTGGCGAAATAGCGATTGATGACGCGTTCCAGTGCGGGCTTGCCACCGCGATAATCGGTATTGGCGGCAAGTTCGACATACTGATCCGAGACATATTTGGTGAACTTGAACGGGCCTGTGCCGATCGGAGTGGTGGACCACCATGTGCTTTTCGCCAGCTGGTCGGCCGGTATCGAGGAGAGCGCGTGCTCCGGCAGCATCATCACCTTGGTCATCGTATCGAGCAGACTGCCGCTCGGTGCGCTGAGCTTGATGACGACAGTGTGGTCATCCGGCGCTTCGACGGACGATACGGCCTTCAGCCGCGCAGCGAGAACCGAGCCGGTTTTCGCATCCATCGCAAGGCCCATCGTGAATTTCGCGTCCTTGGCGGTGAAGGGCTTGCCGTCATGCCATTTGGCATCTGCCAGCTTGAACGTATAGGTCATCTGATCCGGGCTGACCTCGTAGGAGCTTGCCAGCGCACCGACGACCTTTTGCAGCTTCTGGTCATAGGTGACCAGCGGCTCATAGTAGACGCTGAGCCAGGTGAAGCCGGAGGTCGCGGCAAGCGGATTGAAGTTGCCCTGGAAGCCGCCGGGACCGACATCGAAGCCGCCGGACAGAGTGGCGGCCTCGGCCCGGGTTACGACACCCGAAACGACTAGAGCCGGCACGGCAACCGTCGACAGCATGGCGCCAAGCGCGATAATGGATAATCTAGACAGTCTTTTCATGTGTTCCTCCCACGTTTGAACTTGTCTTGTTGTTGGCAATCACCCGGGCAATCCCCTCGTAGTGACGATCCAGACGCCTGCGCGCCTCCTCCAGATCCTTTGCCTCGATCGCATCGACGATCGCGGCATGATCACGCCAGGTCGCCATTGGATCGGCATTGTCGAGGTTGACGAAATCCGACGCCTTGTAGAAGGCGAGCCAGAAGACATCGATCAGCCGCACAAGGGTTTCATTGTCCTGGCAGCGAAACAGCAGCCGGTGGAACAGCTGATCGTCCTCGGCGAAAGTTTCGCCGCGCTCGGCATGCGTGCGCATACGATTGACGGCCGCACGCAACTCGGCGATGTCTTCCTCGCCGATCCTCTCGATCGTCTTGCCGATCAAGCCCACCTCAAGTGTGCGGCGGATTTCGATCACTTCCTCGATCTGTCGCAATGCCCCGCCAAGGCCGTAGGCGAGGTTGTCCAGAAGCGGCTCGAAGGAGAAGGCCTTCACGAAGATGCCAACACCGCGCCGCGTCTCCAGCACACCGAGCGATTCCAGCGCTTTGATGCCTTCGCGCAGCGAATTGCGGCTCACGCCGAGCTGGGTGGCAAGTTCTCCCTCGGCCGGCAGCAGCGTCCCTGGTGCCAGGCCGTTGTCATGGATGTAAGCGCGTAGGCTTTCCTGCACGGATACATGCAGCAGCGGTGMGCGTGTCAGCGGCTTCATCGATTTCAACGCCATGCCTGATCTTCTCTTCGCTTCGCCGATAAGATGAAATCCACATATCCACTTGTAGGATATCTGTCAAATGGGCAAGTTCGAATTTCCGGCTTGAATCCGATCGGCAGCCAGGGAATTGCCCTCGCACTTTAATACCAGTATAGATCCAGACGGCTTCCGCAGAAAAATTTGAGGGCACCGGAAAAGTCATGGCTACGGATGAACTTATCGACGTGATCGGCAGGGAATTACAGGCATCGGCATCCGATCTGCCGCTCTACAAGCGGCTGAAATTGGCTATGGAAACTGCGATCCTCTCAAATACGCTCAAGGCCGGTGCCGTTTTGCCGGGAGAGCGCGTGCTTGCGGAGACGCTGTCGCTCTCGCGCGTCACGATACGCAAGGCATTGGCGCTGCTTGAGGAAGAGGGCTTCCTCAATCGCCGCCACGGCTTCAAGACCGAGGTCGGATCGCGTGTCGAAAAGTCTCTTTCCACGCTTACCAGCTTCTCGGAAGACATAATTGCACGTGGGCTCACTCCCGGATGTATTTGGCTTTCCAAGCAGATAAGCCGGCCTTCTCCCACGGAAATGATGGCACTCGGGGTTGCTGGAAACAGCAACATCCTACGCATGAAGCGCATTCGCACGGCCGATGGCGTGCCTATAGCGGTCGAGATATCGACTGTCCCGGTCCGCTTTATCCCTTCGGCGAATCTGGTCGGCGACTCCCTCTACCAAGCGCTGGAGGCGCGCGGTTTTCTTCCCCAGCGCGCCGTTCAGCGCATGCGCTCGCGGGCGGCCTCGGCGGAGGATGCGCAATATCTCGATTGCGATGCCGGGGCACCTCTGCTGATGACGGAGCGCCGCTGCTTCCTTGGCGACGGTCAGATCGTCGAATATTGCGAGAGCCGCTACAAGGGCGACGTTTACGACTTCGTGTTCGAGCTGACGCGATGATACCAGTTATAAACTGGTTGTAATCTGGTACTTTCCAATTATCGTGATGCTGAAAGGGAGTGTCACGATTGCAGCGCGACGACATCAAGAAAAGCCTTATCGTTTCCTGCCAGCCGGTTCCCGGCGGGCCGACGGACACCGCTGACTTCGTCATCGGATTTGCGAGAGCCGCCGTCGATGCCGGTGCAAAGGCATTGCGGATCGAATCTGTCGGCTATGTAAAAGCTGTACGTCCCGCCGTGAACGTGCCGATCATCGGTATCGTCAAGCGCGATCTCGATGACAGTCCCGTGCGGATCACGCCCTTCGTTGCCGATGCCGAAGCGCTGGTCGATGCCGGCGCCGACATCGTCGCCTTCGACGCCACGGATCGTGTGCGGCCGGCGTCCATCGAGGCTCTGGTGAAGGCGGTCAGAGCACGCGGCAAGCTGACAATGGCCGACTGCTCGAGCCTTGAAGATGCGCGGAACGCCTTGGCGGCCGGGGTCGACTTCGTCGGCACGACGCTTTCCGGCTATGTCGGTGGGCCTGAACCGATCGATCCGGATATCGACCTGATCACCGCGATGCGCACGCTCACGCCCTATGTCATTGCCGAGGGCCGCATCCGCACGCCTGAGCAGGCAGCAAGCGCAGCCGAGGCGGGGGCTTTCGCCGTGGTCGTGGGCTCGGCGATCACGCGCACCGAGCACGTCACGTCGTGGTTCCGCGATGCCGTTGCTACGGCCTATGATGCCGACGGTACGCAAACGACCCTTGCCATCGATATCGGCGGCACGAAGACGATGGCAGCGCTGGTCAGAGGCAGCGAAGTGCTGGATGAAATGACGGTGCCGACAGCACGGGAGGCTGGTCCCGATACATGGCTTGCCGCGATCGCCAGCTCTGCTCGATCATGGGCCGATCGCTATTCCCGCGTCGGCATTGCGGTTACCGGCTTCATCCAAGACGGTTGCTGGTCTGCGCTCAATCCGGCAACGCTCGGGATTCCCGACCGATACCCACTGGTTGACAAGGCAAGGATTGCTTTCGGCAAACCGGCTTTTGCGATCAACGACGCACAGGCGGCGGCTTGGGGAGAGTACCGGTTCGGTGCCGGCGAGGGTGGGGATCTGGTATTCCTCACCATCTCGACCGGCATCGGCGGCGGCATTATCATCAATGGTCGCCCATTGACTGGGCTCGCCGGCCATTTCGGGCTGATCCGCGGTCCGTCCGCGGGGCAATCGCCACTTGAAGATCAGACGTCCGGCCGGTGGATGGCAGTCGAGGCCTCAAAAGCAGGGCATCCGGGAACTGCCGCCGAGGTTTTCGAACATGCCAACAAAGGCGAGGCTTGGGCTGCCACGATCGTCTCGCAATCGGCATTTCGTGCGGCTACGCTCTGCCGTGACATCCAGATGATGCTCGATCCGAAACGTATCGTCATCGGCGGCGGTATCGGCCTTGCAGTGGGTTATCTCGATCGCATGCGTGATTGCTTCGTGGGTGTCGATATCAGGCTGACGCCTTCTCTCGTGCCCGCCAAGCTCGGTAACCGTGCAGGCATCATTGGCGTGGCGAGCCTTGCAGTGCTGGGTAACTGATGAATTCCGGAAGACATCGATCCTAACCTAACAAAAAAGAGGGAACTACGATGACATTGAAAAGAAAGACCTTATCCGCGCTTGCCCTGCTTCTGGCAAGCGTTGCTCTACCAGGAACCTCGAATGCGACTGTGACCGTTCTCGGCTGGCCCGGCGGCTCGGAAGAAACGGCGCTCCGCGCAACCGTCGAAGCCTACAATAAAACAGCCGGCATCAGCGACGCCGACAAGGTCGAGCTCCTGTTCTTCAATCGAGAAGGTTTCTTCGACAAGTTGCAGGCCGACATGGCAGCGGGATCGACCGCGTTTGACATCAACCTCGTTGCCACCTACTCGATCGGCCGCTACGCGCCCTACATGGAGCCTGTCGATCTCGGCGATGGCGCTGCGAAGACGTTCGGCGATTCCGTTCTGAAGACGATGCAGTTCGACGGTAAGCAGTACGGCGTGCCGACGGACCTGTCGCTGCACTTCATGTATTATCGCAAAGATCTGATCAACGCGCTGATGAAGGACGATGCGGCCAAGAAGAAGTATGCAGAAATCGCCAAGCAGTATCTCGGCAAGGAATTGCAGCCGAAGGATCCAGACAGCTGGACGTKGGACGACTGGGCGGCGACGGCTCTCTATTTCTCCAAGCAGGTGAATTCCGAAAGCCCCGTCCGTTACGGCACCGTCTTGCAGATGAAGAACCTGCTTTTCAACATGATGGTGTTTCAGTCCGTGCCACGCTCCTACGGTGGAAACTGGACCGATGAGGAGGGCAATGTCACTGTCGATTCCAACGCTTACAAGACCGGTCTCGAACTCTACAAGAAGCTTTACGACGCTGGCGCTTCGCCTAAGGATTCGTTGAGTTACGAATATGCCGAGACAAATGCGGCCTTCGGTTCCGGGCAGGCCGCAACAGCACTTCAGTGGAACGCTGCTGCCGCAGATCTCACCAGTGCGGAGAAAAACCCTGCCGTTGCTGAAGTCACCGGCATCGTAGCACCGCCGTCCGGGCCGGATGGTCGCGCCGATCATATTCACGGCCTCGGCCTCGGCCTGAACAAGAACGCAAAGAACAAGGACGGCGCAGTCAAATTCCTGAAATGGCTGGCGACCGAGGATGCGGCCTTGCTCTATGCCCGACAGGGCGGTTCTCCAGCCCTTGCGCCTGACGTGGTGGCGAAAGTGGCCAAGGAACGACCGGATCTCGTCAAGCTCGGCGAGTTCGCCAGCAAATACGGCTACGTGATGAACGGTGCGACGTCGGCCAACGCACTCTCCGTCTATGAACTGCAGGCGAAGGAGTTCACCGGCTATTGGTCAGGTCAGCAGAACCTCGACGATGCGCTGGCTCACACCAAGGCCGGAATGCAGGACCTCCTGAAGAAGTGATACCCGCCGGACGCCTTGCCGCATTGCAAGGCGTCCGGCCCATCCGGCGGATCGAAATGGCTATCATAAAACGTGCCGAGGCAAGGGCCTATCTCACGCCGCTCGTGGGGTTCCTGTTGCTGTTTCTCGGCTTTCCTGCAGTCATCAATCTCATCTATTCGGTCTCGACCGTCGACTTCCAGACCCTGCGAAGTCCGACGCTGAGCGGCTTCGGCAATTACCTTGCCGTGCTTTCCGACCGAGATTTCTGGCGCGCCACGTCCTTTTCCCTGCGCTTCGGCATTCTCACGGCGCTTATCGAATGCCTGCTCGGGCTGTTTCTAGCGATCTTCCTGGCGCCTCTTCTTTCCAAGCGATCTGTATTGATGGCGCCACTTATGCTGCCGCTGATGGTAGCGCCTGCCATGATCGGCCTAATGTACCGGCTCGTTCTGCACGAATTTGCCGGGCCGGTGCCCTATTATCTCTTCGCGTGGTTCGGCGACAGTCCGGCTTTCCTCGATGTCGCTMATGCGTTCTGGACGCTGATCGTGGTCGAAACACTGCAATGGACACCATTCGCCTTTCTGCTCTTTTACATGGCCTATGTCGCAGTGCCGATCGACGTGCGGGAAGCCGCCGCGCTCGACGGTGCCTCGGCCATCAAGGTTCTCTGGTTCGTCGAATTGCCGCTGATGCTGCCGACGCTGGTGATCGCCTTCTTCATCCGTTTCATCGACGGCTTTCGCGTCTTCGACAACGTATATGCGCTGACCGGCAGCGGTGCAGGCGGCTCGACGACATCATTGTCGATCTACATCTATCAGGCGTTCTTCAAGGAGGGCGCGATCGGCAAGGCGGTTGCGGCTTCCGTTGTCCTCTTCCTGACGTCGCTGGCCGTACTMTATGGCCTCAACTGGCTTGCCCGCCGCAGGGGGAAATAAGCCATGATGAACGCGCTCCGCTGGATCGTCTTTGCTGTCGCCGCTCTCGCAATGAATTTTCCCGTCATCGTCACGCTCGTCACGTCGTTCAAAAGCGCGCGCGAACTTTCAATCAATCCCGGTTTATGGGTCAACCAGCCGACCTTTGAAAATTACCTGCGGGTTTTGACACAGACCGATCGTTTCAACATCTATTCCTACCTCTGGAACAGTACCGTCGCTTCCCTGATCGGCACCGGACTTGCGATCCTGCTCGCCTTTCCGGCGGCCTATGCGATTGCAAGGAGCGAGGTGGGCAAACACACGCTGCTGCCGATCGTCATTAATCTGCGCGCCGTACCGCTCATCATTTTCGCAATCCCGCTTTATATGATGTACCAGTTTCTGGGCCTGCTCGACACTCAGCTTGGTCTCGGCCTGATCCTGACCATCGTCAACACGCCGCTGGCGCTCGTCATCCTCGTCAATGCGATTTCCGACGTTCCGCTCGAACTGGACGAGGCGGCGAGGGTAGACGGGGCGAGTTCGTGGCAGATCATGCTCAGCATCATCCGGCCGGTTGTGCGGCCTGCACTGGTGACGACTTTCATCTTCGGCTTCATCACCGCCTGGAACGAGTTCCTCTTCGGTTTGATGCTGACGACGAACAAGGCTGTTCCGATGACGGTCGGTGCATCGTTCTTCTTTGCGGCAAGCGGCGGCGGCGTCCAGTGGGGCACAGCGTCTGCGGTCATGGTCCTCGGCGCCTTGCCTCCAGTCTTCCTTGGCCTGCTGATGTATCGACAGATTTCGGGTTCGATGACGGCGGGGGCTATCAAAGGCTAGGCTTGCTCAAAGACGTCGCAAAGCAGGCGCAACAGATTTGGAGACGCCAAACCACCGAGCCATTCGCTGTAAACTGGTTCTGAAATTTGAACAGACTGGTTCTATGCCAGCCGAGAAATGAACATTACAACGATCGCGTCAGCCAACAAGGGGATCGAAAAGTCCGGCTGTCACACCAACTGGGAGATCGTTGTCATGAACAGAAGAAGCTTTMTGAAAACTGCCGCGGCAACTACCATCGGCGGGACATTCGTTTCATTTGGAAACGCGCAGGCATCGGACGTTGGTGTCCGCATCCAGTATGACTGGCTGATCGGAAACGGCCAGCTCGGGGATATCGTCGCCCAGAAGAAGGGCTTCTTTAAGGACGAGGGGCTCGATGTGACCTTCGGTCCTGGCGGGCCGAATGCCCAGACAGTACCTCCTGTCCTGGCTGGCCAGGCTCAGATGGGCGAGCTTTCGTCGACGGCGCAGTTTTTTACGGCATTCGAGGCCGGACGTCCGTTGATGCTGTTTGCGAGCGGTTTCCGGTATTCGCCATACGCCTATGTTTCGCTTCCGAAGTCTCCGATCCGCACGGCAAAAGATCTGGTGGGCAAGACAGTCGCGATCAATCCTAACGGTCGCTATCTGCTCGATCTGATCATGGCCCAGAACAAATTGGACCGGAACAGCGTCAAAGTAGTGACTATGGGCGCTGATATGACGCCCCTCCTGGCGGGACAAGTCGATGCCGTCACAGGTTTCCTCACGAACACAAAGGCATTGTCTGTTCTGGGTCCGGACATCATCACCTTGATCCCCGCCAAAATCGGCGCGCCGAATTATGCCAACTCCTATTTCACGTCGGCGGAGGCTTATCCTGCGCAGAAAGAAAACCTGGTGAAGTTCGTTCGCGCCCTCTCAAAGGGCTGGGCCTGGGCCTACGAGAACCGCCGCGCTGCAGTGGATATCATGTGCGACGCATACCCGGCACTCGATCGACAGGTCGAGTATCAGACCGTCGACCTCATCGCCTCGCTGTCGTTCGATGAGACCACCAGGGAACATGGCTGGGGCTGGCACTCTCGCGAACAATTGCAAAAGCAGGTGGATCTCTTCCGTGAGATCGGAAAATTCCCGGGCAAGGTCCCCGTTCTTGATGAATGCGTGACCTGGGAGATCCTCGAGCGCACCGCAGACACGCGGGCGAAACTAGGCTGAAAAACATGACAACCAAGCAAGCGATAGACATCGCAGACCTCTCGATGTCTTTTGGACAGGTCTGCGCTTTCCAAGACGTCACCTTGAACGCTGACGCAGGTCGGTTCATCGTGCTGATCGGGCCGTCAGGCTGTGGAAAATCCACCCTGTTGCGCAACATCGCAGACCTCCTCGATAGCACGAACGGCAAAATCGAGGTGTTCGGCGCAAGTCCGAAAGAGGCCCGCCAGAAGCGGCGGTTCTCATTCGTATTCCAGGAGTCAACTCTTCTTCCCTGGCGTACGGCTCTTGAAAACGTGTCATTGCCGCTTCAGGTCGGCGGCTGGTCGCGCTTGAAGAGGCCCTCCCGCGATCCGCGCGAGCTCCTCGCCATGGTCGGCCTGAAAGGCCGTGAAAATGCATACCCTTGGCAACTTTCGGGGGGACAGCGCCAGCGTGTGGCAATCGCGCGGGCATTGGTAACGCAGCCCGAAATTCTTTTGATGGACGAACCGTTCGGGGCATTGGACGAGATCACCCGCGATGGCTTGAACGATGAGCTTCTCAAGATCTGGCGGGAAACCGGCACAACGGTTGTTTTCGTCACACATAGCCTGACGGAGGCCGCACTGCTCGGCGAAACCGTGGTGGTCATGGGTGCTCATCCGGGCAGAATCGTCGAAGAAATCGATCTTGACGATTGCAAGCCGAACAACACCATTGATCGCACTTCAACTGAATTTTTCCAGATTACCTCGCGCCTCCGCACCGTCCTGGAAAAGGCACATGGCTCAGGAGATCATCATTGAAGAACTCATTGACATGGGCATGGCCGCTGATCGGCCTGATTTCCCTCATCGCCCTTTGGCAGGCAATCATCACCGGCTTCGAGGTAAAGCCGTTTATTGCTCCCGATCCCTTAACCGTGGCTCACGCTCTTTGGGATCAAAAGGCCCTGCTTTGGGACAACATTCGTCCAACTGCTGCTGAGGCATTGGCGGGTTTCGCGGTCGGTAACACCATCGGCTTTCTCCTCGCAACCATGTTCGTGCACAGTCGCTTGATCCGCAGCATCTATTTCCCTGTGGTCGTTCTGTTCAACACGATTCCGATCATCGCGCTGTCTCCCGTGCTGATCCTTGTCTTCGGCTTGACCATGACATCAAAGGTCGCGATCGCTGCCATCATCTGCATGTTTCCGACGCTAGTGAATACTCTGCGCGGCCTGGAATCGGTCTCTCACTCTGAGATGGAATTGATGAAGATCTTGTCTGCAAGCCGAACCGAAATCTTCTTCCGCCTCCGTCTGCCCCGCTCTCTGCCATTCGTGTTCACCGCCCTTAAGATTGCAGCAACCAGCTGCGTGATCGGCGCAATTGTCAGCGAATGGGTCGGTGCCGAGAGGGGCATCGGTATGCTGATCATCCAGTCCACCTTCGATTACCGCACCGAGATCCTCTACGCATCAATCGCAGTGTCGTCGGCATTGGCGCTATCTCTCTTCGGAGCGGTCACGCTGCTTGAAAAGTATGTCGTCAAGTGGCGCGCGACCTGAGGCCTGGCCACTCAATCAATGGACAAGACCATGAACAAACCGAATCCTGAAATTGCTACCGCAAACTCTGGCGATCGCCGCCGAATTACCGCTCTCAAGACTTTGGATCTTCCGCGTTATGTGCTGCTTCCAGGCGACCCCGACCGTGTCGACCTCATGGCAAGCCAGTGGGACGAAGCCAAAGTTATCAGCCTTCCAAGAGGATACCGCGCAGCGTCAGGTGTCTATAAGGGCGCGCGCATCGGTGCGGTATCGACGATGATGGGCGCTCCGTCGCTGGACATCATTCTTGGCGATCTCTTTCTTCTTGGTATCGACACCTTCATTCGCGTTGGGACCTGTGGCACGCTTCGCGAAGACATTGCACCCRGTTCGCTGATCATCAACGATGCGTCGGTGCGGTTAGACGGAACAACGCACTTTTACGTGCGCAATGAATATCCCGCGGCCGCTTCGCATGAAGTCACCTTCTCGCTTGTTGATGCAGCCGTGGATAAAGGATTTTCCTACCGGGTTGGGACGGGTGCAACAAGCGGATCCTTCTTTGCAGGCCAAGGCAGGCCCGCGTATAACGACTTTATGTCGCTTGAGGGCGAAAGGATCCTGGAAGAGATGAAGCGCGCAGGCGTGCTGAACTTCGAGATGGAGACAGCTGCATTGCTGACCCTTTCGAGGCTGCATGGCTTCCGCGCCGGGTCGATTTGTTCCGTCATTGCCAACCGCATCACCGGTGTGTGGGGTGAGAATGGCGGCGTTGCAAGAGCGTGCGAAACTGCGGCGGAAGCTATCCTGCGCCTGACAAACTGGGACAAGAAGGCCAAAGCCTCCGAACGCCGAAATATCATCAGCAGCGATTTGTAATCGCGCGAAGTACTTAACGAACATTACTGGATAGGGAGATGGTGATGGTCATGCCGATCACTATGCCGACGCTTATAACCAAAAGCGTGTTGCTTGAAGACGAATTCGTAAGGATCCTCGACCGTCGCGTGTTTCCTTTGAAGACCGAGTATGTCGACTGCCGGACTTACGAAGATGTTGCCGTGGCCATCGAACAGATGGTGACGCAAAGCAGCGGCCCATTCTTCGCAGCGAGTGCGGGATTCGTGCTGGCGGCGCGCGAGGCAGCGAAGCTCGCCAACGTGGAGGACCGAAAAAGCTTATTGTCGCATGCGGCCGCCCGACTTCTCAAGACGCGGCCCACCAACAATAACATCCGCGATGTGATCGGTCTTCTTCTGAGGGAAGCCGAGGCGGTCGTTGGGCAGCCCGATCTCGGACAAACGATGGAGGAAATGGCTCGCCAGGCCTGGGCCCGCCAGCACCAATATAGCCGTGATCTCGGCGAGAATGCCGCGAAGATGATCGACGACGGCGATTCGATCCTCACGCATTGCTGGGGAGAATCCGGGATCGTCGATGCGCTGGCATCAGCGTTGCAAGCGGGGAAGAAGATCAAAGTTTATTGCACGGAGACACGCCCCTATCTGCAGGGCTCTCGGCTGACGGCCCATAGCGTGGCCGAAATGGGGATCGAGGCTACGGTCATCACCGACAACATGGCCGCCCATGCGATGGATCAGGGCCTCGTCAACAAGCTGATGACGGCGGCAGATCGCGTTACGCTCTCTGGTCACGTGATCAACAAGGTCGGGACCCTGCAGCTGGCGATTGCCGCAAACAATTTCAGCCTTCCCTTTGTGGCAATGGTGCGCTTCCCCGATGCGAAAGCGTCAACGCCCTCGGATGTGCGGATGGAAGAACGCGATGGCAACGAAACGTTGCATTGCTTGGGAATGCGCACCGCGACCCCGCTTGCAAGGGGCTGGTATCCCGCTTTCGACGTCACCCCGCCCAGACTCGTTTCGGCCATTGCCACGGCCGTCGGCGTTTATGCTCCGGCGATGATCMGCGATCGTTTCGCCGAGCCGGCGGTTCCCCGATGATACGGCAAAAGCGCCTTTGCCTAAAGGGCGGCACCGTGTGGAGCGGGCCAGGCGCAAAGATCCAAGAAGGCGGTCTCCTGATCAAGGGAGTTGAGATCGAGGCCGTCTTCACGCCAACAGACGCGGAGGCTGCGGCTCAAAGTTCCGATGAAGTGGTCGATGTTGGCGGCAAGCTTCTCCTKCCGCCACTGGTGGACTGCCATGTCCACTCAAACTCGACCTTGTTGAGAGGCACCGAGAATTCGCTTCCCCTGGAGCTCTGGTCCTATTACGCGATCAATTACGGCCGCGGCTCGACGCAGGAGGCGGTCCATTACGCGGCGCTCCTGACCGATATAGAGATGATCCGCAACGGCATCGGGGGGTTCATTGACCATTTTCCGCAAACCCACCGGGCAGCTTCAGCGATCGATGCCCATGTCCAGTCGGGGCTGCGGGTCGCCTTTGCCCCGTTCTTCGTGGATCTTTGGGACGAGGACATCCTCGATATCCCCCTCGACAGGGACGTCGTGCAAAAGATCGCACCGCTCGCGCCGAAGCGGCCGCAGGAGATCCGTGCAGCCTATGAACGGATCGCCGACCTGATCGGCTCCGATGGCGATGGACGTATCTCCCTTCTTGCGGGTCCGAACGCACCCCAACGGTGCTCGCAGGAGCTATGGGATCTCTGGAAAGATCTACAGGACGATCTCGATATCGGCAGTCACACACATTTTCTGGAAACGCTGCCGCAAGCCAAAGCTGCGTCTGAGCTCTGGCCGCAGGGATTGACCAAGGCTCTCGCGGATGCAGGGCTGCTGCACGAACGCCTCTCGTTGGCCCACGGAATCTGGATCGATGACCGTGACCGAGAGCGCATCGCGGCGGCAGGTTCCACGGTGTCTTTCAACCCGCTCAGCAACGCGATGCTTGGTTCCGGTCGCAAGCGGGTCAGAGATGACCTCAAGGCGGGCGTGAAGATCGCATTGGGAACGGACTGCTCGAATACCGGAGGTCGGCATGATCTCTTTGAGATCATGCGCCACATGCTCGTATCGGGTCGCGATCCCGGATCCGACTACGAAACATGGATCAGGCCCGAGGACGTACTTGCATCGGCAACGACCGTTGGTGCCGGTGCCCTTGGGAGCAAACGGGCGCTTGGGGCGCTAGAGCCTGGCCGTGCCGCCGACGTGCTTGTCCTGGATTTCGAGAGCTACGGATTGGCGACGGCGCCTCTGACGATCAACGCTCTGGTCTCGCACGCCGACCCGCGCAACGTCAATTCGCTCATGGTCGACGGCCGCTGGCTGCTACGCAACGGCGTGATTACCGCGTTCGATGAGAGGGCGGTCACGACCGCGGCGCGCACCTATGCCGAGGAATTGCGGCAGGCCGCGCTCGTGCGGCTTGGCGACGTCGAAAGCCTGCACCCCGCTTATGCAGCGTGGCAGGCTGGTATTTTCTCTGCCCATCGCTGCCCGGCTTGCGGCCAGACGGCCGGGCCAAATCCCCACACGTTCGGCTGCGCTCCAGCCTGACGACACGTCAAAACCGTTTTTCGAGCGACGCCACCGGCGATCGTTTCGTCGCGTCTTATTTCAAGGAGGAACTCAGATGGCATCCGAGCAGGAGAAACGACAAGAACTTACCGAAGTCTACAAGGAACTGGACCGATCAGGCCTGATCTTCCTGGCGTCGGGCAATATCAGCGTGCGTCATGGCGATGGCATGTTGATTTCGCCGACCGGTGCGTCGGCAGACAAGATCGCGCCCGAACACTTCATCTTCTGCAATTTTGATGGAACCTGCCCTGAGGGCGGCAAACCATCGAGCGAGTGGTCGATGCATGCGGCGATCTATGCCTCAGCACCCGCTACGCAAGCGGTCGTTCACACCCATTCCGACAATTGCGTCGCGGTCTCATGCACGAACAAGCCGCTTCCGCCGTTCCACTACATGATAGCGGCTTTCGGTGGCAGCAACGTGAAATGCACCCCTTACGTCACTTATGGTTCACCCGAGCTCGGTCTGGCTGCGGTCGAAGCACTTCAGGGCAGAAACTCCTGCCTGCTCGGTAACCACGGCATGATCAGCCACGGCTCGTCACTCCGCAAGACATTCAATCTGGCGCTTCGACTGGAGATCTTGTGCCGGCAGTACATCCAGGCAAGGCAAGCCGGCGAGGTGGTGATGATGCAGCCGCACGAGATCGACATCGCAATCGACCGGTACAAGACATACCAGATAGCCTGACGCAGGCGGGTAAGGAGCTTAAAGTGTCCGACGAACCGAAGGGAATGAAACGCGGTCTTGCGAACTATGGCGATGCGGGTTTTTCGCTCTTCCTGCGCAAGGCCTTCATCAAGGCGATGGGTTATACAGACAGCGCCCTGCAGCGGCCGATCATCGGCATCACCAATACGTTTTCCGGATATAACGCCTGCCATCGATCCGTGCCGGACATCATCGAGGCGATCAAACGCGGGGTAATGCTCGCCGGCGGCCTGCCGGTAGAGTTCCCGGTCGTCTCCATTCATGAGGCCTTCTCGAACCCGACCAGCATGTTCTTGCGCAACCTCATGGCGATGGACGTGGAGGAAATGGTGCGCGCCCAGCCGATGGACGCCGTCGTCCTGATCGGCGGATGCGACAAGACTGTCCCAGCGCTGCTCATGGGCGCAGCCAGCGTCGACCTGCCGGCTATCCTCACCGTGACCGGTCCGATGATAACCGGCAGCCACAAGGGCGAGCGCCTCGGCGCTTGCACCGACTGCCGGCGCCTGTGGGGCCAACACCGCGCCGGGACGATCGACGAAGCCGAGATCGAGGATATCAGCAACAAGCTCGCGCCTGGTCCTGGGACCTGCATGGTGATGGGAACGGCAAGCACCATGGCGCTTGTCAGCGAAGCGATGGGCATGATGCTGCCTGGGGGGGCGGCGATCCCGGCCGTCCACGCCGATCGGCTGCGCCATGCCGAAGCAACCGGGGAGCGTGCTGTCGCGCTTGCCGCGGAAGAACTGCGCCCATCGCAGGTAATGACGAAACGATCGATGACCAACGCGTTACGCGTCCTGCAGGCGGTTGGCGGGTCCACGAATGGGGTCGTCCATCTTGCAGCAATTGCCGGCCGGCTTGGCTTCGATCTTGATCTTCGCGAATTGGACCGGCTTGGAACGGAAACGCCGGTGCTTGTCGACCTCAAGCCATCGGGCCAGCACTACATGGAGGATCTGTTCAAAGCGGGCGGCCTGACCGCCATCCTGCGCGAGATCGATCACCTCATCGACAAGGAGTGCCTGACCATCAGCGGCAAAACACTTGGAGACAACCTCAAGGACCAGCCGGCGCCCTTTCCCAACGACGTCGTCCGCCCCGTGGACAATCCGATCCATTCTGGCGGCGGCATCCGGCTGCTACGCGGCAACCTTGCCCCAAATGGCGCAGTCATCAAACAGGCGGCGGCCAGCCCTGGTCTCTTGAAACATACTGGACGCGCGGTCGTCTTCACGTCACTGGCGGATATGGCTGACCGGATCGATGCGCCTGACCTCGATGTCAATGCCGATGATGTCCTTGTATTGCAGAACGCAGGCCCGAAGGGCGCGCCGGGCATGCCGGAGGCGGGTTATATCCCGATCCCTCGCAAGCTGGCCGCAGCCGGCGTCAAGGACATGGTCAGAATTTCCGACGCCCGCATGAGCGGGACGGCATTTGGCGCGATCGTCCTGCACATTTCCCCTGAAGCCGCCGTCGGAGGGCCACTTGGGCTGGTACGAGACGGTGACCTCATCCATCTTGACGTGGAGAAGGGGAGCATTGAGCTTCTGGTTAACGGCGCCGAACTCGACGATCGTCGTTCAAGTTGGTCGGCTCCCTCCCATGTCCATGTCGAGCGCGGCTATGCCAAGCTTTACTTCGATGAAGTGCTGCAGGCCGAAGACGGCTGCGACTTCAACTTCCTGCGCGCCAGGCCACGCCGTAGGCGCGGCGAATAGACCGGGCGACCTTTTCAATTCCCGGATCTATCTTCTCCGTCGGTATCTGTGACACGGCCATCCGCAGGTAGTTCCGCCGGCTCTGGTCGAAGAAAAACCGCTCGCCGGATTCGATCAACACGCTCTGCATCGCCATGTCTGCGCATAGCGCCGTGGCGTCGATCTCGCTCGGCAGTTCGATCCAGAACGACGCCGCCCCTTGGCAATGGCTTACCTTTGCATCCGGCAGCCAGCGGGCGACGGAACGCGCAAAGATGCTGGCGCGGTCAGCGCTCGTTTTGGAGATCTGGCGAATATAGGAGTGGTAATAGCCGCGATCGATGAACATCGCCACCGCACGCTGGATGTTGCCAGGCGGGTGGCGATGCACGAGCCGTCGGATCGAACGGAGTTCTCGGATGACGAGCGGCGAGGCAACAACGAAGCCGACGCGAAGTCCAGGCGCCACTGATTTCGAGAGGCTGCCGATGTGAATGACGCGGCCTTCGGTGTCGATGCTCTTCACGGAAGGCGCGGTTTTCCCGTAGCTGAGCAGCTCCGTTTCATAGGTATCTTCGACCAGGACCATGTCCCTGCGCTTTGCAAGCTCAAGGAGAGCTTTGCGACGTTCAGTCGACATGACAGCCGTTGTCGGGCAGTGGTGTCCAGGCATGACGAAGGCGACATCACATTGTTTGAGTTCCGCTGAAAGACAGACCCCATCCTCGTCGACGGGCAGGGGGACCTGCCGTGCGGATGTCGTCGCGAGGATCGCCTTGATGTCGGGCAGCCCCGGATTTTCATAGCCCACGGTCACGCCGTTCTTGCTGAGAAGCTGGGCCACGAGATAGCGGCCCTCCTGTCCGCCGAGGGTCACCAGGATCTCGTCAAGTTCTGCCCAAATCCCGTGATTGGGCAGCACATGCCGGCGCAAGCTCTCGACAAGACTGAAATCGTCTCTGTCGAAGGCATCACGGCCCCATTCGGCGATCTCGGTGACGCCGGATGCACTGCGCTCGCACTGCCGCCAGTGGTTGGTCGGGAATGTGCTCAGATCAAACTGGCCATATTTGAAATTATAGGCCATCGCCGCGGGTTCGGCACTACTTGCTGAGCTGTTTGCAGTCTCCGTCAGACCAAGCCGTGCACTCCAATCGAACGCTTCGATAGGCTCGTCGCCGGCGGGAGTCCTTGGTGCCGCGCCGCTGCTTGCCACGAAAATTCCGGAACGATCCCTGGTTACCAGGTACCCCTGTTCAACGAGGGCATTGATGGCGGCAATCGCCGTGTTGCGGCCGATGTTCAGTAAGTCGGCGATGGCACGACTGGAGGGCAAGCGCACGCCCTCCGGTATCTGCTTGGTGTCAATGGCATCGATCATGGAGGCGACCAACTGCATCGTGAGCGAGCCGCGGCTCTTGACGGGCTTGGCAAGCAGATGCTCCCAAACCAGCAGTGGGTCGGCAGCGCGTGGCGCGGTGTTGGTCACGATGAACACTCCCCCGGACTGGTTCCTATTTCATTAGGAACTGGATCTTTCAAACTTGGCAAGCGGAATATTTGATGCTGCCAGTGATGGCGAGCGAACCGCATAAAAAATGCGATCCATCCTGAGTTTGCCGCCGGACGAGCATTATCGAAGCCGACAGGAAGAGCGATGCAAAGAGATATCAGCACGTTTAAACGCGAAGCCAATTTCATCGGGGGCGAATGGATCGGCTCCGACTCTGGCGCAGTTTTCGAAGTGACTAACCCGGCTACCGGCAAGGCGATCGGCCACGTGCCCGACGCCGGTGCGACAGAAACTAAGCGCGCAATCGAAGCAGCTCACACGGCGTTTGGGACCTTCAGGGAGACGACGGCGCTTGAGCGCGCCACCATGCTGAACAAGCTCCATGATGCCCTGATGGACAACCGGGATGTGCTCGCGCAAATCCTGACGGCAGAGCAAGGCAAGCCACTTGCCGAAGCGTTGACCGAGGTCGCGCAGTCGGCAGCTTATGTGAAATGGTATGCCGAAGAGGCGCGTCGAGCTTACGGCGAAGTTGTTCCAAGCCCGTGGAGGCGCCGACGGATCACAGTGACCTTGCAGCCGGTGGGCGTTGTCGCGGCGATCACACCGTGGAATTTTCCGTCGTCGATGCTTGCAAGAAAGGTCGCGCCGGCAATCGCCGCCGGATGCACAACCGTTGTGAAGCCAGCGTCGCAGACACCATACTCAGCGCTCGCCTGGGGCGTCTTGGCCGAGCTAGTTGGCATTCCGGCAGGTGTCGTAAACATCGTCACTGGAGCACCGGGTCCGATCGGCGATGAACTGTGCAGCCATCCGTTGGTGAAGAAGATCACTTTCACGGGTTCAACAGCCGTTGGAAAGATCCTGCTGGAGAAGGCAGCTTCGACTGTCAAGAAAGTGTCGATGGAGCTCGGCGGGAATGCCCCTTTCATCGTGTTCGATGACGCCGATCTCGACCGCGCCGTCGAAGGGGCCCTTTTTTCCAAGTTCCGCAATGCGGGTCAAACCTGCGTTTGCACGAACCGCATTATCGTTCAGTCGGGCATCTACGATGCGTTCATCGACCGTTTTGCCTCAAAGGTCTCACGTCTTCGGGTTGGATCGGGGACGGAGCCTGGAGTGGAACAGGGACCGCTGATCGATGAACACGCCGTGCGCAAAGTCGAGGAATTGCTGCAGGACGCCACGACAAAGGGCGCAACGGTTGCGACAGGCGGTCACCGCCATTCGATGGGCGGCCTGTTCTTCGAACCCACAGTCGTTCGAGACGCTCGCGTCGATATGCGCGTCATGAAGGAGGAGATTTTTGGCCCTGTTGCGCCGGTCTTCCGCTTCACGGAAGAAGAAGAAGCAATCGCGCTTGCCAATGATACGGAATTTGGGCTGGCAGGATATTTCTACACTCAAAACTTGGCCAGGGCCTATCGTGTCGCCGAACGTTTGGAATACGGCATGGTGGGGATCAATGAGAGCCTGATAACCACGGTGKAAGCACCCTTTGGCGGAATGAAGGAATCGGGTCTCGGCCGCGAAGGCGGCTGGCAGGGCCTCAGTGACTATTTTGATGTCAAGTACACCTGCATCGGCGGTTTGGAACCCTAGGATGCGCCAGGGATCTTCACTGACGGCGCGTCGTTCCCCAAAATTGACCTGATCAACGATGTCGCGCTCGCACATGTCCTCAGCAACAAGAGCGGACCTTCCCATGGCGGGGGACCGCAGGGACCACATGTAATGACCAATAAGCTACAGGCTGCTCGATCCTTTGCCGCTGATACTCTGGCGTTGTTCATTTTCTTCACGGTCACGGGCGTCGTGAACGAACGTTATGTGGTCGGTATGACCTGGGAGCAGGTTCTTCACGCACGCCTGCTCGGAACCGCCGTCATGATACCGAGCGGCCGGCCTTACGGGCTGTGGCGAGACTTTCTGATGCGACGCGCAAACGATAACCCCTTTTCCCAGTCCCTATGGGATAGCGCCGCGCTTTTGTCCTTCCAAACTCCGGTGTATGCCAGCATCATTTTCTTCAGTGGCGCACAAGGTCTCGATCTCGTCTTCGGGGCCTTCGCAGCCGCGATCATGATGGTGTCATTGGGCCGTCCGTATGGCGTGTTCCTGAACTCCGTGCGGCGGGTCTTTCGGCTGAAAGAGACGGCCCCAGAACTCGCAGACTGATGAGGCGAGCCGCCTCGGCGTCCGGACATGCGGTCGGACGCACCGCCCCCCATTAGACCCACTCAGGAGCACCTTGTCCCTGAAGAGAGAAGCGAGTACTTGCCTTACTTCGCTACAAAAGTCCCATTGAACGCCACATTCGCGAGCGGCTTGCGCGGGCTTGGTACTTCGCGTTCACGCAACCCCTCGGGCAGCTGGCTCTTGTCGCCGATCTTGCCGATGGCGACGGCGCATTCGACGCGGAAACCGTCTGGAACGCCGAGGACTTCTGGCGCGTCGTCGAAATCAACGCCGGTCATGCCGTGCGCTTCATAGCCAGACAGATGAGCTTGCAATGCGACCAAAGCCCACGCAGCGTCGGCGTCGAAGGAGTGGCTGTAAATCGGCGTCTGTTCGGCCGAACCCAGCGCGCCGGAATGAGTACGCGAAACGACATATAACAGAGCGGCGGMGGACTTCACCCAACTCCGGTTAAACTCGATCAGCAGACGCAAGAATATATCCCATTGCTCCGAACCACGCAGCGCGTAGACGAACCGCCAGGGCTGATGGTTAAACGAGGAAGGCGCCCAGTGACCAGCTTCGAGGATCGTCAGCAGATCCTGCTCGGGCATCCAAGCAGGGCTATACGCAGATCAGCGATGTCGATTACGAGGACGCGGTGCAGCCACACCGCTGGATGGCCAAGCGACTCTGATCGCGAGACAGTTCCCCTAATTGCAGATCAGGCATTATGTGTCCCCCACCCCTCCGTGGTCGCCGGAGGGCAACTTCAACAAAGCCGGCGCGCAGGTTCCGCTTTGGGGGCTGAAGCTGCCAGGCAACGTCCGCTACCTGGGTCACGATCGCCAAGACTGCATCTCTGAATCACCAACAGCCAGGGTGCGATCCCTGATGCTACCCTGTCACAGCTCCTTCATTGGCCGGTCTGGCAAGAGCGGCAAATTTAGCCAGCACGCCTGCGGTATATCGGGGTTCTGGTTGTTTCCATTCGGCACGGCGCCGTGAGATTTCTGCATCTGGCAGATCGAGCTGCAGCAGCTTGCGATGCGCATCGATGGTAATCGGGTCACCTTCGTGAACCAGCGCAATCGTGCCTCCGACAAAAGCCTCCGGGGTGACGTGGCCGACGACCATGCCCCAGGTGCCGCCGGAGAACCGTCCATCCGTGATCAGCCCCACGCTATCGCCAAGGCCGCGGCCGATGATCGCCGCTGTCGGGGCGAGCATTTCCGGCATGCCGGGTCCCCCCTTTGGTCCGAGGTAGCGGAGGACGAGTATGTCACCCGGCTTGATCTTGTCGGACAGAATGGCATCCATCGCTGATTGCTCGTCTTCGAATACACGTGCCGGGCCGGTGATCGCCAGCTTCTTCAGGCCGGTGATCTTGGCGACCGCCCCGTTTTCCGCCAGATTGCCTTTGAGGATCGCGAGATGGCCTTCGCTATAGAGCGGCGCATCCGGGGTCCTGATGACATTCTTTCCTACCCTCGGGCGGTCCGGCACGGTCTCCAGTTCTTCTGCGATCGTGCGACCAGTGATGGTCAGGCAGTCCCCATGCAGGAGCTTGGCATTGAGCAAGAGTTTCAGCACCTGGGGAATGCCTCCCGCCTGATGCAAGTCGACTGCCATGTATTTTCCGGACGGCTTGAGATCGCAGATGACCGGAACCTTACGGCGAACGCGCTCGAAGTCGTCCAGAGACCATTCGACCTCGGCGGCGTGGGCGATCGCGAGGTAATGCAGAACGGCATTGGTGGAGCCTCCGGTTGCCATGATCAGAGCCACCGCATTTTCGATAGCATGGCGCGTGACGATATCGCGAGGTTTGATGCCTTTCTTCACGGCTTCGACCAGCACTTTGGCGGATGAAGCCGCACTGTCGGTTTTCTCTTGATCCGGATTGGCCATGTTCGAGGAATAAAGCAGAGACATGCCCAGCGCCTCGAATGACGAGCTCATGGTGTTGGCCGTAAACATGCCCCCACAAGAACCCGTCGAAGGACAGGCATTCCGCTCGATCCCGTCAAAATCTTCCTGGCTGATTTTTCCGGCCATGAACGCACCGACCGCCTCGAAGGAAGAAACCACGGAAAGCTCTTCGCCTTTCCATCTGCCCGGCTTGATCGTGCCGCCGTAAACATAGATTGCCGGAACATTAGCCCGGAGTATCCCCATCATTCCGCCTGGCATGTTCTTGTCGCAGCCACCGATGACGAGTACCCCATCCATCCATTGCCCCCGAACGACGGTCTCGACACAATCGGCAATAACCTCGCGGGACACCAGCGAGTACTTCATGCCCTCAGTGCCCATGGACATGCCATCCGAAATCGTCGGCGTACCGAAAACCTGGGGATTGGCTCCTGCCGCCCTGATCGCCGCGATCGCCGCATCCGCTAACGGTTGTAAACCTGCATTGCAGGGCGTGATCGTGGAGTGGCCGTTGGCAATGCCGATCATCGGCTTTTCGAAATCGGCTTTCTCATAGCCCAGCGCATAATACATGGCACGATTGGGTGAGCGAGCCACCCCTTCGGTAATRTGCTTTGATCGATCATTGAAGGGCATCGCATGCCTCCGGCCCCAGTCCACGCGAACTGACGACGCAGTCATACCACAAGATCGTCACCAGCGGGGTCTCATTGAAATCTGGAGCAACATTCACCATTGCTAAGGCGCGCAGCCAAGCCGTAACCCGATCGAGGTTTCCGACAGCCCGCTTGGGGCTCGCGCGATGAGCGAGGGGCAACTAGGAGCGCTGACGTGTAAACCCTGCTCAGGCGAAATCGACCTTGCAGAGGGGGGCAATATCCCACCCTGGTTGCACGCGACGTGACCCGAAATGTAGGCGCAGGTGACGCGCACCCGGACCCAGGCGAAAGGCATACGCAGCCCCTCGCGAACTTTCAAAAGGCTCGGGCAGTTCCAGACCCGTAGCGGTCAGACGTTGTTCGATGATGGCCATAGCGCACTCCCCAACCTGATTAGGGTACGATATCGTCGAGCTCCGGCATCATCACGACGCTCTCGTTTGCTGCGGGGTCGTTGCGGGCAGCGAGGAACTCGGCGTTTTCCGTGCTGCGATTGACAGCCACGTGCGGAACGCCGGCTGGAATGAACAGGTAGTCGCCGGGGAGGACCTTTTCGCACCGTTCGAGCTCGGCCCCCGACCAGATCTCGATCGCTTTGCCTGCGGTCATAAGCAGGGCCGTCTCGTGTCCCTGATGGCGATGGGCGCTGGTTCGTCTCCCTGCGGGCAGCGAGACTATCCCGAGCCAGAGCATGCTGGATCCGACGCTCTCCGCCGAGACTCCCGAGCGATAGACGGATCCTTGGGCTGCGACATAGCTGTCACCGCCGCGTACGATTTTCGCGGTGAATGCATCAGCATTTTTCGGCTGTATTGCTTTGTACTTCATCGTTTCCACCCCTTCGACTGCCCGCATGGAGCGGAATCTGCGCGCGGAGCCGGCGCGAGTCCTGAAACGGGGCCGAAAAATTCCGAAAACTTCGAAATCGGGCGTATCATTCCCAAATCATGAACACCCGGCACCTTGTATTCGGCCCCTTCGAGTTCGTTACCGAGAACGGATGCCTTCTCCGTGACAACAGGCCTGTCGCCATTGGCGGGCGCGGCGCGTCGCTGCTTGCCGTTTTGCTCGCGGCAGATGGGCGTGTCGTTGCCAAGTCGGCGCTGATGGACGCCATATGGCCGGGGCTGGCAGTCGAGGAGAGTAATCTTTCCGTTCAGATTGCAGCCCTTCGCAAGCTGCTCGGCCCGGCATCGGACGGCGGCGAGTGGATCATCACGGTCCCACGGGTCGGATACAGATTTTCCGGTCCGGTGGAGAGCCGGACCGGCGGACCCGGTAGCGAAGAGCATGCGGAGGCGAGATCCAGCCCCGCGATTGCGGTACTGCCTTTCGAGAATCTCGGCGGCGATACCGAGAGACAATATCTGGCCGACGGTATCGCCGACGACCTGATCATGGCGCTCGCCCGGTTCCGATGGTTCCGCGTCGCGTCACGTGCGGCGAGTTTTGCAAGGAGGAATGGCCCGAGGGATCCGAAGTCTATCGCCCACGAACTTGGCGTTGATTTTCTGGTGGATGGAGCCATCCGGCATACCGGTGATCGGATGCGGGTATCGGTTTATCTCGCCGACGCACTGAAGGGCGCCACCATCTGGTCCGAACATTACGATCTTCAGGTGGCAGAGGTATTTGCGGTGCAGGACGCCATCGCCGAGCGGATCGCAGCGGCGGTCGAGCCCGAGCTCTTGTTGCGGCATGGACTCCAGGTTGCTCCGCACACCGGCAACGTGACCGCCTGGGACCTTGTACGGCAAGGTACATTCAATTTTCACAAGGTAACGCAGCCAACCCATCTTCTCGCAAGGCGATTTTTCCGAGAGGCCGCGGAGCTCGATCCCATGCTTCCAGAGGCGCAGATCTGGCGGGCGCGGGTCAACGCGGGCCTCATCGCCTATGGCTGGACAGAAAATCCCGCCGCGGACGGGAAGGAAGGACTCGATGCGGCCTTGCGGGCGATATATCTCGACGCCCGGAATCCGTATGCGCACTATGCGCTGGCGATTGTGTCGGCCTACACAGGCAGGGCTGACCAGGCGATCCTCGCAGCCGAGCGGTCCATCGAACTCGGTCCGAGCTTCGCCCTGGGGTATCTCGTCCTCGGCATGGTCCGTCTTTTCGTGGGCGATGCGGCCGGCGCGCGAAAGCCGCTGGCTCGCGGCCTCGAACTCAACCCCCATGATCCGCAGAATGCGGTCTGGTTCAGTCTCTTGATCCTTGCGCATTTCTTTTCGGGCGACGTCGAGGGCGCGCTTGACACGGGGCGTGCGGCGCTAAAGGCGCGGCCTGACTGGCCGGCGCTGCTCCGCATTCAGGCTTGCTGCCACACGGCCTTGGGACATGGTCAGGAGGCTCGCCGCTTTTCCACCGCTGCAGACGATCTCCCGGAGCCTGCCGGCGATGCGCTTGGTCCGTTCAGAGATGGCAACAAGGAATGGGCGACCCGCCTCGAGGGCCTGCTGCGAGAGGCGGAACATCAAACGACCGGTTCAGGTCGTAATGCCATCTTTCCTGCAGACTAGTCAAACAGCCGCTTTCCATCCTCTCGCGACGTTGCTGCCGAGCAGCGGCAATGACCGAAGCGGGTTAGCTCGAGACCTCGATCCGGATCGTTGAATGTCTGCTATCGCTTTTCCGATGCCAGAAGCGGCCAGTCCGCTTCCGGCCCCTTTGCTGCCGTTCGTCTCTTTGGTCAATTCATGTGCGACAACGACGAGCCGCTTGGCAGCGGGACCTCCATCCTCACGGAGGGCCCGCATCACGCCGTGACCCCGCCGCCGGCCACATAAACCCCTACCCAATTGTCTTTCCGATTTGAGCAGGTTCCGTCATTTCGTACGCGATTCCGGCTCCTCCTGGGTACCAAGCGTCTCCATCATCTGAAAATCCCGCTCGCTATCTCGAAAGTACGATCGGAAACGCGACGCCATCTTCACCACTCCGCATACAGGTAGCGGCTTCCTAGATTATGTGGTGCGCACGGGTTCACGAGAACAAGCGAGGGATTGAACGATCACGCGGGGACGGTGACATCTGCATGTCCGCTCCTCACGAGGGACTGGCGTACTAACCCGTTCGCTTTCTGCGCTCTGACGAAATCGGCGACCAAGCCGGCGGCAAGCTCCTTTTCCGCGCTGACGCCGACCGCTTGCGGTATCGCCATGAAGGGCTGCGCCATGACCTCGAAGGAGCGCATCATCTCGGCGACCTCATTGGCGCGGTCGAGGAAGCCTCGGCAGAGGAGGTCGAACGTCTCTATCGAACGAACGTCTTCGGCCTGCTGACGGTGACACGTGCCGTCCTCCCGCAGATGCGGGCGCGGAGGTCGGGTCGCATCCTCAACATCTCATCGATCGGAGGCTACCGCGCTGGCGCAGGATTCGGTGTCTACTGCTCCACGAAGTTCGCAGTCGAAGGGCTGTCGGAGGCGCTCCATGCGGAACTGGAACACCTCGGAATCCATGTGACGGTGATCGAGCCCGGCTACTTTCGGACGGACTTCCTCGACCCCAGCTCGCTGTCGTCAAGCGGCAACAGGATTCGCGACTACGATGCGACCGCCGGCGCGGTTCGCGAGCATGCGTCCTCGCTGAATCACAACCAGCCAGGCGACCCGGAAAAGTTCGCTCAGCAGGTCGTGGCATTCCCCGATGTCGCCCAGCCTCCTGTTCGCATGCCGTTCGGCAGCGACACTGTTGCCGCGATAGAGGCGAAGCATCTTGGCGATGCAGACATTATTAAGCGATGGCGAGATGTCTCGGTCTCCAGCGACTTCTAGAAAAATGACTGCCATCCACAGGGGGGCGCGCATTCGATCAAAGCCCTCATTTCAAGTTCTCGGTCGCAGGGATCGAACTCGACAGGGAGCCTCGTCAGAAGAGCTGAGCGGACCTCCGCGAAGGCGTGCATAAATTAGAATTTCGGTTAGGTCGAAAACGAAATCTCGAAGATGTTGCCGAGCTTCGCCCGGAACTGCTTGAGAGCGATGGACCGACCGCGCGACTGCCCCCAAGCGAAGGGGGTCGACGGTTCGAGTCCAATCAAGGCGAGAGTTTGTAGACGTAGTCGACCGGGTTGAAAATCACCCACTACCGGCCCGCGCAGAGCTTCGGCGTCGACCACCTTGGGATCAACGTGGCGCGGTTCATCGACCGCGCCTTCGCAATAACGCTCGTCGCCCCGGCAGATGACCCGAGACCCGCCCGAAGCGAGCGGCCGAAGAACTTGAACGCTCGTTCGATGCGACTAAACCGCATTTGGTGCTAGTGCTCCTCACAGCACCTTTTGCATTCGGATTCCGCCGGCGCCAGGTCCCAACTCTAACCAGCCGTAAGCGAGGTAGAAGCGTAAAGCAGTTCTGGTGCTTACCAGCTTTCCCAGCGGTATGCCGGCATTGCGGAGCGAGTCTTCCATAGTGGCCAATAGTGCCTTGCTCACCCCCAGAAGGCGGTACTCGGGAGCCACGTAGTTGAGGACGATGCTGTCGCCTGCGACTGCCCCCACCGCCGCGATTTCGCCGCTGACTTCTGCGACCCAGACCGTTTGGGCAGGATTATCCATCATCTTACCAATGCCTGCTTCAGACTTGTTTTGCGTCCATTGACGCAGGCGGCGTGGGTCGTTTCCGTGATCCTCAGTGCAAAGGGACGTGATCGAGGCCGTCAGCACCCGGCTCATCGCCGGAATATCTGTTGTGTTTGCTTTGCGAACGCGGACCATCGTTTCCGGCCTCTTCATGGCTGGGGTACGGACCCGTCCGGCATGCGCTGACCGCGCGCTTTCATTTCGGCCTTGGTCTTCCGAAACTCGATGCAGGCGTCGAATTTGGGGCTTGTCCTGCAAAACGCTTCCAACCGCTGGACGTTTGCTGCCATCATGCCAGGTACGTACTGCTGGGAATCCTTCATGCGTCGCGTGGTTTCCGCAGTTACCGCCATTTGGGTCATACCGGTTGGATCCAGTCCTCCGAAGGTATTTGCGGCCGCGATAGCTGGCGCCATGTCACTTGCACGCTGTGCCGATTTCATCGCCTTGGCCATCTCGGCATCCGTCAACGGCCTGGCGGTCATTACCCCATCTTTGGTGGTGCCGTCATAGCCTATCGGCGAGGCTGGCGGTGCGCTCTGGCAGCCGGCGAGCGAAGAGGCAGAAAATGCGAAAAGGAAGAGTATATTTCGAGACAAGGGCTTCACTCATTTCAAAGTTGGACGTCATAGTTCGCTCTGGTCTGAATAAGGCAGGGCACGGTAGGGGCGGCGCCGACGCCGTGGCCGGTCCGCTCAAGCTTGAGCGCGCGTGATCGAGATCCCGAGAGATTTGTAGGGCTCCACGAGATCATTCGGGCAGCTCTTCTCCACGATCAGCCCGTCGATTTGATCGAGACCGATGATGTCATAAGCGGAGACCGCGCCGAGTTTCTCCTTGGATGCGAGTACAATCGTTTCCGCCGACTGGCGACTAATGGCGCGTTTGATCGCCGCCTCTTCTCTGTCGCCCGTCGTCAGTCCATGGTCAGGATGGATGCCGGTTACGCCCATGAAAAAAATGTCGGCGCGGATGTGGGAGATACCCTCACTCGCGACGGCCCCTACCGCGACATTGGAGTGCTTGTAGATGCGGCCGCCGACGAGCTCGACCTCGATGCCCGGGTGGTCGGACAGCGCGACCACTATATCGGGGCTGTGCGTGACAACGGTCGCATGGAGTTGCATAGGAAGAGCGCGGGCCACCGCAACGGTGCTTGTTCCGCCATCCAGGAATATGATCTGGCCATTCCTAACCGTCGCTGCCGCCGCCTTTGCGATTGCCGTCTTGTCCTCGACAGAAATTTTCCTCCGGCTTGGAAGATCAGCGAGTGCTTTGGATGCGGGCAGAGCCCMACCATGGACCCGTTGAAGCAGACCTTCCGAGGCAAGCTCGCGAAGGTCGCGACGGATCGTATCTTCCGACAGGCCCAGCGTCAGGCTGAGCTCTTTCGCGACCACGCGGCCTGTGGTTCCAAGGGTCTCAAGGATAAGGGCTTTTCTTTCGCTCGTCAGCGTGGGGACGCAGGCCTTGGTCATCTGATGCACGCTTACCAAGGGGGACAACGATCCGCTTGGTCTGTGACCTTTCTGCACTAGTTACTTATATAAGTAATCACTACTATCTGATTCGTCGCCGACCACAACGTGTGCGAATTTAAGGATAGGGGACTTCTTGATGAGCAGAATTCTAGTCTTGATCATTGCAATGTTCGCAGTCGCCAACCTGAGCGCCTGCGGGACGATCGGCAAGGGCAAGGGAAAAGCTCCGCCGCCAGCCGAGGCGGTCTACAAGTAACCAGCAGTGTTTAGAATGTGGAGAAGGGCGATGCTGCCCTTCTCCACACAGCGTCGCCATGCTTGGCTCGTTTTTCGACTTTCGACGCAAGACTGGCATATGAGCATTTTCAGGCCCGGCAATTGCCAGGGCTCGCAGTATGGAGCCTAGGAATGACGCTTGGAAGAGCCCGTCTGCCGCTCGTTATCCTGTCGGTATTTGCGATATCTTCGTGCCAGACGGAAGATAAAAGTCCCCAACCACGTTTCACGACCAATAGCCGCGGCCAGAAAACCACCGGCACGGCTCAGGCCAATGCCGACACCCACTTCATCGAGTTTCGCTCGCGTTACGCACTGACCTATGGGCATACTTACGTCGTTTTCGGGCGTGTGGACGCGAACGGAAATATGATCGATCCCGAGGTTGCTGGCCTTGCCCCTGCCTCGCCGGATGCCGCGCCCTACGTCATGGGACATTTCATACCGGTTCCGGCCACGACCGGGCAGACCGACGGCGATCTGGAAGAGCAGTACAGGTCGGCAAGCTGGCGGGTGATGCTCACGGACGACGAATACAGCGGCGTTGTCGCTTTTATCCGCGAGCAGCAAGCGAACTCCCATTTCTGGCAAGCGTCGGTCGACAATTGCAACAACTGGGTTGGCGAGATCGCGCGCCACATGGGCTACAAGACGCCCAGCATCTGGCTGAGGCCGCAGCAATTCATTACAGAACTTCGAGAAATGAACACAGTCTGAGTGCGTTTCGGCCTGCCTATTGGACGCCGTTTGGAGTGCGCCCTTGAGGGCGGACACTGATCAGGCCGCTGGGTTGCCAGTCTGCCGGATGGGCATCGTAAAGTTAACGCGCTCAGGCATTAAAGCGGGCGTGTCGCCTTCGTTCAGTTGGCGTCAAGGCGAGCGATATCGGACCATAATTGTATGGCGGTGGCTCGCAGTTCTCGATGGTGGGCGGATGGAATATCGTGGCGGGGAATGAACCCAGCAGTCTGCCTGCAGCCCACGTCCCTGATCGCCGAAGAAATATGCTGCGAAATGCCGGGCTTACGATGTCGTCCTGGACGCGGTGCCGCAGAGCGACGCCTGGAACAGTTAGTTTCGTTCGTTTCTGCCTGACGGATGCCGATCAATAAGAATCGTATGTATGGCGATCCCCTCCGGCGGCTCGATCAGATATTCGGCATCTCTCTTGAGGTGGTGCATCTTGGTAGGATTGCCTTTCGTGAATGCCGTCATGGATTCGATATCCGGCCAATACGATGTCGTCGCGAACCACGTCTCAGTATCGAGATCCTCCCTTAAGAGCTGAACACCAAGGGTATTTTGCAACAGGCGCGGGGTGCCCTCAGGCTTCAGATATTGTTCGTATTCGTCAGCAATTTCCCGTCGGGTTCGGCCGCGCCACACTCGGGCTATTGTTGCGGTGGTCATGGATCACGTCCTCTTCGATTCCGCAAGGATATGGTCGTTTGGAACGCATGAGCAAGCACGTTAGGTCCCCGAAGGCGGAAGACCACCAGGCTTCCAGCGTATCGAGAACGAGCTCTGAGCTCCTATGCAGTGCGAGTTCAGGGTGAACAATTGTCCGTTGCTCGGATTATCATGCTGAAGTTCGTCAGGAGCCACAGGCGTCAGGGGAACACATGAAGCAGAATGGCGAGCATGTGAAAGCATCCGGGGTTTCGCCTTTTCGCGTGCCGACCTTCGGTGCTGTATTCTTTGCGATCCTCTTGGCGATGCTCGCGGAGGCGATGGCCGGAAGCTACATCGCGCTCCTTGCAGTCCAAGTAATTGGGATGTCGCCGCTGGAGCTTGGCGCGTTTCTGACGATTCCAGCGGCGACTGGAATTGCCGTCACGAGCTTCTTCGGGCATCTCCTCGACCGCCAACCCGTCATCTGGCCGCTCCTCACTTCGCTTCTTTCGAAATGCATCGGATTTAGTCTTTGCGCGTGGCTTACAGAGACTTGGATGTTGGTCGTAAACGCGGGCATTCTCCTTGGGCTTGGCGCGGCATCGTTCAGCATCTTGTTCGCGGTGGCCAAAGGCCGACTGGACGAGTTCGGGGGCTCGACAATATCGCGCGGAATGGCGATCCTTCGGCTGGTCTCGTCGCTCAGCTGGACAGTCGGCCCGGCTCTCGGCGCGGTCCTGGTGTCTCAGACAGGTTTTCCAGGCGTATTCCTGGGAGCGGCCTCGCTAGCTGGACTGTCATTGGCCATCGTTTTCTTCACCCGCATGCGAGCGGTCGTCAATGCCGAGGAACGCGCTAAGCTGACATCGGAAGTCTTTTACCGTGCCGCGCCAGCTGCCGTCGCCCTGTCGGCTTTTCACACTGCGATGTTCATGGGGTCGAATGCAATGGCGATCGTCGTGGCGAAAGAGCTCGGGACCGGACAAGACGTCGGTTTCCTATTTAGTCTCTGTGCGGGATTGGAAGTCGTGGTCATGGCCGCCTTCGTGCTCTGGCCAAAACTGTCAGACAGGCAAGAGCTGCTCCTCGCAGGGTTTGCTCTTTTCGCCGCCTACTTCGTTATGGCACTCGCATGGCCGACACTGGCGTCGCTCTATCTGGGTCAAATCCCAAGGGCCGCCGGGATCGGATTAATAAGCATCGCCGGCATGGCCTTTATGCAAGACCTTCTTCCCGGCCGGGCTGGAATCGCCTCTGCTCTGTTCGGCAACACGATTAGTGTCGGGTTCCTCCTTTCGGGGCTCGGCACCGGGCTTTGGGCCAATGCATTCGGGTATTGGTCACTGTTCGCGTTATGCGCGGCACTATGCGGGTTGGGCGCGATGATCTTGGTGGTGGGACGACGCCGCGCAGCCTGAGTTTCAGCTTTCGAAAGTAAGGAATTGCGCGACAAATCTATCAACGGAAAGGCGCTCAAGGCGTTAGGTGTCGCCACTGCAGGTGCCGGATAAAATGGCTGGGCATGCTGACGAATTCGGAAACGAAGCCGTCCAAATGCTCACCTGGTATGTCGCGTCTGGTAGAAGACATCATTTGGCCGCCACGCTGGTCAACACGCGATCCGTCTGCGTTCGTCATACATACATCCGGCAGTTTTCGAGGATTTCGAAGCCGGGCTGCTGCGAGACATTTTCAAGCTCAAATCAAAGAGCGAGCGTCTGCTAAGGTGGATGGACGACGATGAAATTCGTGTTCTCAGGTGGCTCCAGAAGCGAGCGCCCTCGGAGGCTTCAACAACAGCACCCTAATCATGGTGGCAGGGAACCAAGTCGGCAACGCGGACGTTGCCTTCTCGCATTCTAGCAAAGGAGAATTTCCAATGATTTCTGCAGAACAGGTTCGCGAACATATGGAATCGGCGCAGACGGCACCCACGTTGGCACCGTCGACCATATGGACGGCTCGTCTCGGATTAAGCTCACAAAGTCTGATTCCGACGATGGTCAGCATCATCTAATTCCTTTGGATTGGGTGGATCACATCGATGAACACGTTCATCTGACCAAGAGCGCGGACGACGTCCGTAGTCAGTGGTCGTCGATCAATTGATTGGGTTGGGAGCCGCTGATGAGGCGGCTCCTTCTGCGGAATGATCCCTCCCATAGTCGAGACTGCCCAGCGTCCATGCTAAGGGTTGAACTCTCTGGCTAAATCGGTTTCCTTGGAGTGTTCCATCCTTTGTTTCCGAACTCGTGCGGGCCGCCAACGAGGTCGATCGCCTCTCGAATTCCGAGATCCAAAACCTGCTTATGCGGGCAATAACGACCATCCGCGTCCTGGTGACTCAGAAGGCACTCGCTTTTCTTCAGAGGACCTTCGCGTGAAAATGGAAACCGAAGAGTCGCAGGCCCGTTACCATTCTATGAGCGACCAGCAGACAGCTAAAAGCGATGCATCCCGGTCGAACGAAGGATGATCAAGTCGGGCATATCGACAATTGACTGTCGACCTCTATGTCGCCAACGATCTATACAGGAGGACTTGCATGCACACCTGCCATAACGACAGAGCTTCCGCGCTCATCCAAAGCGTCAGGCTGCCCCGCGGGCGAAGGCCTGCCTCGTACTCCGCCCAGTTCGTCACCTTGAAGTTCATTTTGCCGATGTGATGGCGGCGGGCGGAATTGTGCTTATGCGGCATGGTATGCAGATCAATCCCGCTGCTTGCGACCAAACACTCATAGGCGGTAACCGTTGAAATTCGATCCCTGCACCAATGCTCTCTCCATGGAGAAACTCCCGTTGCTCGTCCATGGAAAAGCGATCACAGATCAGGAAGGACAGGACAACGTGGGGCTAGAACACCGGTTACCTTTGTTTTCAGCCGTGACGACTTTTCATTGTCGATTCATGCGTGGACGTTGCCAAAACACCCCCTATCCAAACTTGGCACCTCCGCCGAGTCGATAGGGGCAGTGCTCCTAATGGCTCGACGTATGGCGCAAAGGCGGATCGAGACCGGCGGTGGCAAGATTCGACCTCCCGCCCGCGCCACCCAAGCCTTGGGTGTCTGGTGTTCGTGCAAGTATCAGGTCCTCCGGAAGGACGTAGATTTGCTCCAGCATCCGGTCGAGCAGGTCTAGTTCGTTAAGCAGCGCTCGATGTCGGTCATCCGGCAATACTTGCAGGGCGTATTCGATCACGGCGCGCAATCGCCGCGCGATCTGGAAGTTTTCCGCGCCATACAATCGTATCTCGCTGAAGGTCAGCTCTACGAAGTCCTCCCAGTTCGGTGTCTTGCGGAGAAGCCGCAACTTTCCTGACTTGCTGCGAATTTCCTCCCCGAGAAGCTGCCTACTGCCGACAAAGCAGAGAAGGCGCTGAAGCTGGTCTATGGCGAGAACTGCCGTCGTTGGATCGTTGATCGCCTTTGAGAGAGCCTTGATGGCGATATCCACAATGATTCGAAAAGCAAATGTCGAATCCTGCTCGAGGGTTCGCTCTGGTCCGAAGGCCACAAGGGCCTTCAGCGCCCGGTCGCGTGGCAGTGTTGGGCCAAACAGCCGAAACAGCGCCTCGTCCGTCCCGACGAAGTCACCCACTCTTGGGACAAGCTCGATAACGCAGTTCTTATCCTCGCCGAGCGCGACGAGGGCGTTCAGATTGACGGCCACCACGATCGCCGGATTCGCCTTGTGGTACACGATGCGGTCGGGCACGTCAGACAGAACGAAAACGCCTCCATGCGTATCTTCATGCTTAGCACCCTGGCGGTAAACATCTTTGATGACGCGATGGCCCTTTTCACCTACCTTCAGGATGATGCTGACCGGTCGCAGCAGGCGCGCGGCATAGTCGATAAGGTAAAGAAACGCGGCAATGGAACAAAAGCCCAGCATCCCGGCAATTCCGGATATGCCGTGTGGAACGGTGGTGACGAGCCTTGCGAGGGCCCCCGTTGCAAAAAGCAGCGTGAATATGAAAAGGCCGACCGTAAACCGGATGGCATTATCGCTCAGAAGCGCCGTTGGGATGATCCTGGGTGTTAACTGACCTCCCGCGACCTGAATTGCCACAAGTAGCGAACCAAAGGTAAATACAACAAAGGTTAGCGTCATTGTGATGATCGTCTCCAACATGCGTTGGGTTCCCTCGACGCCCCAAGGCCAAACATCTGCCCACAGGATCCAGGCATCGAACAGGTACGCGTAACGGATTGCACCGACGTAAAGCACGAGAGCGATAAATGGAACGATCCACAGCGAGGATCGGATGTAGCTATTGAAGCTGTACCATTGGTTCCAACGCATCAGGTGAACTCTTCTGCTGGAATCTCCGATCGGAGGGATCTTGCCCTCCTACAATCAACCAAAATCGCGAGTGTCTTGCATTGATAGCGATCAAGAACGGGGAGTTCTTATTTTGATCTCGCTCAATGCCCGTTGCACGCGGGGCTGATAGCCTTCAGAGAAAACCGAGCTCCGAGCGACTATCGGGTCGGCAAAATTTCCACGAACAAACGTAGCGGTCCACATATTTGAAGGTGGAAAACCCAGGGGCGAGCGATGTCACAATCGAAAAAAAACCTAGATACGTCTGCGTCCCGGCAGCTTACGGCCTTTTCAATGTCGTCGATACCAAGAGTGGGCTGCCGGCGGAAGTGGACGTGACTGCAGTATTGCTCACACGGCAAGAAGTKCGGCAACTAATCTTGTGGCTCGAAACCAAGGTTGCATTCTCAGAACGCGATGGCGGAGGCGCTTGTCCGGCCAAGTCATCCACTGGTGCAGAAGCCATTGAAAAAGAATGGCAATTGGGGGTGGGAGCTAACCATCGGGCTCGTACGGCTCTTTGAAATCCACCTGACGGACAGAGATCGAGGGGCAGATTGCAAAGCTAGACAAGGCGCTCCTTGCCGCCCATCGCAACAACGATGTCAGTATTCGGCTTGCGACCGTTCCCGGAATTGGCCCCGTCATCGCTACTTGCCTTTCGGCCAGCGTCTCAGACCCAAAGCTGTTCTAAGGCGGACGTGAGTTCGCAGCCTGGTTGGGCCTTGTCCCCACGCAGCATTCGACCGGTGGCAAACCAAGGCTGGGTTCCATTTCCAAAATGGGCAACCGGCACCTGCGCAAACTCCTCGTGATCGGGGCGCACGCAGCCCTCTACAGGATTCAATCTCATCCACGGCCGCATTTGTGTAGGTTATGCAACCGATAAATCGGGGGGATTTGTCGACGGTATCTGCAAGCCCAAGAAGCTTTGCGAGGATCACGCGGGTCTTGCCGCTGCCGGGGTAGGCGGCAACACGACGTAGTCTCCCGAGTTTACGGACAGGTCTTTCTACATCAAGGTCAATGCTTGAGGCACTTCCGGCCCAGTTCCATTGCCTTGTAAGTTCCCTTCAGATCGACGACGAAGGTTCCCTTGGTTTCCGGAAACACGATCATTTCATATTTCTTCGCGACGGCGCGTTTGAATTCCGGGCTGTTCGTCAGGATGTAGCCGCCCGAATATCCGCCCTTGAGTTCTCCATGGGTGCTGGTGGCGACACCACTATAGAGATGGCCGGCGATGGAGACGAAGATTTCCGATTTGGTCCCGTTCTGAAGGCCGATATCAGCCTTCGAGAACACGCCGAGATATCCGACGTCCTGATTTGCGGTAACGCCCATCTGCACCGAACCTGAACCGAAGTCGCGCACGATGAGGCAATCTCCGCGGGTTTGATTGGTATAGACGGTCCAGTCCTCAACCTCCCCGTATTTGACGAGCACATCACTGGCGCTGGGAACGGGATTTTGTCCGTAGGCTGCCATCGCAAACGAAAGCGCCACTGACATTGTCGCGATAAGTGTCACGAAGCTTCTCATTGATATCCCCTTTTGGTGTGCAGGCTGAATTGTTCTGTGGCCGCCGCAATGATCTGCGTGACCCAACGGGATGACCCGAAAAAATCGGCGTCAGTAAAATATCCAAATGCAAGGCGGTCGTGAAATCCTTCGGGCACTCTCTGACCGATTGGCATACCGCCGATGGCGGATCTGGATATTTGGAACCTCCATTCCAATCATCGCGTCCGAACGCAATCGTATATGTAATCGACAAATAAGAAAGATAAAATATTAGACTATCCTAAAAAGAAAGTATCTCCAAACTTTTGGAATTTGCCACCTCGCATAAGCGTTCGGTCATGGTCGCGATTTCACTAGGACTTCTGGGTCCGAGTAAACTTGCGCTGCATCGCGGCATCTTTCGCCTTGGCTTTGCACGGTCGCGACTGAACGCATTCAGTTCAGCAATCCGAAGATGTCTATTGTTGCGCCGATGTTCTCGATCATGTGGGCCATCTTGGCGCCGAGGGTATCAAGCCGATATCCGGCTACGGGGAGAAAGCATGAAACTTGTTCGAACAAGTCCGCACGCTGTACGCCTCCTTGAGGCGCATTCTCGCCACATCGCCGACGGAGAGGAGCGTGATGAGGCGCTTATAGCCCCGGAAAATCCCATCTCCTGCTAAGCCATAATCGGGGAGCACCTCAGGGAAGCGCGTTCGCGGAGATCGGTGACGGCTCTTAGGGCGTGGCAGTTGAAAAATATACCGAGCTTGCTGTCAGGATTTATCGGAAAATCGCGTGCTTTAGGAAACAGGCTCGGCATAGTCTCCCGCTCGGGATATGTGCGGGATCTTCACATTGATACGTTGAAGGTGAAGAGCCGAAATTTCCCCTAAGGCCGAGCCCTGCGAAGAGCGTTTCTTGTTTGTTGCGACGATGCACTTCCGCTCGCACAACTGGGTGGCCCGTCATGAAGCCCTTTTACTCTTGAGGTCGGCCTCTACCGACTTGCGCAGCGCGTCCATGATGTTCACGACGTTGGAAGACGGGAATGGCATCTTCGGCCTTGCCCTTCGCAGCCTTCTTCCCGCGCCGGTGCAGTTAATGCCGCAAACGAACCGGGCGCCTTGCCTTAAGAATTGCAGCACCGGGCACTTCGAGCTTTCCAATCCTCCGAGAGCGCGACCTCGCCTTCTGGGCGGGCCAGCACGCCAGAGAAGAACAAACCTTTGAAAGGTCTCATCGATATTTTCTTGCGCATCGTGAACAAGATCTCGCCACCTTTGCTGACCGTGGCGGGTCGCCATCACGGTAGTGCTTGCACCGTTCGGTGGCGCCTGAGCAGGCCGCGTGGTTTACCGAGAAGGCGAGGCATCCTTCGCATATTAAAAACTACGTGTATCCTTCAACGTATCGTGCTATTATTAGTTGTTTCTAAATTGCGACCTGCCGCGATCAGAGTTGACCGCGGCCCCTTGTGGTTTCCAAACATATCACTGCACACACGAACCCTCGCTCTGGTAAGGGGCAAGGGTGTTTGGGAGGACGACTATGATGCGCCTAGTTTCAATCGCAATAGCATTTGCAGGTCTTGGCTTGGCAGGCCAGGCMTTGGCCGCGGAAGTGGACATGTCAAAGGTTACCTGTAAGGAAGTTGGCGACATGTCTGCCGCCAAAACCATCGGCGTGGCCATGTGGGTGAACGGGTACGTTCACGGAAAAGCTGGCAGTGCGATGATCGACGGCGAAAAGGCTCACGCCAACGCGGAGAAGGTCGCCGCCTATTGCAAGAGCAACACCGGCTCTACGCTGGCAGACGCCATGGAAGCGGTCTCTAAAATGTAGCAGAACCTGTGACAGTGGCGGCATTCACGCCGCCACTGAGAGCATCAAGGCTATAGTTATGGCCTCTCAACGGGAGACGGACCATGTTCGGACTCAAGTCTTTCACCGCTGCCTCGATGGCTGCAATATTCCTCTTGGGCATGCCAGTAATGTCCGTCGCGACAGAGCAGGGACAGCAGCGCAAATCTGCGCGTGATGTCCGCCAAGACACCCGCCAGGGCGCGCGGGATACAAAGCAGGACTGCCGCGCGGCCAATGACCAAAGCAATGCTGCATGCCGGCAGGATAAACGCGCCACCAAGCAAAAAGGACGTCAAACAGGACGAGACATCAAATACTAAGGTTTGAAGTCACGCGTATCGACGACGCGGAACGCCGGGCTGCGGCTCTGCGCATAGCCGTCCTTGTCAAAGTGATAGTAAACGCCGTTGATGCACGGTCTGCATGTCGAGATAGCCTCAAAAGCTCAGTAATATCAAAGCGCCAAACTTAAAGTGGTTCGCAATCAGAGAGGCGGCGGTTCAGATCCGTTCAAGGCGGCCAATCTATTCGGTGAGCGTTACTAACCCCGACGGCCAGGACGCAGATTTGCAGGAGGCTGTTCCCCTTCAGCAGGTTCCGCAAGAAGCTCGCAAACTTTGCATTCGAGGACGCCAGCGATCTTTCCCAGTGAGTCAATGCCGAGGTTGATTTGCTTCCGTTCGATCTGTGAGATCGAGACACGCTCTAGGTTTGCTTCGAGCGCAAGGCGCTCCTGCGAGAGGCCGCGAGCGACCCTCAACTTCCGCACATTCCAAGCTAGCAGATCACGTGGCTTCATGCGCACACACGACCATTACGTTTGGAATTAAATAACTGGCTACTCTATACGGAAATGGGTAATATCGCGATATCGCTATTTGATCGGTGAGTATCCATGGAACTACGCCAGCTATCCTATTTCGTTGCAGTGGCCGAGGAACTCCATTTCGGTCGGGCTGCAGCCAAGGTGCATATCGCCCAACCGGCTTTGTCGAACCAGGTCATGGCGCTCGAGAAGGAACTCGGCGTGCAGCTCTTCATCCGATCGACCCGGCGGGTGGAGCTGACGAGGGCAGGGGCGGCTTTCTACGAGCGGTCTGTCCGGGTCTTGAGCGAGGTCGACCTGTCGAGAGAGATCGCCCGCTCGGTGGCCGGCAAGACGACAAAGAGGATTGCGATCGGCACCGTCTATCCCGCCACGATCGGCGTGCTGCCGGCGTTCCTTGCGCGCATTGCCCGCAAATATCCCGATATCCGCATGCATATCGAAAGCGGCACCACCGATGACATCATCCGTCATATCGAGGCAGGCCGCATCAATCTCGGCTTCATCCGGCCGGTGGAGAATATCGGCTCCTTGCGCTTCTTCTCGATTGCCCATGAGCGCTATCTGCTGGCCGTCGCCAAGGAGAGCTCGCTCTCATTGAAGAGCGAGATCGATCTTGAGGATCTGCGAGGTGAGAAGATCATCTCCTTTTCCCGTCAGAACCTTTCCTACAGCGAGCGCTATTTCGCGGAGAAGTTCGAGGAGCATGATCTGACGGACAATGTCGCCTACACCTGCGACGACACCTTCTCGCTGGTGTCGCTGGTTTCGGCCGGCCTCGGCATCGGCTTCGTGCCGGAATGGACGCAGGATCTGCCGAACCGCGGCTTCGAGCTGAAGAAGGTGAGGGGGATCGACTTCAAGATCGGGCTCGGTGTCGCCTGGAACAGGGAAGACCCGACCGCAGCACGAGACGACATCATCGATATCGCAAGGTCACTGGTACGGCCGGGCAGGTGAAGAGAATTTACTTAAGGCGAATACGAGAGCGGCGGATMCGCCACTATGGCGCTTGCTGAAACGAACACAGCCCGGGCATCACTGCCCGGGCTGGCGCGGTTTTGGCTCTGATCAGAATTCCGACCATTCCTGCTGCAGCTTGTTGAGCGCTGCATTGCCACGTGCGGCAGCCGCCGGGCGAGAGACAGGCGCTGACGCTCTARCCGGGGCTGGCGCCAATGTCCTGGAAGGACCCAACGCACGGTGTCCGGCGGKCGCTGTTCCTCCATCGCCGGTCTGGAAAGTGCCRAGCAATTCGCCCAGACGGCTGCTTTCCTGCGCGAGACCTGTGCCGGCGGCGTTCATCTGCTCGACCATTGCGGCGTTCTGCTGCGTCGCCTGGTCCATATGATTGACTGCGCTGTTGATCTCCGACAATCCCATRGACTGCTCTTGGGCGGCAGTAGCGATAGCGTCCATGTGYTGGTTGATCTGCTGCACGAGTTCTGCAATTGCGGTAAGGCCTTCGCCGGTGTCGTTGACCAGGCGTACGCCCTCGCTGACAGCRACCTCTGAATTGCCGATCAGGCTTTTAATCTCCTTCGCGGCACCGGCGGAGCGCTGCGCCAGCTCGCGCACTTCCTGAGCGACGACGGCAAARCCCTTGCCGGCTTCACCGGCACGTGCAGCTTCCACCCCGGCATTCAAGGCCAGCAGATTGGTCTGGAAAGCGATTTCGTCGATGACGCCGATAATCTGGCTGATCTGCCTGGAAGACTGCTCGATCTTGCCCATGGCGCTGACCGCATTGTTAACGACCTGGCTTGAGTTTTCCGCGCGAGASCGGGCACCGCGCACGAGATCGCGGGCGTCTCCGGCMCGCTGGGAGGTCGATCGCACATTGGCTGTGACCTCCTCCAGTGCAGCGGCSGTTTCCTCGAGCGAAGCGGCTTGCTGTTCAGTCCGCTTGGAGAGRTTGTCGGACGCTTGCGAGATCTCGACGCTGCCGCTGCTGACCAATGACGCAGCCTGACCGACGCCCCGCATGGCGTCGCGAAGCTGCTTGACCGATGTATTGAAGTCGTGACGGAGTGCCTCGAACTGCGRCGCGAGAGCCGTATCGATTTCACAGACGAGGTCGCCGGTTGCGAGACGGCGCAGGCCTGCAGCGAGCGAGCCTGTTGCCTGTATCAARCGTTCTTCGGCTTCGGCCTCGGCGCGCCGCTGCATCTCGATACGCTCGCGCTCTGCGGAAACCCGTGCCTCTGCCGTTTGCTCTTCTAGTGCCTTATTGCGGATAGCAGCCTGCTGGAAGACCTCGACGGAGCGAGCCATTTCGCCGATTTCGTCACGGCGAGCGATACCGGCCACCTCGATCTTCAGATCGCCCTGCGCCAAGGCCGCCATCGACTGCGTGATGACGCCGATCGGCTTGGTGACGCGGAAGATGATGACGCAGATGCCGACAACACTGACGGTAGCAGCGATGAGGAAGATCAGCGTATAGAGAATGAACTGGGCGAATGCCTGAGACTGACTGGCAGCGGCTGCAGCCACCATGCCGTCCGCTGCAGCGGCCGCAGTATTGGTGATGAAGAGAAGGGCGTCATTGCCCATCGGCCGCCAAACGTCGAGGGTCATCGGCGCCTTTTGGCCTGCAGAAAATGTTTCGAGAAGTGCCGCGCGCATGGGAGCAAAATCGCCCCCGAAATAGCCGGTCTGTGTAGCCTGGTAGGCGTCCTTTATGATTTGAAGCGTGTCCTTGTGGTTCACGAGGACGCTGACCTGCTTCCAGGCAAAGGCTACGGCATAATCGTTGAGCTGGATCTTGCCGAGCTCAGCAGCTGTCATCGTCACGCCTGCGCCAAGCGTGATATTGAGCTGGAGGTTCGCTGCCCCCGCAAGCGCACGCGTTGACCACGCCAATGAGCGGATCTGGATCATTGCCGTCATCGACGGATCGCTTTCGCGGATTCGGGCTTCGATTGCTGTCGAGCCGGTTTCCAGCGCCGTCAGCAGCTCCTGTCCGAGGTTAAGGGCATTGTCCTGCAGGTCAGCAGCTCCTGTCCGAGGTTAAGGGCATTGTCCTGCAGTCCGGCGTC
>NZ_JBFTNV010000009.1:0-218008 GCF_056397645.1 Rhizobium sp. 05L429 | reverse complement strand
GGGAACGCCGGCCTTCATCGCCGCCTGGCGAGCCGGGTTCTGGCCTTCGCCAGCCTGCAGGACCTGGCCAAGGATGACCTCGTCCACCTCTTCAGGGGAAACATTTGCCMGCTCCAGCGCGCCCTTGACGGCCGCCGCCCCGAGTTCGTGAGCGGGAACCGTGCCGAAAGCACCGTTGAAGGAACCGACAGCGGTGCGCGCTGCGCTGGCGATGACGACGGATGAGCTGCTCATGAGTGGGTTTCCTCGTTTCTCGTCACACATATAAGTGGAAACTGACAAAGCTGCAGGCCCAAGTCAAATGCCAAGACCGTTCCACCATTTGCTRCAGCGCCCTCGAATGGATTTATCCGTTCAGGGAAAGGGCTTGCCGCATCGCACAAAGAGATTGTCACCGCCCTTCTTTTGCGTCTACAGTCTCTGGTGGGGGAGTATCCATACAATCAGACGGGGTTTGGGAGACTGATATGGCGAAGACCGAGGGTCAGATCGTAATTAAGAAATATGCCAATCGCCGCCTCTACAATACAGGCACCAGCACCTATGTGACGCTGGAAGAMCTGGCGGAGATGRTAAAGAAGGGGGAGGATTTTACCGTTCAGGACGCCAAAAGCGGTGACGACATCACGCATTCGGTACTGACCCAGATTATTTTCGAGCAGGAATCGAAGACCGGCAACACACTGCTTCCGATCCCCTTCCTGCGTCAGCTGATCACCTACTATGGCGACCAGATGCAGATGGTCGTTCCAAGCTTCCTCGAACATTCCATGCGCGCCTTCACGGAGCAGCAGGTGCAAATCCGCGAGCAGGTGAACCGAGCCTTTGGCGAAACGCCGCTCGGCAAGAACCTGCAGCTTCCCATGCAGATGGTCGAAGATCAGGTCCGCCGGAACACCGAGATGTTCCAGCAGGCCATGCAGATGTTCTCACCCTTCATGACGCCGCCGCCAAAGGAAACCCGCAAGGCGGAGGCCAAGGACATCGACGAGCTGAAGGAACAGCTTCGCGCGCTGCAGAACAAGCTCGACAGCCTATAGGCCGATCGAAACGTCTCGGCCGGCGCTGCGGATCGACACCGCAAAGCCGCCGATCACGTCTATCAGCGCGATGGTCATCAGGATGAAGAAGACCTGGGTCGCCGCATCCTGGACGAGAAGAAACTCGACCAGGAAGGCGATAAAGACCAGCATCGACAGCATGTGATTGATGAGGCTGCCGGAACCGTTCCGGGTCGCTTTCAGGATCTCGAAGAAGAGTACGACGAGCGCCACGACGATGAAGAGATCGCCGAGCGCCATGCTCCAGATTKCGCCCGAAAGCATCGACAGCATGATCACGTCATGCTGGAGCGATGAAATTCCGCCACCACCCATCACGCCCACCATCGCCAGATTGTAAAGAATAAATGGAATAACCATCAGCGGTATTGTGGCAATCATGCAGAAAATTCTCCCCGATCTCTAGGGAATACTGCCTGATATCACCGTCTCACTTCAAGGCATCGAAGATTATAATATCTTGAAAAGAAAAAGGCCGGCATTGAGCCGGCCTTTAAAACTTTATCGGACAAGCCGAACAGAAATTATGCGCTTTCCTTCGGCGTCAAAACCTGACGGCCGCGGTACATGCCGGTCTTCAGATCGATATGATGCGGGCGGCGCAGTTCGCCGGAATTCTTGTCTTCGACATAGGTCGGAGCCTTCAGCGCATCAGCCGAACGGCGCATGCCGCGCTTGGACGGGCTCGTTTTTCTCTTCGGTACAGCCATTTCTTTTACTCCACTTGCGGGCAAAACATTCCCACGGCCAGACTGGCGGCCGAAACGGACATGTCGCGATTTCGGAATTTTGCGCGCTTATACATGCAAGGGGTGGCCTTGACCAGTCCCCACATGTATTTTTTGCGCTACCTCGGATTCTCCACTCAGACTTCGTCTTCCGGCACGATCCACGGCTCGGCGCGGGCCGCTTCCTCCCACTTCCGCCAGGCCGGATGCGCCTTCATCGCACCCATATAGGCCAGTGTATCGTCGTGGCTAACAAGATCATAGATGTCGAAGCGGTTGACGACGGGTGCAAACATCGCGTCTGCCCCACTGAATTCGCCAAAGAGGAACGGCCCCCCGGTTTTTCGGAGAAGATCGCGCCAGATGGTCTCGATGCGGCCGATATCGGCGGAAACCTCGTCAGGCAGCGCGATCTTGCCCTTCGGCCGGCGAATATTCATCGGGCAGGCGCTGCGCAGCGCCCGGAAGCTCGACATCATCTCCATGGAGACCGAACGGGCAAGCGCCCGCTCGGCACGATCCCCAGGCAGCAACCCGGCATCGGGATAAAGACCGGCTACATATTCGATGATCGCGAAGGATTCCCAGATCTTCAGCGCACCGTGCTGCAGCAAGGGCACATGGCCGCTCGGCGAGACCGCCTTGATGTTGGGATTCCCACCAGGATAGTCGAATGGGATCAGCACCTCTTCGAAATCGATGCCGACGCCCGTCAGCGCCATCCATGGTCGGAAGGACCAGGAGGAGTAATTCTTGTTGGCGATGGTGAGCGTCAGCTTGTCCATGGTGCGTTCCTGTCAGGGTTCGAAATCGAAGATCAGCAGTTCGTGGAAGTGGTTCATATCCTCGAACATGCAGAAAGCCGGCGGCATCATCTCGAACACCGGCGCCCTGCGGCGGATATCCTCCGTCACCTCATCGAGCATGACCTGCCAGCGCGGCAGTGCCTCGTCTTCCAGCCGTTCGATCGCGTAGGCGAAGGTCACGTGGAACTTGTAATCCTCATGGTTCGGCTGACGAAAGCCCAGAAGATCGGCCATCGCATCGCGCCAGGCGCGCATCACCTCGCGGTCCTCTTCCGTMGCGCCTTCGACCAGCAGGCCGGACGGGCGGGCCTCGACAATCGCAACCTTGAAGGGCTCGAATATGGAGAAGCCTTCCAGCCGTGCGGCCATAAGCTCGGTCATGTCGTCGATCGGCGTGTCGAGCGAAAGGTCGCCCGGCCAGTAATCCTGCTTGCGGCGCCCCTCGATCACGCCTTCGAAGAGCGTCATGTGGATACTGGTAATCGGCGTGAAGAGGAATTGCGGTGCCTCGGGCATAGCCAGATATTTTTCGCGCGCCTCGATCAGCGCCMGCTGCGTTTTCGACCCCTTAACAGGATGGCAGACGATGGTGTTGCCTTGYTCCGGCAGGAAACCGCCGACCTTGCGGTAGCGGGTGCCCAAATGCGCCGGCGGAAACGAATTGTGACTCTTGGAATACTGAAGAAGTTCGGGCGAAAGTGTCGTCGTGGTCATGGGCGACTCAAAGGGCTCTGGTTGGGACCGCACTCGCCGATATGGCAGGACCAAGAATGTCAGATGACGCTTGCCGCTTCCAACGACAAGTTCTGATGTCAATCATAGATGCACTTGATGTAATCACCCGAGCCCTGGGCCCGTCGTTCGATGAGCCCTGCAAGCCTGCGCAGCCCTCGCCCGGGCTTTCCGGCATTGCGATCGATCGGGTTCGGCAGCGAAACTGCAAGCAACGAGGCCTGCCGGCGCGTGAGCTTGGAAGCCGGCACCTTGAAGTGATATTGCGCAGCCGCCTCGATGCCGTAGATGCCCGGCCCCCATTCGGCGATATTGAGATAGATCTCCATCAGCCGCCTCTTCGACCAGACGAAATCGGAGCCGACCGCCAGCGGCAGTTCCATCCCCTTGCGGATGAAGGAGCGGCTGTTCCAGAGGAAGAGGTTCTTTGCCGTCTGCATGGGAATGGTGCTGCCGCCGCGCGTCTCCTGGCCCTTTAGCGTATCTTCGACGAGCATACGCATCTCGCCCCAATCGACACCGCCGTGAAAGCAATATTGCCCGTCTTCCGACATCATCACCGATTGCACGAGAACAGGCGCAACATCGTCAATCGACACCCACCGCCGGTCATAACCGCGCAAAAGCACGAGATCACGCAGCATCAGCGTTGAAACCGGATGGATGAAGGGCAGCAGATAGAGGAGGATCAGCATATAGGGCAAAAGCAGCACCGCCAGAACGGCAAGAACAATGCGCTTCAGCACCTGGCGGTCTCCAAACCAGCGCCGGCGAACCGGCGCCTCGACGCTCTCCTCTGTCTGCGGCGCTATATCCAATGTCCCAGTCCGATTTCGCCCTCGTCGTTGTCATACCGCCTGAAAACCCGCATTGCCAGAGTGCAGCGGAAATCTTGACGCGGTGATCGACAATTCCGTTGCCAGCTGCCGTTGCGTCGTGTCAAAGAGCGCGCATGGACGCTAAGCGGGAAACATTCGAGACGCGGTTGAAAAGCGGTGCCGCCGAGATCGAGGCACTGCTCGATCTCCTGCTCTCTCCTGCCGTACTATCCGACGAGATCGCCCGTCCCGACCTCCTGCGCAGCGCCATGCACTACGCCGTCCTGAATGGCGGCAAACGCCTGCGCCCCTTCCTTGTCGTTGAAAGCGCAGCACTTCTCGGCGGCAATAGGCAGGCCGCGCTTCGCGTCGGCGCGGCACTCGAATGCATCCATTGCTATTCTCTCGTTCACGACGATCTGCCGGCGATGGACGACGACGCCCTGCGCCGTGGCAAGCCGACCGTGCATATCAAATTCGATGAAGCGACCGCCATTCTGGCCGGCGACAGCCTGCTGACCTATGCCTTCGACATCATCGCGGCGCCGGAAACGGACCTGCCGGACCGCAGCAGGACGGAACTCGTTGTGGCGCTCGCCCGCGCCGCTGGCCTCGGCGGCATGGCCGGCGGACAGGCACTCGACCTTGCCGCGGAAAAGCAGGCGCCGGACGAAGCCGGCATCATTCGCCTGCAGGCGATGAAAACAGGCGCGCTGATCCGTTTCGCCTGCGAGGCCGGTGCCATTATCGCCGGCGCTTCGGCCGAGGACCGGCAGCGCCTGCGCAGCTTCGGCGAGAAGATCGGCCTCGCCTTCCAGCTTGCCGACGATATTCTCGACCTGAACTCCGATATCAAGACGATGGGCAAGGCGACCGGCAAGGATGCCGCTCGCGGCAAAGGAACGCTGGTGGCTCTTCACGGCATGGAATGGGCGGAGACGCAACTGCGCCAGCACGTCGAAGACGCGGAAACCCTGCTCGCCCCATATGGCGAACGCGCCGCAGTGCTGATCGCCACTGCCCATTTCGTAGCCGAACGTCAGAACTGAGACAGAGAAAAGGCAGCGCTATCAGCCTGCCACCGGAGGTCGTCGAAAAGCGGAGTGATTACTCCGCTGCCGTCTTCTGACCGAAACGCTTTTCGATATAGTCGATGACGAGCGCCTCGAAATCCGAGGCGATATTCGGGCCGCGCAGTGTCAGCGCCTTCTTGCCGTCGATAAAGACAGGAGCCGCCGGCGTCTCACCGGTACCGGGCAGCGAAATGCCGATATCGGCATGCTTGCTCTCACCAGGTCCGTTGACGATGCAGCCCATGACGGCGACGTTGAGCGCTTCCACACCCGGATATTTCTCACGCCAGACCGGCATGTTCTTGCGGAGGTCGTTCTGGATGTTCTGCGCGAGCTCCTGGAACACCGTCGACGTCGTACGTCCGCAGCCCGGACAGGCCGCAACAACAGGCACGAACTGGCGGAAACCCATGACCTGCAGCAGTTCTTGCGCCACCTGCACTTCGCGGGTGCGGTCACCATTCGGCTCCGGCCTCAGCGAAATGCGGATCGTATCGCCGATGCCGTTCTGCAGCACATAGCCCATCGCAGCCGAAGAGGCGACGATGCCCTTGGTGCCCATACCGGCTTCGGTGAGGCCGAGATGCAGGGCRTGGTYGGAACGTTCGGMRAGCATGGAATWGACSGCGATCAGATCCTGRACCTGGCTGACCTTGGCSGACAGGATGATGCGGTTGCGCGGCAGGCCGATCTCTTCGGCAAGCTGCGCAGACAGCAGCGCCGACTGCACGATCGCCTCGTGCGTCACCTGCCGGGCCGAAAGCGGCGAGCCCTCGGCCTGGTTCTTGTCCATGAGCTGCGTCAGCAGTTCCTGGTCCAGCGAACCCCAGTTGACGCCGATGCGCACCGGCTTGTCGTAGCGGATCGCCATCTCGATGATTTCGGCGAACTGCTTGTCCTTCTTGTCCTTGAAGCCGACATTGCCGGGATTGATGCGGTACTTCGCCAGCGCTTCGGCGCAGGCCGGATGATCCGCAAGCAGCTTGTGGCCGATATAGTGGAAGTCGCCGATCAGCGGCACATCCAAACCGAGGCGCAGCAGGCGCTCGCGGACCTTCGGCACGGCGGCCGCACTCTCGTCGCGGTCGACAGTGATGCGGACAAGCTCGGAACCGGCGCGATGGAGTGCGGCGACCTGGGCCACCGTGGAATCCACATCCGCCGTGTCGGTATTCGTCATGGATTGCACGACGACAGGCGCACCTCCGYCGACGATGACACCGCCGACATCGACGGCAACAKAGGCGCGGCGTGGTTTCGGATCGAAATCGAAAGCAGACATGAAGAGCTCTTACACCCGGAAAACAGAGCCTTTCAGGTGGATCAAGCCCGCGAGCTTGTCAACCGCCCCGTATATCACTTTTGATTGGAGGCGGMTCAGTGGCCGCCGCCGGAGACTCCATCGGCATAATGCGCGAGCCTAGAGAATGCGAGAACCACGAGCAGCAGCACCGGCAGCGCCATGAAGACAGCCGCAAAGCCCACATGCTCGGCCACGAAGCCGATCACCGAAGGCGCCACCAGCATGCCGGAATAGCCCATGGTCGTGACGACTGAGATGCCGATGCCGGGCTTCAAGCCGGGGATGTTGCCCGCCGCCGAAAAAGCGATCGGCACCATATTGGAAATACCGATACCGCAAAGCGCGAAGCCGAGGATGGCGATTTCGGCATCCGGCGCAAGGCTCGTAAGCAGCATGCCGACGATGGCAAACAGCGTGCAGATGCGCAGCGTCTTGACCCCGCCGAGACGATCGCGGACCAGATCGCCGGCAAAGCGCATGGTCGCCATGGCCGCCGAGAAGGCCGCAAAGCCGAGACCGGAGAGGGCGACCGACGCACCCATTTCCTGCCTGAGATAAAGCGCACCCCAGTCGAGGATCGCTCCCTCCGGCACCATGCAGAACAGCGCCATAAGACCGAGCAGCCACGGCAGCGGCACCATCGGCAACTTCGTCTTCTCCTTCTTGGCATCGGGATGCGGCGGATCGGCAAGCACCATCGGCCAAGCGGCGGCAAGGAGAATAGCGGCAAGCACGGTTGCCAGTTCCGCGTGGCCGAGAATGCCGAGCTTGGAGATCACCAGGCCGCCGAGGCCAGAGCCAAGCAACCCGCCAAGGCTCCAGAAAGCGTGGCAGGACGACATGATCGCGCGGCGCATGGATTTTTCCACCGCCACGGCATTAGCGTTCATTGCCACGTCCATCGCGCCCATGAAACCGCCGAACAGAAAGAGCGAGATCGCCCCTGTGATGACGTTGGGAGCCAGCGTCAGCGCCAGAAGCATTGGCAGCAAACAGACGGCGAGCACCCGCACGACAACACGTGAACCATGCTTGGCGATCTGCGCGCCGGCGATTGGCATCATGACCAGTGAGCCGAAACCGAAGACGAGGATCATCAGTCCGAGTTCGAACTTGGTAAGCCCAAGCCGTTCGGCAAAATCGGGAATCTTCGGCGCCCAGCAGCCGACGACGAAACCATTCATGAGAAAGAGCAGCGAAACCGCCGCCCTGCTCCTGGTGATGAAGCCGCTCCGTACCCCCGGTGCTGCGCTCACATTATTGTCCATTTCCCTGTCTTTCCTCTCATCGGGCTTGCCGCCCAATTCCCGTTACTGGCCCCATTCCTGGCGCCGACAGCCTCAGGCCGTCTTGTCCGCAATAATCGTTCGGCATCCGCGTGCTCGGTATTCCCCAAGCATGACAGCATCCGCGTCGTGCTCCGCGACAAGGCATTCGCAATGGGCGATGGGCAAAACGCTGTGCGGCGCTGCTGTACCGAATTTTTCCGATGTCGCTGCCACCATCACCCGCTTGCTTCTTGACGTGGCGAACCGCTTGAACTCCGCGTCCTCAAAGCCGAACGTTGTCAGCCCCGCCTCGAGATCGACGCCGCAGGCACCCAGAATGCAGAGGTCGGGCGAAAGCTGCTCCATGTCGCGCAGGGCCTTGGCACCGAGCGAGCCGCCGGTCTGGCGGTCGACCAAACCGCCGATCAGGATGAGGTTGACTTCAGGTTTTTCGATCAGCGCCGCAGCGATCGCCGGCGCATTCGTTGCTGCCGTCAGTGGAAAGTCAGCCGGCAATGCCTTGGCAATTGCCAGATTGGTACTGCCGGCATCGAAGAAAACCATCGTGCCCGGGGCAATTTCGCCTGCAGCGGCGCGCGCCAGCGCCTGCTTCCGGTCGGCAGCAAAGCTCATGCGCTGGGTCAGGCTTCCGCGTGCCGGCGAAACCGGCAATGCCCCGCCATAGACCCGCTCGCAGAGCCCTGCTGCAGCCATCTCGCGCAGGTCACGCCGCACCGTATCTTCAGACACTCCAAATTCGAGTGCGAGTTCCGTTGCCAACACACGACCATGCGTCTTGAGCCGCTCGGAAATCACACTCTGACGTTCTCGCAACAGGAAATCCTGCATGTTCCTACCGGATTAATCTATCAAAATCTGCAATCATGCATAAACGCTGATAATCGTGCAGGCAATATGCACGGTCACACGTTTTCTGACGTCATGAAACAAAGCTCCAGCAGCAAGGCGAAATCTGGCCTATTGACCGGTTCGGAGGGCGCGAATATCGATCAGACATTCCTGATTCCTGCCAGCATCTCCCGCCTCTGGTGYACTCCCGTGAAAAACTCCGTCAGCTTGGGCATCGTGCTCACGACATCAGCCTATATGGCGTTCACCTTCCATGACGCGATCGTCAAGGTTTTGACATCAACGATCCCCGTTTGGCAGATCCTGTTTTTCCGCAGTTTCACTATCCTCGTCGGCTGCCTCGCCTATGGCCGCGGCAATCTCGTCCATCAGGCTGTCACCTCGCCGATCATCAAGCCGATGATCGCCCGAAGCATCCTTCTGCTCTGCGCCTGGCTCTCCTACTATACCGCCGCAAGCCGCCTGCCACTCGCCGAGGTTACAACACTCTATTACGCAGCCCCCGTCGTCGGCACCGTGTTGGCCTGGTTCATTCTCAAGGAAGAGGTCACGCCCGCCCGCTGGCTTGCCGTCGGCGTCGGCTTCGTTGGCGTGCTCATCGCCTGCAATCCGGTCGGGCTCGCGATCTCCTGGCCGGTCTATCTGGCGCTGCAGGCAGCCGTGCTCTGGGCTTCGGCCATGGTTCTGCTGCGCAAAACCTCGCTGCATGAGAAGACCATCATTCAGCTTGCCGTTTCGAACGTCTTCTTCCTCATCATGACCGGTATCGCCGTCATCTATACCTGGCAGACCCCGACCCTCACGCAACTTGGCCTGCTTATCGGTACCGGCGTCGTCGCCGGCTGCGCGCAATTCGCCCTCTTCGAAGGTATGCGCCAGGCCCCCGTCTCGGTGCTCGCACCGTTCGAATATACGTCGCTGGTATGGGCCTTCATCCTCGGCTACGTGATCTGGGCCGATATACCCACGCACAATGTCGTGGTCGGCGCGGTCATGATCCTCGGCGCCGGCTTCATCATCATCGTCAGCGAAAAATTGCGCCACCGCGCCACGGCCTGATACCGGTTTCTGCCGATTTATGGACTAGAAGGGCGGCTTGAGAAAAATATTCGCAGTTGCCGCTTTTATTTRCAGTTTTCTACGCTTCCGTAACGGTAATTTTCTGCGATGTATCGGCCATCCGAACACGATCTTCCCAAGGATGGATAAAACAATGAACTGGTTGAAAACCGTCGCCGCCGCCGCGCTCATTCAGGCCGCAGCCCTGCTGCCTGCTCATGCCGGCGAAAACCTCAGCGCCATCAAGTCTGCCGGCGTCTTCAAGATCGGCACGGAAGGCACCTACGCCCCGTTCACCTATCATGACGAAAGCGGCAAGCTCGTCGGCTTCGACGTCGAGATCGGCGAAGCAGTCGCAGCCAAGCTCGGCGTGAAGGCCGAGTTCGTCGAAGGCAAGTGGGACGGCCTTATCGCCGGCCTCGACGCCAAACGCTACGACACCGTCATCAACCAGGTCGGCATCACCGACGCCCGCAAGCAGAAGTACGACTTCTCCGAGCCCTATATCGCTTCGAAGGCAGTTCTGATCGTTCGTGACGGCGACGACAGCATCAAGTCCTTCGCCGATCTCAAGGGCAAGAAGTCCGCTCAGTCGCTGACCAGCAACTTCGGCAAGATCGCCACGGAAGCGGGCGCCGAACTGGTTGGGACCGACGGCTTCGACCAGTCGATCCAGCTCGTCCTGACCAAGCGTGCCGATGCCACGATCAACGACAGCCTGTCCTTCCTCGACTTCAAGAAGCACAAGCCGGACGCTCCGGTAAAGATCGTCGCCCAGCAGGAAAATGCCGATTACTCCGGCATCATCATCCGCAAGGGCGAGCCGGAACTGCTCGAAGGGATCAACAAGGCGCTCGCCGACATCAAGGCTGACGGCACCTACAAGAAGATCGCCGACAAATACTTCGGCCAGGACGTTTCGAAGTAAGTCCCGATACCGGCGGTTTCGCGCCGCCGCCATATCCTTTATAGCTGCATGAAAAAGCGTTCGGCGGACCCTCGCCGGACGCGTCTTTTCTTGAGGAGACGCCCTTGCCGCACTGGCTCCAACTGATGGCGGAATCGCTCCCCTCGCTCCTCTGGGCGGGGCTGATCTTCACCATCCCCCTCACGCTGCTTTCCTTCGCCTTCGGCCTGATTCTGGGGCTGATCACGGCGATTGGGCGTCTGTTCGGGCCGGGACCTGTTGCGGCCATCGCCCGCTTCTATGTCTGGGTCATCCGCGGCACGCCGCTGCTCGTCCAGCTTTTCGTGATCTTCTATGGCCTGCCGAGCATCGGCATCCTGCTCGATGCCTTTCCGGCGGCCCTGATCGGCTTCACGCTGAATATCGGCGCCTACAGCTCCGAGATCATCCGCGCCGTCATCTCCTCCGTGCCCAAGGGCCAGTGGGAAGCGGCCTATTCGATCGGCATGAACTGGCGCCAGGCCATGAGCCGCACCATCCTGCCGCAGGCCGCCCGCGTTGCAGTGCCGCCGCTGTCGAACACTTTCATTTCGCTGGTCAAGGATACCTCGCTTGCAGCTGCCATCACAGTGCCTGAGCTTTTTCAGGCCGCCCAGCGCATCGTCGCGACCACCTACGAGCCGCTGATCCTCTATATCGAAGCGGCGCTGATCTATCTCGCCTTGAGTTCCGTGCTTTCGACGCTGCAGCAGAGGTTGGAACGCCGTTTCGCGCGCTACGGCGGCATGCTGGAGGCAAATGCATGATCGAGCTTTCCAAGATCGAAAAGCGCTTCGGCGACGCAATCATCCTGAAGGACATCAGCATCCGCATTCCAGAAGGCAGCGTCACGGCTCTCGTCGGCCCGTCCGGCGGCGGCAAGAGCACGCTGCTTCGCTGCATCAACCTCCTGGAAATCCCGAGCGCGGGCACCATCCGCCTCGGCGAGGAAACGCTCTCTTTCTCCCCCGGCAAGCGTGTYGGCTGGCAGGCAATCCAGAAGATCCGCCGGCAGACCGGCATGGTCTTCCAGAACTTTCAGCTTTTCCCGCATCAGACGGCGATCGAAAATGTCATGGAAGGTCTGGTCACGGTCCTGAAATGGCCGAAGGCGAAGGCCCGCGAACACGCCATGGAGCTGCTGACGAAGGTCGGCATGGCGCACAAGACCGATGCCTGGCCCTCGACTCTTTCGGGCGGTCAGCAGCAGCGTGTGGCGATCGCCCGCGCCCTGGCGCCTTCGCCGCGCGTCCTGCTCTGCGACGAACCGACCTCGGCGCTCGATCCCGAACTTTCAGCGGAAGTGGTCGACGTGCTGGGCCAGCTTGCCCGCGAAGGCACGACCATGGTCATGGCGACCCATGATCTCCGCCTCGCCTCGAAGATCGCCAATGACGTGGTCTTTCTGGAGGCCGGCAGCGTGGTGGAAACGGGCAGTGCCAGGGCGATCTTCAATACGCCGGAGAAGGAACGCACCAAGCGCTTCATCTCCACCATCAACGCCGCCCACACCTACGATATCTGAGGCAATGCCGGGATGCGAGATCCCGGCATTGCTGAAACTGCGATCAGGCGGCTGTGACGACGGCACGTGCTGCCTTCAGCGCATTGCCCCACCAGGTCAGCTGATCGAGCAGGTTCTTGGCGGCTTCATTCAGATGGGCATAATCGCCGAGGCTTTTGCCTTCCTTCAGGACGGCAAGATATTCGCTGAACGCGATGTGAACCCCCGTCCTGACAGAAGCTGCACTCATTTCGACGAAGACCAGACGAAGTTGCTCGACGGCGCGTGCGCCGCCGACGCCACCGTAACCGACGAAGCCGACCGGCTTCTGGATGAAATCGCCGAGATCGATCGCGTTCTTCAGAACAGCCGTCGGAGCATGGTTATATTCGGCGACCGTGAATATGAAGCCGTCGAATTCGCGCAGCTTCTTCTTCCAGCGCTCGGCGGTTTCGCTTTCCGCCGTGGTGGCGCGCGCTTCGCCGAAGAAATGCATCGGGTAGTCGAGAAGATCGAGAACTTCGACCTCGAGATCGGAACGCTGGCCGACGAGCTCGGCGATCCACTTGGCCGGATGTTCGGCGAAACGGCCAATACGCGTGCTGCCGACGACGACGGCAATCTTCAATTTGCTCATGAGATGATCCCTGATTGGTCTTGGGGGCGATGATGGGAGCTGAGTCTATGAGAAAGCCTCCTCACCCGGCAAGGTGAGAAGGCTGCTAACTCATAGAAAAATCAGCTCTTTAACGACACGATCGCACACAATCGGGTGATGTCGGAAACGATCGTCCGTCCATTTCTTATCCGGCATAGACGACAAGCAGATCCTTGGCGTCGATCTGGTCGCCGGCCTTGACCAAGACTTCCGAGATCGTGCCGTCCTTTTCCGCATGCAGCGCCGTTTCCATCTTCATCGCCTCAATGGAAACAAGCACGTCGCCGGCGTTGACCGTCTGTCCAGCTGCGACGAAGACGCGCGAGATGACGCCTGGCATCGGCGCACCGACATGAACCGCACTGCCGGCTTCCGCCTTGCGCCTGATAGCGGCGCCCGACGCACCATGCGCCCGGTCCGGCACCTTGATGCGGCGCGGTTGGCCGTTGAGCTCGAAGAAGACGGTGACCATGCCCTGGCTGTCTGTCTGGCTCATCGCCTGATTGACGATGACGAGCGTCTTGCCTTTTTCGATATCGGCAAAGAGTTCGTCGCCATCCCGGAGGCCGTAGAAATAGGAGGGCGTCGGCAACACCGAGACCGGGCCGTAGGTATCCGAAGCCAATGCGAAATCAGTGAAGACCTTCGGATACATGAGGTAAGAGGCGAATTCGAAGTCGCTCACCTCACGCTCCAACTTGGTCTCGATCGTCTTGCGCTCCGCGTCGAGATCGGCGTCGTCAAGCAGCGAGCCTGGGCGCACCGTATAGGGCTGATCCCCCTTCAGCGCCTTCTTCTGCAGCGCTTCCGGCCATCCTGACGGCGGCTGGCCGAGATCGCCCTTCAGCATCGAGACCACCGATTCAGGGAAGGAGACCTCTCTGTCCGGGCTGACGACGTCGGCCACCGTCAGATCCTGGGAGACCATCATCAATGCCATATCGCCAACGACCTTGGACGACGGCGTCACCTTGACGATATCGCCGAACATCTGGTTGGCGTCCGCATAGGCCTGAGCGACCTGGTGCCAGCGGGTTTCGAGACCGAGCGAACGGGCCTGTTCCTTGAGGTTGGTGAACTGGCCGCCCGGCATTTCGTGCAGGTAGACCTCCGAAGCCGGCCCCTTCAGATCGCTCTCGAAGGCCGCGTACTGATTGCGAACCGCTTCCCAATAGAAGGAGATGCGGCGGATCCATTCGGGATCGAGGCCCGGATCGCGCTCGGAGCCGCGCAGCGCCTCGACGATGGAGCCGAGGCAGGGCTGCGACGTATTGCCTGACAGCGCATCCATCGCCGCATCGACGGCATCGACGCCGGCATCCACGGCAGCAAGAACCGTAGCGGCGGCAATGCCCGACGTATCGTGCGTGTGGAAATGGATCGGCAGGCTGGTCGCTTCGCGCAACGCCTTGAACAGCACCTTTGCGGCAGCCGGCTTCAGCAGGCCCGCCATGTCCTTGAGCGCGATGATATGCGCACCGGCCCTTTCGAGCTCGACGGCGAGGTCCGTATAATATTTCAGGTCATACTTCGGCCGGGCGGAATTGAGGATATCGCCCGTGTAGCAGATCGCCGCCTCGCAGAGCTTGTTCTCCTCGGCAACGGCATCCATCGACACGCGCATGTTCTCCACCCAGTTCAGGCAGTCGAAGACGCGGAAGAGATCGATACCGCCCTTGGCCGCCTGGCGGACGAAATATTTGACGACATTGTCAGGGTAGTTCTTGTAGCCGACACCGTTTGCGCCACGCAGCAGCATCTGCAGCAGAAGGTTGGGAGCCGCCTMGCGGATCAGCCCCAGACGCTCCCACGGATCCTCCGTCAGGAAGCGCATGGAGACGTCGAAAGTCGCGCCACCCCAACATTCCAGCGACAGGAGATTCGGCAGCGCATGAGCATAGGTGCCGGMGATCCTAGCAATGTCATAGGTGCGCATGCGGGTGGCGAGCAGCGACTGGTGACCGTCGCGCATCGTCGTATCGGTCAGCAGCACCTGCTTCTGCTCGCGCATCCACTCGCCGAATTTCTTCGGACCGAGCTGGTCGAGGAGTTGCTTCGTACCATCGGGGATCTTGCCGCCATCGATATAGGGCACGACCGGCTTGGCGGAATCCTCCGATGGCCGCGGGCGATCCTTCGCCTCGGGATGGCCGTTGACGGTGACATCGGCGAGATAGGTTAAAAGCTTGGTGGCGCGGTCCTGGCGCTTGACCTGCTGGAAGAGTTCCGGGGTCGTGTCGATGAAGCGCGTCGTATAGGTGTTGTCCCTGAACTTCGGATGCGTGATGATCGCTTCGAGGAAGGTCAGGTTGGTGGCAACACCGCGAATACGGAATTCGCGCAGTGCGCGGTCCATTCGCGAAATCGCCTCCAGCGGGTTCGGCGCCCAGGCCGTCACCTTCACCAGCAACGGGTCGTAGTAGCGGGTGATGATTGCGCCGGTATAGGATGTGCCGCCGTCGAGGCGGATGCCGAAGCCCGATGCCGAACGATAGGCGGTGATGCGGCCGTAATYCGGAATGAAATTGTGCTCGGGATCTTCCGTCGTGATACGGCACTGCAGCGCATGGCCATTGAGGCGGATGTCGGCCTGCTTCGGCACACCGGATTCCTCGGTGCCGATGGCAAAGCCATCGAGGATATGGATCTGCGCCTTGACGATATCGATGCCGGTCACGACTTCAGTGACCGTGTGCTCGACCTGGATGCGCGGGTTGACTTCGATGAAGTAGAATTTGCCGGTGTCGGCATCCATCAGGTATTCGACGGTGCCGGCCCCGACGTAGTTCGTCGCCTCGGCGATCTTCAGCGAATAGGCAGCGAGCTCCTGCCGCTGCGCTTCGGACAGATAAGGAGCCGGAGCACGCTCGACGACCTTCTGGTTACGGCGCTGGATGGAGCAGTCGCGCTCGAAGAGATGCACGACATTGCCGTGCGTATCGCCAAGGATCTGGCTTTCGACGTGGCGGGCGCGTTCCACAAGCTTTTCGAGATAGACCTCGTCCTTGCCGAAGGCGGCCATTGCCTCGCGCTTGGCCTCAGTCACCTCGCGGGCGAGATCGGCTTCGGCGCGGATGGCACGCATGCCACGTCCGCCGCCGCCCCAGGAGGCTTTCAGCATCACGGGATAGCCGATCGCAGCGGCCATCTTCGCGACTTCTTTGATGTCGTCGGGCAGTGGCTCCGTGGCCGGAACGACTGGAACGCCGACGGAAATGGCAAGGTTGCGCGCCGCCACCTTGTTGCCGAGCTGACGCATCGTATCGGCCCTCGGGCCGATGAAGGTGATGCCTGCAGCATCGCAGGCATCGACGAATTCCGGGCTCTCCGAAAGCAGGCCGTATCCCGGATGGATCGCATCGGCGCCTGAAAGCTTGGCGACACGGATCACCTCGTCGATCGAAAGATAGCTTTCGATCGGCCCAAGGTCGCGGGCGAGATGCGGACCGCGGCCGACTTGATAGCTCTCGTCGGCCTTGAAGCGATGTAGCGCCAGCTTGTCTTCTTCAGCCCATATCGCGACCGTTTTTATCCCGAGCTCGTTAGCCGCGCGGAATACGCGGATGGCGATTTCGGAACGGTTGGCGACAAGGATCTTCGATATGGGCAATGTACTCTCCTCAAAGCACGGAAACGGGCCATGCTGCACCCGCGAAAAGAATTCTTAACGCGCTGTTACAGAAAGTTCAATTTCCCTTGCCGTGACGAAATAGAATTTCTCTGGATCTCAGGTGATCAACCCATATCGGAAGGCCAGAGCCACCGCCTGCTGCCGGTTCTTAGCCTTCAKCTTGTCCTGCAGGCCGTTCATATACCAGTCGACCGTATGGTTGGAGATCTTCAGATGCTTGCTGATCTCCATCGAGGTCATGCCTTCGGCGAGATAGTGGAGAATTTCCATTTCGCGCCGGGTCAGCTGCGTGTCGCTGAACGGCACCGTTTCCAGCGCCGCAGCCTCGCCCTGCATATCAAGCAGCCGCCAGAAAGCCTTGCGGGCGATCGCCTCGAAAAGCGCGATCTCTGCCGGCAAAAGCTCAATTGGCTTGCCGCCGATGCTGAGGCTGCCGAGGATACCGTTTCGCCCATAGATCGGGAAGATATAGCCGTCCTCCAGTCCATGGCCATAGGCATCGACCATCATCTGCTCCATGCGGCGCTGATGCGGATCATCCCGGAAAGCCGCCATGCCGTCGCGCCAGCGGAAAGGCCGCTGCGCATGGGCAAGATACCGCACGGTCGGATCGACGAGCACGTATTTTTTTACCGCGTAAACGTGTGGCCAGCTGTCCGGCCACCGGCTGGCCATAGTCACACCCCACGGGTTGTCTCCCTGTTTGGGGTGGCGAAGCAGGCCGTAGAAATCGAATCCGCTCGAGCGGATCACCTGCTCAAGTTCGTCGACCACGTGTTGGCTGTCGGAAGTTTCCTCAAGAATAATAAGCAATTGAATTAAAGAATGAATTTGCACAAAAATGCCCCTTGCCCGGACCAACGAGACCGCCGGAGCAGGTCCGTTAACCCGCCGTTGAACGGTCTTTCCTAAAAATTGCAGTCCGCAAATTGGATGGTGCGCTAGACCCTCCAGCGAATGCAAGCGCAAATTGTCGCGATGTATGCCTAAGCAACAATTTCAAAACCATGGTCATTTATCGCACTTTACGATCGCGCCAGACACGCGAATTTCGAAGCCGGATTCCAAAACTGAATATCCTGTTAATCGTCGGTTCAGGTAGATTTTCGTAGCATCGCACCATCCCGTTTTTCGCAGATGCAAAAAGAGGTTCCGACGTGTCATTATTCAAGGTCTATGCAAGGGCTCTGCGCTATCTCGGCGCCTACAAGCTCCGCGTATCCCTCGTCGTTATCGCGAACATCGTATTGGCGGCCATTACCATCGCCGAGCCGATCCTGTTCGGCCGTATCATCGATGCGATTTCCGGCAAGGGCGAGGTCAAGCCAATCCTCATGATGTGGGCCGCCTTTGCGGTCTTCAACACCATTGCCTTCGTCCTCGTGGCACGCGAAGCCGACAGGCTGGCCCATGGCCGTCGCGCGACGCTTCTGACGGAGGCGTTCGGCCGTATCATCTCCATGCCGCTCGCCTGGCACCAGCAGCGGGGTACGTCCAATGCGCTGCACACGCTGCTGCGCGCCTGCGAAACCCTGTTCGGCCTGTGGCTGGAGTTCATGCGCAACCATCTTTCGACGGTTATTGCGCTTGGCCTGCTCATCCCGACCGCCATGTCCATGGATCTGCGTCTCTCCGCGGTCCTGATCGTGCTCGGTATTGCCTACTGGCTCATCGGCCGTGTGGTCATGAGCCGAACCAAGGACGGCCAGGCTTCGGTCGAAAACCACTATCATACCGTCTTCGGCCACGTCAGCGATTCCATCAGCAACGTCTCGGTGCTGCATAGCTATAACCGCATCGATGCCGAGACACGTGCGCTGAAGTCCTTCGCCGACCGTCTGCTGCAGGCGCAGTATCCGGTGCTCGACTGGTGGGCAATTGCCAGTGCGCTGAACCGCATGGCTTCGACGATCGCCATGATGATCGTGCTCGTCATCGGCACCTTGCTTGTCCAGAATGGCGAACTGCGCGTCGGCGACGTCATCGCCTTCATCGGCTTCGCCAATCTGCTGATCGCCCGCCTGGACCTGATGCGCCAGTTCGCCACGCAGATCTTCGAGGCCCGTTCCAAGCTCGTAGACTTCTACGCCCTGGAGGATTCCGTTCGGGAGCGCGAAGAGCCGGCCGGCAACGGCGAGATCAAGGACGTCAAGGGCGACGTCGAGTTCAGTGACGTTTCCTTCGGCTTCGCCAATAGCTCGCAGGGGCTGCACAACGTCTCCTTCAAGGTGAAGGCTGGCCAGACGGTTGCCATCGTCGGCCCGACCGGTGCCGGCAAGACGACGCTCGTCAACCTGCTCCAGCGCGTCTATGATCCGCAGGGTGGCAAGATCCTCGTCGACGGTACGGATATCAGCAAGGTCACGCGCAAGTCGCTGCGCCGCTATATCGCCACCGTCTTCCAGGATGCCGGCCTTCTGAACCGCTCGATCAGCGACAACATCCGCCTCGGCCGCGAGAATGCCTCGGAAGAGGATATGCGCCGCGCCGCCGAAGCCGCCGCCGCGTCCGACTTCATCGAAAACCGCGACGAGCAGTACGACACGCATGTCGGCGAACGCGGCAACAAGCTCTCCGGCGGTGAACGCCAGCGTATCGCGATCGCCCGCGCCATTCTCAAGGATGCGCCGATCCTGGTGCTGGACGAAGCGACCTCCGCGCTCGACGTCGAGACCGAAGCCCGCGTCAAGGCCGCGATCGACAACCTGCGCCAGAACCGCACGACCTTCATCATCGCTCACCGTCTCTCGACGGTCCGCGAGGCGGATATGGTGCTGTTCCTCGACAATGGCCGCATCGTCGAGCATGGCAGCTTCGATGAACTGAGCCACTCCAATGGTCGCTTCGCCGCCCTGCTGCGCGCCAGCGGCATCCTGACGGACGACGAAGTCCGCAAGGCCCATACGACCGAAGCCGCCTGATCGGCGTCGCAAGAACACGATGAAAAGCCGGAAGGGCACCGCTCTTCCGGCTTTTTTGTTGCGTGGGTTTGCCTGTGGATCGCCGTGGGCAGGCCCGCTTGTCATTCTCGGCAAGAAGCGATCCTCTAAGCCGCTTCCGTATAGACCAGATCAGGCGCAAGGATCCATTCGCCCTGTTTGAGCGACATGACATCCAGCCTGCCGCGGCCGTCTCTGGCGGCAACGCCGACAAAGCGATAGCGGCCACCGTTCCGGTCGATGACCACGGCAGAAATCGGTTTGCCGCGAAAATGACCGACGACAGGGCCTTCTGCCTTTGCGATGGCGAGCAGGAAATATTCGTGAGGGACGTTCCTGCTGACCATCAGCCACGCCCCTCGCGCCGGATGGCCAAGCCGACAGTCGTCTTCGTCCCTCCCTGCATCGCGGCATCCCGAGGATTGGCTTCAACCGGAGCMAGTTTGCGGCAAAACGGTTTCGTCCTCTTGATCTCGACAATGAATGGCTTTCGCTGCGGCCTCATAATCTGTCCTTCCGTTTGAAATGCATGTCACTTAAAGATGCATTCGACCTGTCCAAGTGGTCCGAAATCGGCCGCCAGATGTTGGCCGGGCCAGACCTGAAGGATGGTCGTGCACGATCCCGTCGCGACGATATCGTTGACTTGAAGCTGGCTGCCGTTCGCCGAAAGCTGGTCCGCCAGCCACACGACGGCATTGAGCGGATTGCCCATGACCGAGGCCGATCTCCCGGCAAAGACCGTCTGCTTGAACAGGAAGGTAGTGATGTCGATGCCGGCGAGATCAGCTGATGTCATCGCACCGGCATGATCACCGCAGATGGTTGCGACATGCAGACCGAAATCGGCAATCGCTGCTCTGTCTCCCGTGAAGACCCGCCGCGTGCGCCGTCCGAGGATGCCGATAGCAGGGCGGCAATTGAGCACCGCGTCGGCGGCAGTGGTGAGGTTGATCGGCTCGCCAGCGTCCGGATAGGACCGCAGCATCGTGAAGACCAGTTCGCACTGGACACCAATCGTGCCCTGCGGCAGCCGGAATTCCTTCGTGCCTGCAAACAGCGCGGAGGCGGGAATGTCGGAATAAATCGGTCTTGCAAGACCGAGAGTGCGGCGCGATTCCTCGCTCGTTCCGACAAGCGCATAACCCTTGCGTTCGAAACCCAGCGCGTCCTGCGCAGTCGCCTGTATGTCATAGGCCTCGCGATCGGAGGAAATCAGGTCGAGCGGCAGATCGCAGAGTTCGTTGTGCCGACGGCTTTTGGCAAGGATATCTGCTGTGGCATCCTTGAGTTCGAAGTACATCCTCGTGCTCCCTATCATTGGCGTTGCCTTTGGGAGCAAAAATGGATCGACACACGTAGCCATTCCATTCGTGATGGGCGGCTAAAAAATCAAAATCTCATAGTGATGCGCGAGGTCTTGTCGTTCCGGCCTGGGGCTGCACATTCCTCCTGGAGCGCCGCGAGATGACCGGGATCGCAGACGCATGATCGAGCGGAGTGTAAATGAGCATTGTTGCCTCGTACTTGTACCGCGATGGTCAGCGGGCAGGATCCTTCGACATCGAAACCGGCACCGTACCAGCGGGAAAAAACGAGTTTGTCTGGGTCGGCCTCCACGATCCGGAGGAGCGAGAACTTTTTGCTCTGCAGAAAACCTTCAGTCTCCATCATCTGGCGGTAGAGGATGCCCTGAACCCCAGCCAGGTTCCGAAGCTCGATATCTACGACAAGCAGCTCTTCCTCATCACCAAAACCGCCCATCTGGAGGACGACGCTATCGAATATGGCGAGACAGCGATCTTCGTCGGTGACAATCATGTCATCACCGTCAGGCACGGTTCCGATCGCGGTCATGGCGCCCTTCGCAAACAGCTCGAAGCCGCACCCGAGACGCTCAAGAACGGTCCCGACTATGTGCTTCACGGCGTGCTGGATTTCATCGTCGACGGCTATCTTCCTATCGTCCAGGCGATCGAGGATCGGGTGCTGGAGATGGAACGGCGAATGCTGGATGCCTTCCTCAGCCGCGAGCAAATCAAGAGGCTCTTCCAGTTGAGGCGCCRGATTATCCGCTTCCAACGCGTACTCKGACCCATGTCGGAAGTGTGCGGGAAGCTGGTCCATCTCGATCTGCCCTGCATCGATAGCGAGACGCGAAAATATTTCCGAGACGTGAACGATCACATCAGGCGCGTCGAAACCACGACTGGCGGGCTGAAGGACGTCATCACCTCAGTCTTCGAAGCCAGCAATCTATTKGAACAGCAGCGGCAAGGCGTGATCACTCGCCAGCTCGCAGCCTGGGCTGCCATTGCGGCAGTGCCGACCGCCATCGCAGGCATCTACGGCATGAACTTCGCCAACATGCCCGAACTGAAGACGGAATACGGCTATTACGTCGTCATCACCGTCATTTTAGGCCTGTGCAGCATCCTCTTCTGGCGATTCAGAAAATCAGGCTGGCTGTAAAGTTTGTACAATCAAAAGCCGGGCCCGCGCATAAAAGGAAAGCCGGCTGCCTCCTCGGCCGCCAGCTTAACAATATCGTAAAGATGTCGTTGCCTATTGACGCTTGCCCTGGCTATCCATCGCGCGATTGACGCGAACCGGCACCGGAACGGCACCGCCGGCGAGAGGCCGAGCCTTCTCCTGCTCACGTTTATCTTCCAGGTAATAGGCATAGGCGAACTGTGCCGCGATGCCGACAAGTACGAAGATCGGGCCGATGATCTGGTCGCGATTGGTGATGTAGAGCAGTACCTGCCCGGCCATCGCAAGGATGGTGCCGGCGACGAAGATGTTCAGCGAGTGCCTGCCGAGGATCGTCAATGGGTGATCGGCCGGGCGGCGAAAAGCCTGCGATACGACAGGAATATTGATCACCAGATAGGCGAGCGCCAGCACATGCAACAAGCGTGGCAGCGACAGGAAGGTCTTGTCGAAACCGGTCAGCACCGCAGGCAGGCCGAGAGCTGCAAGATAATTTCCGAGATCCCAGAGGCGAGCCGTAACCCAGACAAACGAAAGCACGACATAGGCCAGTGCCAGCGCGAAAAGCAGCGGATGCCGGGGAAGCGTGCCGCCACGCTTGACATGCATCATCGAGACGATGCCGATCGTGAACAGGAACTGCCAGGAGAAGGGATTGAGGAACCAGTCTCCCTCGAACAGCATGTTCTGCGGCGCAATCTGGTAGATGCCCGCAAGCAGCCAGACCGTACCGGAGACGGCAAGCGCCAGCAGCGTGCTTCTCTCGTTCAGAAGCAGGATCAACGGCACCATCAGCATGAGCGCGCCGTACATGGGCAGGATATTGTTGTAGCCGATCTGATGACCGAGCAGGAGCAGCGCCGGAATGCCCTCCTTCAGATTCATAAGCACCGCCAGAATGTTGATCTCGACCAACAACCCCGGCCGGTGGAACAGCCAGGCCCCGCAGATGAAGAGCGCCAGCGTCACGAAGGTGGTGATCATATGAGCGAGGTAGAGCGTGAAAGCACGCTTTGCCGCCTTGATCGCCATCTCCAGCCGCTTGCCCGCCTTGAAGCGCGAGCCGTAAGCAAGGCCGACCGCAATGCCCGAGATCAGCACGAAGGCTTCCGCGGCGTCCGAAAAGCCGAAGTTCTTCGTCGTAATATATTCGAAAATCTGCCCCGGAACGTGATTGATGAAGATCGTGATGAGAGCAAGACCACGAATCACATCAAGCCTCGTGTCACGCTTGGACGCCGCCACTGATATGGAGTTTCGTTGGGCGCCAATGGCTTTGGTCGGCATACCTGCCATGGTGTCTCTCCTGTTATCCGTTTTGCAAACGCTACGCCGGCCAAAAGGGTTCCCCCTTTGGCCGCGCGAATCGCCGGAAAGTCAGCTTGGAGATTGCTGTTATCCGACCGGATATCCCTCGTGGGGATTGGCGACTTCGATGCCGTCGATTGACAGAGTGTAACCGTCAGCATTGGACGCTTTTGAGACCGAAATGCGGTATTTGCGTCCACCGCGTTCGATCTCTGCCGCAAACCCGTCCCAATTGGAAGGAAGCGACGGGCGAACGTATAGTTTTCCACCCTTTAGCCGGATACCGAGAATGCCTTCTACCGCCGCGCGGTAGAGCCAGCCGGCGGAGCCCGTGTACCAGGTCCAGCCGCCGCGCCCGACATAGGGCTCGTGTCCGTAGACATCGGCCGCCACGACATAGGGCTCGACGCGGTACCGTTCGGCTGCCGCCTTGTCCAGCGAATGGGTGATCGGATTGAGGATCTGGAAGCAACGCAGGGCATCATCACCGCGTTTCAATTCGGCCAGCGCCATGACCAGCCAGGCCGAGGCATGTGTGTATTGGCCGCCATTCTCGCGAACGCCGGGCGGGTAGGCCTTGATATAGCCGGGATCCCTGGGCGACTTCTCGAAAGGCGGCGTGAAGAGCCGGATGATCCGCGCGTCTTCATCCACCAACTGATCGAGCGCCGCATCCATCGCCTTGGTAACTCGCTCTGGATCGCCTTCGCCTGACAGGACGCTCCAGGACTGAGCGATCGAATCGATCTGGCATTCCAGACTTTCCTTCGAGCCGAGCAGCGTGCCGTCGTCGAATGTGCCGCGGCGATAATAGCCACCATCCCAGGCCGCGCTCCCAAGCGCTTTCTTGAGCTCGACGAGATGCATCTTCCAGCGCTCGGCGCGGTCCTTGTCGCCCCGCTCCTCAGCATAAGGAATGAAGGAGCGCAGCGCGCCGGCAAGGAACCAGCCGAGCCAGACACTCGTGCCCTTGCCGTCGATGCCGACGCGATTCATCCCGTCATTCCAGTCACCGCCGAGAAAGAGCGGCAGGCCGTTCGTTCCCTTGCGGCCAATGGCAAGATCGAGCGCCAGCGCGGCATGCTCGTAGACGCTCGCCGTATCCTCGGAAATCTCGGGCTTATAGAAGGAATCATGCTGGCTTTCCAAAAGAGCCGGGCCTTCGAGGAAGGCCAGCTGCTCGTCGAGCACGCTCTTGTCGCCGCTGACGTTGCAATAATGATCGATCGCATAGGCGAGCCACACGACATCGTCGGAAATCATGGTGCGCACGCCGGCGCCCGTTCCCGGCAGCCACCAGTGCTGCACGTCGCCCTCCCGGAACTGGCGCGAGGCGGCATTGATGATTTGGCCTCGCGCGATGTCTGGCTGCTGCAGCACGAAGGCGAGCGTATCCTGCAACTGATCCCGGAAGCCGAAGGCGCCGCTCGCCTGATAAAAGGCGGTGCGGGCCATGATGCGGCAGCCGAGGCTCTGGTAGGGCAGCCAGGTGTTGACGAGATTGTTCATGCCGTGATCCGGCGTCGAGATCTGCAGCTTGCCGATGAATTCCTGCCAGAAGCCCCGGTTCGCCTGTACTGCCTCATCGAACGAGCCTTTTCGAATATCGGCAAGCAGGGCGCGCGCCTCCTCTTCTGTGGGCGCATCACCCAAGAGGAAAGTGACCTCGTGCTCTTMGTCGGCACCGAGCTCGATATCGATCGCAAGGATAGCTGCCGGATCGCCGTCGAGGTCCGCGGAGCCCGAAAGAGCAGCTGCTGCAGTCACTGCGACAGGCGCCTCAATCGTTCCGGTTTTGCCGATGAACTCGCGACGGCTTGCCGAGAAGCTCGAAATCGGCTCGCTTGCGGCAAAGAAGGCAGTTCGGCCCGAATAGTCGATACTGTAGGGATTTGTCGCAAACAACGCCCCTGTCTCCTCGTCACGTTTCGACAGGATGAAGGAAGCGGTCTTCTGTGGATTATTCCCAAGGATCCATTCGACATAGGCGTAGAGCCGGAGCTTGCGGCTTGCCGAACCGGCATTGCGCAGGCGCAGCCGCTGCAGCTTTACCGGCTTCTCGCGATGCACCGTCTGCGTCACTTCCAGCACGATCCCGTCCTGCGTGCTGGAGAAGGTAGAGTAGCCGAGACCGTGGCGTGCTTCGAAACGAATGTCGTTGCGGCGGGAAAGCGCTGCAAATGGCGTCATGATCGCACCGCTTTCGCGATCCGCTATATAGAGGGCTTCGCCGGAACGGTTGATGACTGCATCGTTCGACCAGGGGGTAAGCTGGTAATCGCGCGAATTGACGCTCCAGGTGAAACCGGCACCTTCCGCCGACACATGGAAGCCGAACCGGTCGTTCGAGATGACATTGATCCATGGCTGCGGCGTCGCGTGTCCGCCCGGCAGGCGCACGACATATTCGCGGCCGTCGCGGGCAAAGCCACCGATGCCATTCCAGAAGTCGAGATCGCCTTCCTCCTCGATGGCAACGGTCTGGATAGCCGGCGCCGACAGAGGCTGTAAGCGCTTGACTGGCGTCATCGCGCGCTCGGCCCTGTCGGCGTCCTCCGGTTCTTCCTTGACGGGCGTAGACAGCATGAGGGCGCGATTGATCTGATCGATCACCTTGCCATTCTTGGCATGCAGCGTCACGCGCGAAGCGGCGATCAGCGCCTGATAGGTGCTGTCTTCCATCAAGTCCTTGCGGACCGCGAAGATATGCTGGCGCAGCCCGTCAGCCTGGCCCATGCGGCGCACGCCCTCGCACATGGCGTCGAGCGCGTGCTGCATATCCTGTGCATAGGAAGAGGCCCGTTCGTTCATGATAACGAGATCTGCAGTCACGCCGCGTGAACGCAGATATTCCTGTGCCAGCAGTGCTTCACGGGCGATTCCGAGATCCATGTCGTCATCGATGCGCAGCGTGAAGATCGGGAAATCGCCCGAAATCGCCAGTGGCCAGAGCGCCGACTGCGACTGCAGGCCAGTCCGGACGACACCATCGTCGCCACGAAGCTGCATGTCGGGATAGACAAGGTAGCGGCCGAGATGCTGGAAGGCGGCCGCCTGTCGTGAGCTGACACCGACATGGCGCATCTGCACCTGGGTGCGCGTCCAGGCCTGCACGAGTTCGTGGCTGAAAGCGTCCGGATGGCGATAACGGTCGACGGCCTTGTMCACCTCGGCACGATCAGGTGCTGCGATCGTCCAGAAGATCACGCTGACCCTCTTGCCGGCCGGCACGCGCACCCTGCGGCGAAGCGACAGGACGGGATCCAGCGTAAAGCCGTCGGTGCCTGAAAGAGTCATGCCTGGATCGAAGGCGGCGGCGTTCGCAAGGCTGCGGCCACGGCCGAGAAACTTGCGCCGCTCGGTTTCGAATTCCGTGTGGCGCGTATCGCCGGCATTGTCGACGATCAAATGCGCGATGTTCATGTTCGCCTCGTTCGGATCGCGCTTGTTACGCTCGGCGCGGACGACGTCGCCACGCTTGTCGATCTCCGTCCTGACGAACATGCGGGCGAAAGCCGGATGCGCATTGTCCGTATCGTCGGATGTTATGACCGGCTCGAGGTAGGAGGTCACTTCAATGAAACGGTCTTCCGCGCCCATATTGAACAGTGTCAGGCGGCGGGCTTCGGCATCATGCTCGGTGGCGACGATGCATTCGACCTCGCTCATGAGATCGCCGAGTACCTTGCTGAAGACGGCCTTCTCGTCAGCGAATTCCACCCAGGTCTTTTCGCCGTCGACGCTCTTCGGTTCCGCGGTTGCCGACCACCACTCGTGGGTCACCGTATCGCGCAGGAAAATGAAATTGCCCCAGCGGTCTTCGGTAGGATCGGGCTTCCAGCGGGAAACGGAAAGACCGTTCCAGCGGGCATAACCCGCCCCCGTCGCCGTCAGCATCAGGGAATAGTGGCCGTTCGACAGGAAAACGAGCTCACGGTCGCGCGATGCAGGATCGGCGATCTTGCGGATGACAGGCCGCATCAATTCGTCCTGGATGCTGGCGGGCGTATCGGATTCATCCTTGCCGCTCATCACCGGGATGTCGCGCGGCGCTTTTTCCTGTAGCAGCAGTTCGGCCGCTTCGATGACCGGATCGGCGTGGAAGAGTTCGCGCAACATGCCGTCGAAGGCGACGTTGGCGACAGCCGCAATCGACATGCCATGGTGGTGGGCATAGTAGTTGTAGACCACTGCACACTTCTTGCCGTCAGGTACGCGTGTCGGCGTGAAGTCGACGGCGTCATGAAAGCCGAACTTGCCGAGAGTACCGAGCTCGCGAAGCCTCTGGAGGTTTTCAAGMGAAGCCTCCGGACGATACTGGCTGGCGAGCAGCGAGGCATAGGGCGCGATGACGGCATTGTGGCCGAGACCGCGCTTAAGGCCGAGCGTCGGTACACCGAAATTCGTGTACTGATAGTTGAGGTTATGGTCGCGGGCATTGAAAGCCGCTTCCGAGATGCCCCACGGCGTACCAAGCTTGCGGGCATGATTCATCTGTTCGATGATGACGAGATTATTGGTCTGGTTGAGAATGCCTCCGCCGCGCTCCTGCATGACGAGCGGCGGCATCAGATATTCGAACATCGAGCCGGACCAGGAGACCAGTGCCCCGCGCGAGCCGACCGGCACGACCTGGCGACCAAGCTTGTACCAATGCTCGGTCGGCAGGTCGCCCTTGGCGATACCGAAGAGCGAGGTAAGCCGGCATTCTGAAGCCAGAAGATCGTAGCAGGCCGCGTCGAGCTCGCCGCTTTCCACACGGTAGCCGATCGACAGCAGGCGGCGCTCCGGGCGGTACAGGAAGGCGAAATCCATTGAAAACGCCAGATCGCGGGCCTTGTCGCGAAGCGCGGCCAGGCGGGGGCGCAGCGCATCGATATTGGAAAGGTCGAAGGTACTATCGGAAATGTGTGCCTCGCAGACCTTGACCAGCGAGGCCGCCCACAACGTGACCTCTTCCGTCTGCTTCGACTTCACCTCGTGATGCAGGTTGCCTGCAAGGTTCTGGATGTCGCGCGCCAGGACCGCAAGGTTGATGACACGGATCGAGGCAAACTCGTGCTCGCGCTTGACGGCGGCAAGTGCATTCTGGAAGCCGGCGATACGCTCTTCGAGACGGCGGCGCAACGGCCGCACGGTCTTGCGGTCGTCAGGCAGGTCGGCCAGAACTTCATCGAGAATGCCGGCCGTGTCGCCAACGCCGTCGAGGTTGCCCTGGACATGTGCCGAGGGTGCTTCCGCCCAGTCGCGGCAAGCTGAAGAAATGGCAATCAGGTGGCCGGCGAGATTGCCGCTGTCGACCGCCGAAACGTAGCGGGGCCCCAGCGTCTGCAGCGTATCGGTGTGATACCAGTTGAAGAGGTGGCCGCGGAACTTTTCCATACGGTCGACCGTGGCAATAGTCTGCTCCAGGCGCTCGATCGTCTCCTCGAAGGAGAACCAGCCGAAATGACGCCCGGAAATGACGGACAGGAGATAGACGCCAATATTTGTGGGCGAAGTACGCGCCGCTACGATGACATGGGGCGTTTCCTGCACGTTGTCAGGCGGCAGGTAGTTCTGCTCCGCCGTCGTGAAGATTTCGAAGTAGCGCCAGGTGCGGCGCGCGATCTTTCGCAACTCGCTGGAGACGTCATCCGGCACGTCAAGACGATCTTCAGTTTCGGCCGACTGGCTTACATACCAGGCGACGGCGGGCGAAAGGATCCAGAGCAACGCGAAAGGAATGCCGACGAGGAAGGCGTCGTTACCTGACAGCGCCGCGAAACCTATCGCCAGGACCGCAAGGACCGGCGCATGCCACATCGCTCCATAATAGGAGAAAATGGTGCCCTGCTTGCCCGCCTGGACGCTGGCCGCGGTACGCCACTGGAGCATCAGCTTGTGGCTGACGAACAGGCGATACAGCGAACGGCTGATCGCATCCGTCATCATGCAGACAGTGTCGGCGATGAAGATGATACGCAACGCCACCTGCGCATTGGCGGCCGTGATATCCAACCAGACGTTATGGAGATGAGCGCTGGCAACAATATCGCTGCTACGCGGAATGATGCCATTGATGAGCGACAGGGTGGGCGCCACGAACAGGCAGAAGATCAGCAGAATCTGCCAGATCAGCGCGCCGAACGGCTCCATCAGATACCAGCCGAGCACGGAAGCGAAGAACCAGGCGATCGGTGTCAGCGACCGGCGCAAATTGTCGAACATCTTCCAGCGGCCGAGCGCGGTGACGCCGGATTTCGGATTGAGCATATAGGGCAGGAGCTGCCAGTCGCCGCGGGCCCAGCGATGCTGCCGCGAGGTCTCGACCTCATAGCGGACCGGGAAGTCTTCGACGAGTTCGAGATCGGTGACGAGCGCGCAGCGCGCCATCGAGCCTTCGAGAAGGTCGTGGCTGAGCACCGAATTCTCCTCAATGCGACCTTTCAGCGAAGCCTCGAAGGCATCGACGTGATAGAGGCCCTTGCCGGTGAACGTGCCCTCGCCGGCAAGATCCTGATAGACATCCGAAACCGTGAAGACATAGGGGTCGAGACCGCGGTTGATTGAAAAGACGCGCTGGAAGACCGACGCATCCTTGCCCGTCGTCAGCGACGGCGTCACCCGCGGCTGCAGAATGCCATAACCGCTTTCGACTCGACCAGTTTCCGGGTTGATGACCGGGCGGTTGATCGGGTGATAGAGCTTGCCGACGAGCTTGGTGACGGTATCGCGCATCAGGCGGGTATCGGCATCGAGCGTCATGACGTACTTGATATCGGCAGGCACGGTATTGGCGCCTGGCAGGTAGGTCGTGTCGCGGTCGCCGCGCAGCAGCAGGTTCAGCTCGTGGAGTTTGCCGCGCTTGCGCTCCCAGCCCATCCATACGCCTTCGGATGGATTGTAGAGGCGGCGGCGATGCAGAAGATGGAAGCGCGCCCTGCCGTCATAGGCATAACGGGCTGAGAGATTGGCAACCTCGCGGCGCGCATATTCCAGCACTTCCAGATCAGCGGAGCTTTCCTCCACATCGCTGTCGGGCCAGTCGCTGAGCAACGCAAAGTGGATTTCGCCGCGCGGATTGGCGAGATAATGGACCTCGAGATTGCGCACCATCTCGTCCACGCTGTCGCGATTGGAAATCAGACAAGGCACGACGACGAGCGTGCGCGCATCCTCCGGCACACCCCGCTTGAACTCATAGCCGACGAGCCGCGCCGGCGTGACGAAGAAGGAGAGCACGGTATTGAAGAGGCCGCTCGCACCTTCCGAGGCCGGCAAAGAGAACAGGATGAGCAGCAGGGCGATTTCAATCGGTGCCATTCCGGCATTGGCCATGAACCCGCCGACAACAGCCATGGCGATGATGGTGATCAGCGCGACCGGAACGGCGATCGCCATCCAATTGAACTTGCGTACGGCGCGGACGACATGCTGCGGCAATGTTGGGCGGTAATTCGCGCGCGCTTCGAGTTTCAGACGTTGAGCACCCGTAATGAAGCCGCCGATATCAGGCTCATGCGGTTGCGCCTCGCCGGAATGCCTGACCTCAGCCACCATGTCGACGGCGAGCTGGGCGATTTGCACCTCGCTCAACGGCGAGCGCCTGGCGAGCTTTTCGATCTGTCTGCGATAGCTGTTGCGCGAACCGGAGTCGAGGTCGCCGTAGTCGGACTGATCCCAGAGCAGCCTGTCGACATGGCTGACCTGCTCGACCCAGACCGACCATTCCGCATCGTTGATCTCCCGCAGACTGCGGATGATGTTGCCCATCGTGACATTGCCGGCGGAGAGGCGGCTATGCTCCGCCATCGTCACTTCTTCGCTATCACGCCCGAGCTTTTCTAAGCGCTCGTCKAGCCAGGAGATCGCCAAGCTCGATGTCTGCGAGCCGTCACGCATGCGATAGAGGAATTGGGTCGAGAAGGTGTTGTCCTCGGCAAGCTCCTCCAGCGTCTTCAGGTAGGCCGCAGCCTTTGCCGTGTCGGCAAGGCGCACCAGTTCATCGGCCGCCTCATTGGCACGGCGACGCATATGGCGGCTACGCTCGACGCGGCTCGAAATACGGCGAAGGTTTTCAACCAGCACGTAGCGCACCAGAGACGGCAGCGCCCAGAGCTCACCGATCTTGAGAGTTTCGTGCTGTTGGAAACCCTCAACCAGCGTAGTCAGGCTTTCCTGCGACATGGTGCCGTGGGTATGGGCAACATAGAGCCAGGCAAGCACGAGTGTTCGCGGGACGTCGACACCGCCAACCTTCATCAGCGGCAGCTCGAGGTAGAATCGGCGCGGGAAGTCGCGGCGGACTTCCTGAATTGCTTCCTCGACGATGTAATGGTTGTCGAGCAGCCATTCGGCGGCTGGCGTGATCGTCTCTCCGGCCTCGACGTCGGTCGCGGTCGTGCGATAGACGCGCAGGATTTCCTTCTCATTCTCCTTGTGGCGCGCAAAGAAATCGAACGGTGCGAAGCCTGGCAGTTCACTCACGGTGCGACAGGCGACGCTTTCACCCATGACCCTGATGTCCTCGTTGGACAGGTAGGTCGAACGGATCGAGTCACTATGGTCGATCTGCTTCTTCTCGGGCGCGCGCGACAGGCTCGGAGACGGACTGGAAATGGCCATGGGTTCGGTTCTGGATCCAAAAAAACACTATGATTTTAGCTAGGTTCTGCACTGCTTGTGATGACTCTCGCATGAACAGACCAGTCATCCTCGAAGCCCGGGAAAAGCGAGATAAACGGACGGTCGGCGCGCTTTGTAGCAACGGACAGACCCGTTTCGGACGTGAATTTTCGAATGGTCGTGGTTGCCCGAGCCCCTGCGAAGCCATTCAGAAAAGTTGGACACATCAGCGATAATTCAAGTGAAAGGATCCGTTTCCGCGCTCTAGATCAGCCKCATGAAAAGGCCCATGGACGATATCCATGCGCCTGAACGGCGTTCCCGGCGTCATCAACGCCTCACGCCTAGATTTCGTGATGGGTAAGATTGCATGGAACAGATAGAGAAGGATGAGGACCGGGATCGGATACCGATCGGCCAAAGTAGGGTACCCCCGCAAGGCCACTCTCCTTATGTGAACACCAAAGCGTCAGGAGAATGCCGGCGCACTCCAATTGTTCCGTATGGAGAAATAATCGATCAAATGAAGGTCGTTGGTCTCAGCCGACGACGCCACACACCATTGCGACGACGAAAAGAAATGCCGCCGTGAAAATCGTTGCGTGGACCGCGGTCTGGATTTTGTGCCGCGTGGTGACCGGCTTCTTGGCCGGCACGGATCMGTACTGGTGCACATGAGTATGCGAAATACCCAGATTTGCCATGTGTCGCCTCCGTCTGTTTGTTTGCGGCCGGACTGCCAGCTCGCATTCTTATTCTTATTCTCTATAAGGTAGGTAGAGATAAATTTCCGTCCAGAGCAGACGGAAGAGAAAATCCACCCAGGCTTTCGCTCAGCAGAGCGTACGCCATGCCCAGATCCAGGAACGCTCGGCGGCGTTTTCGCCCTGGGGTGCATTAGGGGATGTTTCGATCAATCGGCGATCTTTTTCCGCCGGAATGGTGACGGAGGCAGTTTCCCTCCGCTCGGCCTTAATAGGCGGATCGAGGTAACCCATGGTCATCCCACCGAGAAAGAACATGCCTCAACCTCCATCGATCACGAAAGCTAACGGTCGTTAACGGGATCATGACAGAACCAAGGCAGCTGTCAATAGTCTAGTCGAATGGTCGTCTTTTAGGGAATCATTATCCTTAACGCCGTCGCTGCGCGAGATTTTTCAAAGGCTTGAAAACACTGGCTTTCAAGCTTTCACGAAACCTTTGCTGGCCACCATCAAATTTCGCGTGTAGTCCTCGTGAACGCTCCCGGCGGCAAGTTCGGCCGAGGTCAACCGTTCAACGACGGCACCGCCGCGCATCACCGCAAGCCTCTCGCACATGTGGGTGATGACCCCGAGATCGTGGCTGACCATAACGAAGGTGAGTTTCCGGTCCCGCCGAATCTGCTCCAGAAGATTGAGAACCTCTGCCTGGACGGAGGCATCGAGCGCCGAAGTCGGCTCATCGAGCAGCAGGATCGACGGTTCGACGATGAGAGCGCGGGCAATCGCCACACGCTGCCGTTGGCCACCGGAAAGCTGGTGCGGATAGCGGAAGCGGAAGCCGTTGCCGAGGCCGACTTCATCGAGCGCGCGGGCTATACGCTTCTCGCTGTCGCCGATAGCGTGGATGGCAAGCGGCTCCAGAAGCAGCCGATCAATGGTCTGACGCGGATGCAAAGAGCCATAAGGGTCCTGGAAAACCATCTGCACGCTCCGGTAGAAGCTTTTGCTGCGCTTGGAACCTTTAAGCACCTCACCATGGATGTGGATCGCCCCCTCGCTAACAGGTGCAAGCCCGGCAACGGTGCGCAGCAGCGTCGACTTGCCCGAGCCGGACTCGCCGACGAGACCGAAGGACTCACCGCCTTCAATCGAAACGCTCACATCCTTCAAGGCATGGAAATGGTCGTAGACGACGCCGAGATGGTCGACGGATAGAGCTGTGCTCATGCTGCCCACTCCGGCTTGCGGTCGAGAACCGGCAAAGGATGGCGGTTTTGGCCGATCTGCGGCATGCAATTGAGCAAGCCCTGCGTATAGGGATGCTTCGCATTGTGAAGCTCGGACGCGGCTATCTCTTCAACGATGCGGCCGGCATACATGACGATGACGCGGTCGCAGAAAGAGGAGACGAGCCTCAGATCATGGGAAACGAAGATCAGCCCCATGCCGCGTTCGGACACCAGCCGATCCATGATCCTGAGCACATCGAGCTGAACCGTAACGTCGAGCGCCGAAGTAGGCTCGTCGGCGATCAAAAGCTCCGGCCCGGCGATCAGCATCATGGCGATCATTGCGCGCTGGCCCATGCCGCCCGAAACCTCATGCGGATAGAGATCGAACACACGCTTGGGATCGCGGATCTGCACCGCTTCCAGCATGTCGAGCGCGCGGTCTTGCGCCTCGCCTCTGCCGACCCTCTCATGCGTGCGTAGCGTCTCGCAGATCTGCTTGCCGATGGTCATGACGGGATCGAGCGAATATTTCGGATCCTGCAGGATCATGGCGATGCGTTTTCCGCGCAGCTTGCGCCGCTCCGAGGCTGATGCCTTCGTCAGATCGAGGCCACTAAAATCCAGCGTGTCGGCGGTGACAACAGCGTGTTTCGGCGTCAGCCCCATTATGGCGCGGCCGGTCTGCGACTTGCCGGAGCCAGATTCGCCGACGATGCCGAGACGCTCCTTGCCGAGCGTGAAGGAGACGCCGCGCACGGCCTCGATGACGCCAGTGCGGGTCGGATAGCTGACGCGAAGGTTGTCGACGGTCAGAAGCGAACTCATTGGCCGGCCTCCTTCGGATCGAGCGCATCGCGCAGGCCGTCGCCCAGAAGGTTGAAGCCGAGGCTGACGACGAGGATGGCGATGCCGGGCATGGCGGCGACCCACCATTGGTCGAGGATGAAGCGGCGGCCGGAAGCGATCATCGCACCCCATTCCGGCAACGGCGGTTGTGCGCCGAGACCAAGGAAACCGAGGCCGGCCGCTGTCAGGATGATGCCCGCCATGTCGAGCGTCACGCGCACGATCAGCGAGGAGATGCAGAGCGGCATGACGTGCCGGACGATGATTCGTAGCGGCGAAGCCCCCATCAGCTTGACCGCCGAGATATAGTCGGACCGCCGGACGGTCAGCGTCTCGGCGCGGGCGATGCGCGCATAAGGCGGCCAGGAGGTGATGGCGATGGCGATGATGGCATTCTGGATGCCGGGGCCGAGGGCCGCGACGAAGGCAAGCGCCAGCACGAGCTTCGGAAAGGCAAGGAAGATATCGGTAATGCGCATCAGCGTCGCATCCACCCATCCGCCGGTATAGCCCGATACCGTACCGACGATGAGGCCGACCGGCGCAGAGATGACGGCGACCAGCACCACGACGAGCAGCGTCAGCCGCGAGCCATAGACCAGACGCGAGAAGATGTCGCGGCCCTGATCGTCGGTGCCGAGCAGGTAGCCGGTGCTGCCGGGCGGCAACAGGCGCGCATTCTTGAGATCGCCGACAACGGGATTGTGCGTGGCGATGACATTGGCAAAGGCGGCAATCAACAGCAGCGCCACGATGATCAGCAGGCCGACGACGGCGAGCCGGTTCGCAGTAAATTGCCGCCAGGTGATATAGGCGCGGCCCAGCCGGGCCTGCATGCGCGACTGCGGCCGATCGGACAGCAACCACTCGCGGCGGCTCAGGGGCATGGAAGGCGTGGTCGGAACCGTCATCGGTTTCGCGTCCTCGGGTCGAGTATCCGATAGAGAAGATCGGAGATAAGGTTGATGCCGACAAAGACCGTGCCGATGACGATCGTCCCGCCGAGCACGGCGTTCATATCGGCGTTTTGCAGCGAGTTGGTGATGTAAAGGCCGATGCCGGGCCAGGAGAAGACCGTCTCCGTCAGCACCGAGCCCTCAAGCAGGCCGGCATAGGAAAGCGCGATGACGGTCACGAGCGGCACCGCCGCGTTCCGCAAGGCATGGCCCCAGATCACCCGCGTCTCCGACAGGCCCTTGGCGCGGGCTGCCACCACATATTCCTGCGACAGCTCGTTCAGCATGAAGCTGCGGGTCATGCGGCTGATATAGGCGAGCGAGAAATAGCCAAGCAGCGAGGCCGGCAGGATGATGTGTCGGAAGACGTCATAGAAGACATCCCACTGCCCCTGCCACGCGCTGTCGAGGAGATAGAAACCGGTGACCGGCGTGAAACTGTATTCATAAACGATATCGATACGGCCGGGAAAGGCCACCCAACGCAGCTGCGCGTAGAAGATGACGAGCGAAATCAGCGCAAGCCAGAAGATCGGCACCGAATAGCCGACAAGACCGACGACACGCACAACCTGGTCGGCAATGCTGCCGCGGCGAACGGCGGCGAGCACGCCAAGCGGCACGCCGATGATGGAACCGATGATCGTGCCGACGGTGGCAAGCTCCAGAGTCGCCGGGAAAACGCGGCGAATATCGACCATGACCGGATTGGTGGTCAGGACGGAATTGCCGAAATCGCCCGATAGAATGCCTTTCAGATAGATGTAGAACTGTTCGTAGAGCGGTAGGTCGAAGCCCATCTCCCGGCGAACACGTTCCACGACATGGGTCGGCGCGCGATCGCCGAGAATGGCGAGCACGGGATCGATCGGCACGACTCGGCCGATGAAGAAAGTGACGGCCAGAAGACCGAGATAGGTGGTAGCGGCGGCGAAGAGGAAACGCCCCAGCGCCTTCGCAAAGGAGAGTGCACGGCCCTTGCGGGGCCGCGCTTCCTGTCTTGTTTCAATGATGCTCACGGGATCAGCCTGGCTGGCTCATCACTTCGCGATCGGGCCTACATAGTTCGTGTCGAAGCTAGGCCCCAGCTTGAAGTCGTTAAGGCTCTTGCGATAGCCGGCCACTTCGATCTGTTGGAAGATGATGACGAAGGGGCTGTTGGCCAGGAACTTCTTCTGGACATCCTCATACATGGCAGCGCGCTTGGCGGCGTCACGCTCGAGCAGGGCAGCCTTCGTCTCCTTGTCAAGCTCGGGCGCTTCCCACGTATTGCGCCATGCTAGCGTCTTCACCGTGCCCGCGTCGGAATTGTCCGGGTTGGAGGTAAAAGTATCGGCGTTTGAGTTCGGATCGAAATAGTCCGATCCCCACTGGCCGATATACATGTCGTGGGTGCGGGCGCGGAACTTCGTCAGCGTCTGCTTGCCGTCGCCGGGGATGATTTCCATTTTCACGCCGGCCTGGGCGAGCGTCTGCTGGATGGATTCGGCAATGCCGGTGACCGGCTGGGTGTTGCGTACATCCATAGTGACGGAGAAGCCATCCGGCAGGCCAGCCTTGGCAAGCAATTCCTTCGCCTTGGCGACGTCGAGCTTGTAAGGCGTGTCGTTCAGCGCACCGAGCTGACCGGTCGGCAGGAAAGTCTGATGGATCTCGCCGACGCCCTTGATGAGGGTTGCGCCGATCGCATCGTAATCGACCAGATACTTGAAGGCTTCCTGGACCTCAGGCTTCTTCAGGTTCTCGTTCTTGCTGTTGAGGCYGACGTAATAGACCGTGCTCTTCGGTGCGCTGGTGGTCGCCAGATCCTCATTCTTGGAAACGGCGTCGAGATCACCAGGCTCGAGGTTGCGGGCGATATCGATATCACCGGCCTCCAGCGCCAGGCGCTGGGCAGAGCTTTCCTTCATGTAGCGGTAGATGACGCGGTTAAGCTTCGCCTTATCGCCGTAATAATTGTCGTTACGCTCCAGGACGACGACTTCGTTGGCGCGCCACTCACGCAGCTTGTAGGTACCGGAGCCGGCATAACCCGTCTTCAGCCATTCATTGCCGAAATCGTTGTCGTACTTGTGGTCGGCATCGACGGTCACCGGCTTCACGTGATCGAGAACCAGCTTCTTGTCGACGACGGAGGCAACGGTTGCTGTCAGGCAATTCAGCACGAAGCTCGGCGCATAAGGCTTGTCGACGGTGAAGGTGAAGGTGGCCGGATCGACAGCCTTTGCCTTTTCGGTCACGTTGTCGCCGGTCAGGCCGAATTGGGTGAGAATGAAGGCTGGGCTCTTGTCGAGCTTGACGGCGCGTTCGAAGGACCAGGCAACGTCTTCGGCGGTGATCGGGTTGCCGGAAGCAAACTTCAGGTCCGGTTTCAGCTTGAATGTATAAGTCAGGCCGTCATCGGAAACGGTCCAGCTGTCGGCGAGGTCGCCCTTGATCTTCGACGTATCGTTCATGTCGAGACGAACGAGCAGACTATAGGTGTTGCTGGTAACCTCAGCTGTCGAAAGCTCGAAAGCCTCGCCCGGATCCATCGAGATGATATCGTCGATGGCAAAACCTTCGACGAGCGTATCCTTCGGCGTCTCTGCAAAGGCAGCAGGTGCCGCCACCATCAGGAGCGAAAGGGCAGCCCCGGCGGAAAGAAGGCGGAAGCTGCGGTTCAGTTTGGTAATCATCATGGTCTGTTCCCCTGTTTTTGATTGATTACAAAGTGTTATTTGGTTTCAGACGTCCTCTTCCCTCCACGCCGAAGCCAGGATGCGAAGCCAGTTTTCGCTGGCCATCTTCGCCAGTTCCTCCCCACCATAGCCAGCTTGCCGAAGAGCGACAATCAGCTTTTGATTACCGGCAGCATCGCCGATTTCCTCCGGAATGGTAGCGCCGTCGAAGTCCGAACCGAGCGCCACGCAATCGATTCCGACCCGGTTCACGAGGTAGTCGATATGCCTGACCATGTCGGAAAGCGGCGTGGYGACGTCGGAACGGCCGTCCGCCCGYAACATCGCGGTGGCATAATTCACGCCGACGAGACCGCGGCTTTCGCGGATCGCATCGAGCTGCCTGTCGGTGAGGTTGCGCGCGACCGGTGTCAGCGCATGGACGTTGGAATGGCTTGCCACGAGCGGCTGGTCGCTCGTCTTCGCTACGTCCCAGAAACCCTTTTCGGTGATATGGGCGAGGTCGATCATGATGCCGAGACGGTTGCACTCGCGCACCAGCGCGAACCCGGCCTCCGTCAGGCCAGGCGCCGTATCCGGCGAGCTTGGGAAGGCGAAGGGCACGCCATGGCCGAAAATATTGTGGCGGCTCCAGACTGGGCCGAGCGAGCGCAGGCCGGCCGCATGGAAGACTTCGAGCGCAGCAAGATCGGCGCCGATCGGCTCGCAGCCTTCGATATGCATGACGGCAGCGAAAATGCCCTCCGCCATCGCCTTGCGGATGTCCTTCACCGAGCGGCAGAGCCGCCAGGCACCGGCACGGTCGAGCCTGAGCGCGATCGCTGCCATTTCTGTGCCGATCGCAAGCGACGGCAGTGGATCGAGAGGAGCGGCAAGCCGCGTCGCGTAATGGCCGTTCGCATCGGGATCGGCAAAGACCAGATCGCCCGATGGAATATAGATGGCGCAGAGGCCGCCCGCCAGACCACCCGCCTTCGCACGGGGAGCATCTATATGGCCTGCCGTCGTGCCGTTGGCGAATTCCGCAATCGGATCGCTTCCGTCTTTCGCATGTGTCCAGAGCCGAAGGAGAACGTCGTTGTGGCCGTCGAATACGAGTTGCATTTGTCTTCCTGCGCTGCCCGAACGGGCGGGTCGAAGCGGCAAGAATAGAAAAGCTGACAGAAAGCGCCACCTATTTTTTCACCTATGCGCAATATGGATGCACTGCAATTTCTTGATGCAGAAAGTGGTGAAATCGGCAATGTCTTCGTGATTTGCGCTCCGCCGGCCTAATCTCGGCGGAATGCCCTTTTTGCCAACGATCCCAAAGGCATCAATATGGATCAAGAAATTCTCGACGGCCTTACTCGGCAATACCCGAATGTTCGATTGACCGGCGCCGATCAACCATTATCGGAGGCCGATTTTCAGGCGCAGAAACACAAGCATTTTTCCCGCCGGGCGTTGGGTGGAGCGATCGGCATCATCAGCAACGCCAAAGGCGAGATCGTCTTGGTCAAGCGAAGCGGTATGCATGCAGGCTGGGCTCTGCCCGGCGGAACGGTCGAAGAAGGCGAGGATTTCTCGGTCGCCTTTCGACGTGAGATAGTCGAAGAGATCGGCGTGTCTCTGGATGTGCCTTATCTGACCGAAGTTGAGCGGAAAAAGTTTATCTCACCACAAGGCGAAACCTTCGACTTCCTTCTCGCCGTCTTTGAAGCCCGGATGCATGAGGAAGAACTCCCGGAGCCAACAGATGATGCTGTCGCGGAAGGACTGGAAGCCTGCCTCTTCTACCCGGCGGAAATTCCTTCCGAGATGATTTTGGGTGATCGCGAGAAACTCACACGGTATTTGAGAAAATCGGAAACCGGGGATCCATCGCCCTGACGACGGGCATTCCATATCTAAGTCAGTGAAAAGGGGCCGAAGCCCCCTTTTCCGGATCAGTGCTTGGACCGTTTCTTCTGCCTGTAGACGTCGACCACGACGGCAGCGACGATGATCACGCCTTTGACGATCTCCTGATAGTAGGCATCGACGCGCAGGAAGGTGAAGCCCGAGGTCATTACTCCGAGAATGACCGTGCCGATGACCGTGCCGGTAATTCGCCCGACGCCGCCGGTGAGCGACGTGCCACCGATGACGGTCGCTGCGATCGCATCGAGTTCATAACCGACGCCCATGCTCGCCTGTGCGGTTTCAGCGCGCGCCGCCGTGACGATACCGGCAAGGCCGGCCAGCAATCCCGCGATCACATAGACCTTGACGAGATGCGCCTCGATATTGATGCCGGAAACGCGCGCCGCCTGGGGATTGGCGCCGATGGCATAGGTGAACTTCCCATAGCGGGTGTAGCGGAGCGCAATGTGGAAGATCAGAGCCACGACCAGGAAGACGACAACCGGCCATGCTTTCGTTCCGATGAAATGAAACTGCTCGGTGATCCCGGAGACCRGTTGTCCCTTCGTGTACCACTTCGCCACGCCCCTCGCAGAAACGAACATTCCAAGCGTTGCGATGAACGGCGGGATCTTCGTGTAGGCGATGAGCGCGCCGTTCACGAGACCGGCTGTCGCCCCGATCAGCAGGCCTACGACGATCGGCACGAAAGCAGGCAGGTCCGTCAGCGAGGGAAAGACGGCCCTTCCCCAGGTGGAGGACTGGGCAAAGCTTKTTGCAATCATCGCCGTCATGCCGACGACCGAGCCCGACGAAAGATCTATGCCGCCGGTTATGATGACCTGCGTGACGCCGACGGCGATGATGCCGATGACKGAGACCTGCAGGATCATGATCGTCAGGCGCTGCGAATTCACGAGGAAGCTCTGGCCGATGAAGATCCAGCCGAGGATTTCATACACGAGCGCGATACCGACAAGCACCAGGAATATGCTCAGTTCCGGCGGCATGCGTCGTCGCCTTTGTCGGGTTGCGAGCGGAGCCGTGCCCTCTGCTGCCTTGGTTGTCATGTCAAACCTCCCTTGGACGGGTGCTGGAGCGCATCACTGCGCAGCCAGTTCCATCACCTTGATCTGCGTTGCTTCGTCGCGATTGAGGAAACCGGTCACGCGCCCCTCGTGCATGACCATGATGCGGTCGCTCATGCCGAGCACCTCAGGCATTTCCGACGAGATCATGATGACCGCGACGCCATTGCGCGCCATTTCAGTGACCAGCCTGTGAATTTCAGCCTTGGCGCCGACATCGATGCCGCGTGTCGGTTCATCGAGAATCAGGATCTTCGGATTGGTGAGCAGCCATCGTCCGATCAGCACCTTCTGCTGATTGCCGCCTGAAAGGTTCTCTACACGCTCGTAAAGGTTGGGCGTCTTCACCCGCAGCTTTTTCGCCATGTCTTCACAGGTCGCCTCGAGCGCGCGCTGTTGCACGAAACCGCCCTTGACGTATCTGTCCTGCAGGACAGCGATCTGCATGTTCTCGAGAATATCGAGGATCAGCAGGCAGCCCGTATCTTTCCGATCCTCGGTCAGGAACGCCATTTGGTGACGAATGGCGGCAGTCGGCGAAGAAATCGTCACGGGCTTGCCAAAGAGCTCGATCGTGCCGGAGCTTGCCGGCGTTACACCGAAAAGCGTTTCGGCGACATTCGAACGCCCGGAGCCGACCAATCCTGCCACACCGAGAATCTCGCCGGCTCTCACTTCGAAGGAGACGTCGCGGAAGACCCTGTTGAGACAGAGGTCCTTGACGGAAAGCACGACCTCCCCGATCGGTACCTCCTCCTTGGGGAACATCTGCGTGATCTCGCGCCCGACCATCATACGGATGATGTCGTCGCGGGTGACCTCGGTCGAGGCATGCGTACCGATATACCGGCCGTCGCGGAACACAGAAAACTCGTCGGCGATCTCGAAGAGCTCGTTCATCTTGTGGGTGATGTAGACGATGCCGATGCCCTGGGCTCTGAGATCGCGGATGATGCGGAAAAGATGCTCGACTTCACGCTCCGTCAGCGCCGAAGTCGGCTCGTCCATGATGAGCACGTCGGAATTATAGGAAACCGCCTTGGCAATCTCGACCATTTGCCGGCTGGCGACGGAGAGGTATCGGACTTCGATCTCGGGATCGATCGCAATATTGAGCCGGGCAAAAAGCTCCTCGGTCATGCGGTGCATCCGGCCGTGATCGACGAAACCGAAACGGTTCTTCGGTTCGCGGCGTATCCAGATATTTTCAGCCACCGTCATGAACGGCATCAGGTTCAGCTCCTGATGGATCATCGCGATACCGTTTTCCAGCGCGTCGAGCGGAGAGTTCAGCTGGATTTCGACCCCTTTCAGCCGAATCTCGCCTTTGTCGGGCGTATAGATGCCAGCCAGGATCTTCATCAATGTCGATTTGCCGGCGCCGTTTTCACCCATCAGCGCATGCACGGAGGCGCGCTTCAGGCGAAACTGCACGTCATCAAGTGCGACGACACCCGGAAACTCCTTGCGAACGCCCTCGGCGCTCAAGAGATATTCCGCATTCGGAATTGCACCGCTCGCGCGAACGGCAGCCATGGTTGTCGGGCTGACGGCCATAAGATCTCCTCCGGATACGGGCAGGTGAAAGGGACGCGGGCTTTACCCGCATCCCTCCTGGCGTTCGCCTCAGTTCTTGGCGACAAAATCCTTGACGTTGTCAGGCGTCACGAGCTGGAAGGGAATGTAGACCTTCTTCTCGACCTTCTCGCCCTTGGCGAGCTTGAGCGCCGCATCGAGCGAGCCCTTGCCCTGGCCGGCGGCATCCTGGAACACCGTCACATCGAGATCGCCTGCCTGCATGGCCGCAAGTGCGTCCTGCGTGGCGTCGACACCGCCAACGACGACCTTGGTCATGTCCTTGCCAGCCGCCTTCAACGCCTGGATGGCGCCGATCGCCATTTCGTCGTTGTTGGAGATGACGGCATCGAATTCAATGCCGCTGGACAGCCAGTTCGTCATCAGGTCGGAGCCCTGGGTACGATCCCAGTTCGCCGTCTGCTCTTCGACGATTTCCAGGCCCTTGCACTCGTCGGTCTTGATGACGTCATGGACGTCCTGGGTGCGCATGCGGGCGGCCTGATTGGAAAGCTCGCCCATGATAACGACGGCCTTGCCCTTGCCACCGAGAATGCGGCAGATTTCCTTCGTCTCCAGCGTGCCGGATTCCTGCTCGTTGGATGCGACGAAAGCCTGCTTGTCCGGCAGCGTATCGACATTGACCGGCTGACGGTTGACGTAAACCAGCGGAATGCCGGCATCTGCCGCAAGCTTCGACATTGCCGTCGTCGCATCGGTATCGACAGGGTTGACGATGATTGCGTCGACCTTGGAAGCGATGAAATTCTGGATCTGACTCTGCTGCTYGGAAACGTCGTTCTGTGCGTCTTCGACCTGCAGCGTCACGCCGCTCAAGGTCTTCGCATAATCTGTCATKCCGTTGCGCAGAACGGTCAGGAAGTTGTCGTCGAACTTGGCCATTGAAACGCCGACGGTTTCCGCATGTGCGGCCGTCGACAGGACGAGCGCCATTGCGGTGCTCAGGATGAACTTCTTCATGTGTATTCCCTCCACAAAGCGGTGCCCGGCTGCAACCTCCTCACGCCGGGGCCTTGGACATCCGTCCGCAGGCCTCAATCCCGCGCTGCCTCTCCCGTGGCAGCTCCGCCAAAACGGAACAAACAAACCGTAAAATTTGTTTTGCGGAATATTCATTCCATTTTATCGAAACGGCGTCAAGCCTCTTTGCCGTTTTCGGGCACCATCGCTGGAGGAAGCCGTCGCCAACAGCGATTTGGCGTGATCGGCCCGTTGCAATCCGGCCATGATGGCAGAGGAACCGTCACAGACACTTATTGTGAAAGCCGTAGAGATCCCCATCTAGTCGGAGCCCAGAACGGCTTGCGCACACCGGCCGTTTATTTGAAGATTTTTGGAGACAGAACAAATGTCCATCTCGATGTATCGCCTCACCGTTCCCATGTTCCAGCGCGGCATTGCCAGCCTGAAAACCTATCTCGATAAGGCGGAAGCCTATGCCGTGGAAAAGAAGATCGACCCCGCCATTCTTGTAAACGCGCGGCTGGCACCGGATATGCTGCCGCTTTCCGGCCAGTACCAGCGTGCCAGTGACAGCGCCAAGTTTGCGCTCGCCCGCCTGACGGCAACCGAAGCGCCTAAATTCGAGGACAATGAAACGACGATCGCCGAATTGCGCGAACGTATGGCGAAAACCGAAGCCTATCTCGCCGGCTTCTCTTCAGAGGCTCTGGAAGGAAGCGACGTCAAGGATATCACCGTGCCAGGCCGCAACGGCTCGGTTGTTCCCGGCCTCGAATACATCGCCCTCTTCGCATTGCCGAATTTCTATTTCCACGTGACGACGGCACATGCCATCCTGCGCAACCAGGGTGCACCCGTTGGCAAGCGGGATTTCCTCGGAAACTTCTGAGCCTGATCAGGGCCGGTGCGTCACCGGCCCTTTTTCCGTCAGTTCGGTATAGGCAAGCGTTTGATCGAGATGCCGCGCCCGAAGCGACAGCAGCCGTTCTGCATAACCGAGCCTTACCGACGCATAGGCCGGATCGTCAGCGATGTTGCGCAGTTCCATCGGATCCGTGACCAGATCGAAGAGCAGCGTCGGCAATGCGGCGAAATGCACGTATTTGAACCGCTTGTCCCGGATGACGGCGAGGTTCAATTCGTTCGACCCAAGGCCGAAATGCCGCTCCGTTTCGCCATGGGCGATGTCGCGGAAATCGAATTCCCAGAAGGCCGCATCCCGCCACCTCTGTGCCTTGCCGCCATCAAGGAAAGGCGCAAGCGAGTGCCCGTCGATGCCGTTAGCAGGCGCGATCCCAAGCCGATCGCAGAGCGTAGGGAACACATCGGCAGCGCTGGTGAAATCATCAACGATACCACCGGCTGCGGCCCCGCTGGGATCTCGGATGACGAGCGGAATATGATAGCTGCCGTCGAAATAGCCGCCTTTTCCGAGYGTCCAGTGATCGCCCGCCATCTCCGCGTGATCGGAGGTGAAGACGACGATCGTGTTATCCCATTCACCGGCATCCTTCACTGCTTGCCAGATGCGACCGAGCTGATCGTCCACTTCAGCGATCATGCCATAGTAGATCGACCGGACAGCATCGAAATCGGCAGCATTCCAGTCGCTGAGCGGCCCTTCAGCCCCATGGATGAAACTGCCCTTGCCAGCACGCGGCATGGCATAGGCGAGATAGGGATGGCTGCGCTGTTCCGTTTCGCGGTCTGTCCCACGCGCAAAGGCCGGACCTTCACCTGGTTTGAACATCCGGTTGAACGGCTCCGGCACAGAGAAAGGCGGATGCGGCCGCAGGAAAGAAATATGCGCGAACCACGGTGCGTCCTGCTCGCCCATCCAGCGGATGAATTCGCCGGTCAGGAAGGCCGTCTGTGTCTCTTCGCGTGAATAGACGGGAGCCCCGTTGGAAATTTCCCCGGCCGCGGCACCCACCGGAATATGGATATCGCGGCTGACAGCGCCGGTGCGACCGCGCGAGCGCAGCCAGGAAAGCCACTGTCTCTCATGTTCGGGCAGGAGCTGGCGAACTGTGAAGCCGGGCAGCACGCCTTCATAGGTCGTCAGATGTGGATCATTGGCGTCCATTTCCCGCGGATCGGGCGCCGTATCGGTATAGCCGAACAGCGTCGGATCATAACCTGCCCGCCTTGCCGCCAGCGCCAGATTATCGAACCGCCGGTCGAGCGGCGATCCGTTCCGGCAGACGCGGTGGTTCATCTGGTAGAGGCCGGTATAAAGTGTCGCGCGCGCCGGCGAGCAGGGAGCAGCCCCGGCATAATGCCGCCGGAAGAGCGTCCCCTCTTTCGCCAGAGCGTCCACAGCAGGCGTCCTGACGCAGGCGTGCCCCACAGCCGAGAGGCAATCGCCGCGCCATTGATCCGCAGTGATGATGAGAACGTTGGGCTTCGGCCCGCGTTCAGTGCTGATTTGATCTCGCATGCCAGTTCCAGGCCGACTGGATGATCTGCGAGAGATCATACTGCGGCACCCAGCCCAGTATGTCCCGCGCCTTGTCGTTATTGGCGACCAGTGTGTGCGAATCGCCTTCACGACGACCGATATACTCGACGGGGAACGGCTTGTTGGAAACGTCTTCGATGGCGCCCAGCAATTCCTTCACCGTGGTGCCGGTGCCGGTGCCGAGGTTCAGCGCAACGGAATCTCCACCCTTCAGGAGATATTCGACGGCGCGCACATGCGCATCGGCAAGATCCAAAACGTGGATGTAATCGCGCACGCAGGTGCCGTCGCGCGTCTCATAATCGCTGCCGAACACCTTGAAGCCCTGGCGGCGGCCCAGCGCCGCATCGATCGCCAGCGGGATGGCATGCGTTTCCGGCTGGTGCCATTCGCCGATACGGCCCTCGAAATCGGCGCCGGCGGCATTGAAATAGCGCAGCACGACGGAGCGAAGACTCTTGTACTGGTCGTAATCGGCAAGCGCCTGCTCGACGATGTACTTGGTGCGTCCGTAGGGATTGATCGGCACCTGACGGTGCGTCTCGTCGAGCGGCACGCTCTGCGGCAGACCATAGGTCGCGCAGGTGGAAGAGAAGACGAACGCATTGATGCCGGCTGCCTGCGCCGCCGACAAGAGCGTCAGCGTGCCAATGACATTGTTCTCGTAGAAGGAGACCGGATCCTTGACCGACTCACCGACTTCGATCAGCGCCGCAAAATGCAGGATTGCCGACGGCTTGTGTTTTGCCAGCACCTCATCGAGCCGGGCGCGATCGCGAATATCGCCCTCTTCCGCCGGTCCCCATTTGACGAATTCGCGATGGCCGTTGGAGAAATTATCGAAGACGACGGGCGTGTAGCCCTTGTTCGCCAGATCGAGACACGTATGCGAGCCGATATAACCAGCGCCACCGACCACAAGAACCGTTTCACCTGCCATGCATTTCACCTCTTACAAGCCACAGATGCACGGACATTAGCCAAGTTACACGTCAGTAAAAAGTTATCTCGGTTACATATCTGCAAAAAGAAGAAGATTAGAGATGTCTTTCATACGAAATGCGCCTGCTTACAGGACGATTGCGTTGCCGGCCCCATCGAAAACCGGCGTGCACCGAGTCGCCGGCAGGTCCGCCGGTACGGCTTCCACGTCGAAGACATTCATTATATCGCTGGCGTCATCGGCAATGAACGCTGCCGTTTCGGTCTTTTAGTGGTCGAAGAGATCGCGCGACATCTGGCAGACGAGCCGTTGCGCTATAGTGTTACCGTCGAAAGCCTGCTTAATTCGTAACCAGGGGAGGAAATATGAGAAAGGCGATCATCGTCTGGGGCGGCTGGTCGGGCCACGAGCCGGAACCCTGCGCCAACATCGTTGGCGAGTTGCTGCGCGAGGACGGCTTTGCAGTCGAAATCACCAATGATCTCGACATCTTCGGCTCACCGCAACTGACCGGGGCCGATCTTCTGGTGCCGGTCATTACCGGCGAGAAGCTGGAAAAGCCGCATGCGGATGCTCTGGTCAAAGCTGTCCGCGGGGGCCTCGGCCTCGGTGGACACCATGGCTGTCTTGCCACCTCCTTCAAGGAAAGCGCACCCTTCCGTTACGTCTCCGGCGTCACCTGGGTTGCCCATCCCGGCAATATCATCGACTTCCGGGTTGCTGTGACGCGGCAAGATGATCCGCTAATGGAAGGCATTCCGGATTTCGATTACCACTCGGAGCAGTATTATCTGCACTACGACCCCTCAGTCGAGATCCTAGCCGCCACGACCTTTACCGGCCAATACGATGCTGCCGCGCGCAATGTCGTGATGCCCGTCGTCTTCAAGCGGCATTTCGGCGAGKGACGCGTTTTCTATTCCGCACTTGGCCATGTCGCGGCCGAATTCAGCCATCCCTACATGCCCCTCATTCTCCGGCGCGGCCTCAGCTGGGCCGCTCGACAGTAATCGGAGTAGGATTGGAATGAGCTGCGATGCGCGGCCAGCGTGGCCTCAACGAATAGTCGGAGCTGAAGAACGCCCGCATAAATTTTCGGACAGGCAGGCCTGATAAAAGCGTAAGCCGCCGACTCGATGAGCGGCGGCCCATAGCATTGAACACACAAAAGTGCCTCGGCGGCGTCGGCTTCAGCCTAGGCGGCGGCTGGCTGCCTTGCGCCGGCCACTCTGATTTTCCTGCTCGCTGGACGCCTCGTCATAGGTCCGCAAAATCCGTCCGGCAGCCTTGAGCCTCTCGATGAGATCGCTTCCATCGACGGATGCCTTGGTGGCTTCAAGCTGCTCGAATTCCCGGAGCGCCTGTGCCCAGTGGCTTTCGCCCCGGTCATGCGGCCGGCCTTCTTCTTCCCAGATGGAGTATGCCCGCTGGCTGACCCAATCATCCCGATTACGACTCATTAGAAAACCCCAGCGAGTAAATAGGCGAACGCAATATTGATGGGAATAAAGTGGCAAAGGGGACTTTAGGAGTCGTTACTGCGGTATGTAATTTTGCAGGATAAATTGCATCAGGAAGAGTAGTTTTTCGGTAGCTATAGTTAAAAGGGTGGAAACGTTCCTCCACCCTCATATCATCAGGCAGCGATGGTTTCTTCAGCCACTTCGTCGGCCTCGCCGGTACCGCGACCCATGAAGGTGAAAATAACGATCGCCGTCAGGATCGTAATACCGGTCAGAAGCCACAAAAGCAGGCTGAATGCATTGTTATAGGCATGGATGAGCTCCAGTTCGCCCATGCCGGAGAGAGCCTGGCCCGCACCGTTGATATCCCCCGTCACCAATCGCTGTGCCGCAATTGTCGCCTCATGGCTTGATCCAAGATAGGATTGTGTCAGTCCGGACAGGAGCGCACTGACGATGGCGAGCGCCACGCCTTCACCGGCGACGCGCGTCGTGCTGAATATCCCGGTTGCCATCCCAGCGCGTTCCTTGGGCACGACGCTGACCGCGAGCCCATCCATGAGGCCCCAGGGCAGGCTGATACCGATACCGATCGTCAGCAGCGGTGCAATGAGCGCCGCATGATCCGAACCAACGGGAATATGCGCGAGCCAGAAGAGACCGGCCGCGGAAATGAAAAGACCGACACTGCAGATCGTCGCTACCGGCAACCACCGGGTCAGCAATCCGGCCGCAATGGGCAGGATGAGCAAGGGGCCGGAAAGCGCGATCATCATCTGTCCGGCAGCAACCGCGCTCAGGCGCTCGACACCGACAAAACGCACCGGCAACAGGATGAGCAACACAACGAAAGCATAGGCGGGAGCGGCTGCCAGCAACTGCACACCGACAAATCGGGGGTACCGGAAAAGCGTCAGATCAAGCATCGGTCGCTTCACAAGGCGTTCGATGAAACAGAAGAGGGCCATAAGGAGCATTGAACCCAGAACGAGTCCAAGTGTCAGCGCATCGCTCCATCCGCTTTCAGGCGCTCGCAACACACCGTAGTGAAAAGCGACAAGGCTAGCGTGAAGCTGATCGCGCCCGGCCAGTCGAGCCCGCTGGCCTCGGGATCTCGGGTTTCCGTCAGGAATATCGCCCCGAGAATGAAGGCAATGATACTGAGGCCGAGCACAAGAGCGAAGATCGCCCGCCAGCCGAAAGCCTCGATCATCATACCTGATGCCATCGGCCCGAACGCCAGGCCGACGCCGAAGCTCGCCCCGACAAGGCTGAAAGCGCGCATCCGCTCCTTCCCGTCGAATTCCTGCGCCAGCGACGCCATTCCGCCGGAAAAGGCCGCAGCCGAGCCGAAGCCCTGGAGCGCGCGAAGGCTGTCGAACCAGACAATATCAGGCGAAAAGGCCAGCCCGCCGGAAAACAGGATGAAGGCCGCAAGACCACACAGGAAGACGCGTTTGCGGCCGTAGCTGTCCGCCAGCGCGCCGGCAGCCATCAATGTGCTGCCGAAGGTCAGCATGAAGGCATTGGTGACCCAGTTATGGGCGATCGGGCTGCCGCCGAGCTCAGCACTGATCGCCGGCAGGGCCACGGCGGGACCGGTAAAGGTGAGAGGCATGGCCGCAGCCGCGGAGCAGACGGCAATCAAAACGAAGATTTTTTCCGCAATGCCGGTTGGTTTGGGCTTGTAGGGAACGGTCATAAGACTTCCGCTGGTTCGAGGGTGGGACGCGCTTGGGAGGCTCGCGTGTGAGAAGGCGTTCAGACGCCTGGACTTCGAATGCGGAAAGCAGCATAAATTACAGACAATCCATCAATAACCTACGGTTTGTTCCGCATATAACGGAAGAAATCGCTCGAATGGATCTCTACATGGACCAACCCTTTGGTAGCCTCACGGCCTTTGTCAGGACTGCCGATCTTGGAAGTTTCGTCGCCGCCGGCCGCGCTCTCGGCCTATCGGCCTCCGCTGTCGGCAAGGCCGTTACGGCGCTTGAACAACAGCTCGGTGTTCGTCTGTTCCAACGCTCGACGCGGAGCTTGCGGCTGACGGAGGAAGGCCGGCTGTTTCACGAGCGCTGCCGGCGCATACTCGACGACCTGGAAGATGCCCAGGCCTCACTGGCACAGGCTGTTGCGGCTCCTCGGGGACGATTGCGCGTCAGCGTACCCCTCGTCAGCTACCATCTGATCCTGCCGATCCTGCCGGAATTCGTTGGGCTCTATCCGGAGATCGAACTGGATCTCGACTTCAACGACCGGATCGTCGATCTGATCGAAGAAGGCGTCGATGTCGCGATCCGCAGCGGGACCTTGCCGGATTCGAGACTGATGTCGCGCGCACTTCGCCCGTTTCAGCTCCTGCTGTGCGCCGCGCCGGCCTATCTGGATAAACACGGAACCCCGGATTGCCTCCGCGACCTCGAGGGTCATCTCAGCGTCCGGTTCAGATTTCCCAACTCCGGAAAACTGCAGCCCTGGCCGCTCAGCCTCTCGCCCGACCATCCGGAAATCAGAACCCGAACCGTGCTGACCTGCAACAACATGGAAGCGCTGCGCGGTGCCACCATCAGCGGAATGGGCATCGGCTGCATGCCGGATTTCCTCGCCCGCGATCCATTGGCCGATGGCAGGCTGCGCACTGTGCTTGATACCCATATAGACGGCCCCGCCCAGTTCCACCTGCTCTGGCCCTCTAACCGTCATCTCTCGCCCAAGGTCCGCGTCCTCGTCGATTTTCTGAGTGAAAAGCTTTTTTCGAATCGTTGCGAAATTTGCACGGAAGAAGAGCGATGATCACAGCCCTTGAAGCCTTGAAGCCCTGAACAGCTGCACCACCGCAGATGATTGCATAGTTTCTCAAGAGAAACCGGGGAGGGGTAAATCCGTTACGGGTACGCTGGATGAAATGTCAGGATGCTTGCCGTCTCGAAGAGAAAGCTGATCTTGTCGGTCGCACACACAACCCAACCCGCGAACGCAATATCGATCTCCGGAGCCGACTAGAGGAGATCCAGATCAACGGCGCTGAAACACACCCCTTAGTAGCAAATCCAAAACTTTGAGGAACAAAGGTTGACGAGATAACCCATGATGGATATAGAGCGCCATCGATACTTTGTTTGCCGTTATTTGTTTTTGCTGCGCTTTGCGCTTCTTGATCAACTTTCCCTCTCAAAAGTCGAAACAACCGCCGTGCGTCGCCCGGCGGCAGATTAGTCGTTGCTATGAAAGGGTTTGTTATGGCCACCGGCACAGTTAAATGGTTTAACGCCACCAAGGGCTTCGGCTTCATTCAGCCTGACGACGGCAGTGCGGACGTCTTCGTTCACATCTCCGCAGTCGAGCGCGCCGGCATGGGCTCAATCGTTGAAGGTCAGAAGCTTGGCTATCAACTTGAGCAGGACCAAAGGTCGGGCAAAATGTCCGCAGGCCAGCTTCAGGCCGCTTAAGGCTTAACTCCCCATGACCACGGATGTACTGGCATGGGTGATGAAGGCATGGAAGGCCAGGCGGATGTCTGGCCTTTTTCGTTGGTATTGAACTGCCGCCGATCCGCAATCTGCCCATGCCGAAGAGCTGCCTACACCGCCGGCTTCCAACGCCCCGTGCTGGGTCGAAATCGAAGATGCCGGTCGCAAACCCGCTGTCAGGCCTGCCATATCCATGATGCGGCGCAACGATAAGCGGCGACTGCAGAGAATGCCACAGACCCGCATTTCAAAACGATTACACCATTCAAGGACCGAACTTTGACTACGACCGAAAAAAACAGCACAGGCACCGTGGTGGCGACGATTGTTTCGCTGACACCGACCCAGATCAGGGGGTTGAAGCTCGCCAAGGACGGTGACCTGTTCGCCCAGGACGCCAACAAGTGGACCCATCTGAACGCGACCGTCACCTATGCCAGGACCGACCGTTTCAAGGAGCGGCCGATCAAGGTGAAATTCCTGACAACGGCCACGTTGAACGAATTGCGAGACTACGGCTTTCTGCAAAGCCTAGACGCAGATGCGGCCCCGGAGACCTCCGCGCAGGGCATTACCATGGCAGGCAAGATGTGGCTCTTGAAGAATAAATGATCGCTAGGCAGAACGGATGTTGTGAGCACCGCAGGTTTGATCTGTGACATCGGTATGCCCACGGCGCCGTGTTCGAGCGCTTCCTGGGCAATCTGACAGTCGGCTTCTCGCTTATGACCCGCCTGCTGCACTGGGATGATTTTCAAAAAAACGCTTGCCTCGCGAATGATCCGGAACCGCATTTTGGCGAATGCCGAGATGGCGGCGCAAAGCGGCTTTGCTTCCCTCCCGGCGAAGGAACGTGCCTATATGGGCTCTCTCGGCATCGGCAAGCAGCGCGCCGAAGACCTGGGCCGGTTCTTCGCCCGCCAAGGCGAAACGCTCAATGGCATGAAGGTTGCCAGTATTGAAGCCGGAGGCGACGATACGCCGGCTGACGCCGTTTGCGAGCTTGCTTTAATGGCGGTGGTTGGTTGACGGGGTGTTGGTGCCAGAAGCGAAGGAGGCGGTTCGCCGCTGATCGACGTTACCGGGCCTCGTCGCTGACAGGCGCCGAAGGTTGCCCTCGCCAGCCCTGAAAGCGGCCATGTCGGCTTCGTACTTGCGCTCTTGACGCTGCTTGCGCCAGTAAGCCCAGATCTCCACTACAATAAAGCGAAGCGTTTCCCGCCCCATAGCTGCCAATAGAGTTCCCAAGACATACCCCAGTTCGCTCGGGACATTACGTCCCTGACAAATATCTAGGATATGTTGTGAATCAGCACGAGACCMCAGCGAAAAAAAGCTGGACGCAATAGCCTGCTAGGATCGCTTCTAGGATCAGGGTTTGGGCTATGTTCAAAAAAACTTACATTACAAGGGTTTAGGCGATATAAAATGGCGGAGAGGGTGGGACTCTTCCCCAATTAGCCGTACGATACCCGGTTTTCTGGGGTTGCCGTCAAATCACTAACGCAAAAGCACCGATTGCGATACCTGAAGCGATACCACGCACGATACCGGATCTCAAGAACAGGCCCGCCTTGCACGGTCTGACGGAAACAAGAACTTCGGGATTGTTAGTTTCGAAGATCGTCCCCGCATCTGTAATTATTTCCGTGGCGTCGGCATCGGCCTAGCCGCTAACAACATGACCGACCCTACCCAAGAATGGAGCCGAGCTCGAAAGCCTCGCGATTACGTCAGTTGGGTTCATTGCGTGCCAAACATCAATTCGCTAATCTGTACGCGTACGACTTCGGAAAGCGTCGATCGCATGATATTTCAAGAACTAGAGAATTATTCTTCATCTGAAGCGGAGGAAGCAATTGCGCATTTTAAGTCGCTGATCGAGACCCGGACATTTAAGAAAAAGCAACTGCAGGACGACCGCGTTATCGCAGACCTGCGCCGCCTTGCTTGGGCGGCTTCGCGGGGATCGGTTCAGATTCGCCTAGAGGCGCTTTCAGTTCTCGGCAAGGCAGCGGAGGTTTCCGTGCCCATAGCGGCGGCGGTCAGACCGCTGATAATAAGCGCGTTATCTGAAAGCCCCCCACACACGGGAGAATGGGGCAACGCCGATGACAGGTACTACTTTGCTAAGGCGGTGTCGGCTTCGACCAACAAGTGGATTGGTCGCTATGCTGCGCGTGAACTCGCGCTAGCCGGAACCTCAGAGGTCCGCTCCAAAGACGTGTGGGCCGAACTTGCGCTCGCCAACTGCGGCAGCATCGCCGAGGCCATCGAAGAAATAGCGGACGGATTAACGAGCCAACAAGGTGAAGGACCGGACGACCCCCTAACTCCATTTCGCCGGCTCACCAGGGTGTGCGAATCTCTCTTAAAGCCCCTCCGTGTTTCCGAACTTCCAGCGGGAGCGGGTCTGGGAGCGGCGCTTCGCTCCCTTTTCAGCTTGTCAGCGGGAAGTTCAACCGCAGAATTCGTCAAGGTTCGCGAAACGGCTGCGTTGGCAGCCATGGATCTGGTGATCACGATTCTGCGCCTTCGGGTTGACACGCTTTTCGACCGAGACATGTACAGAGCGGTAAGCGCGCCCCTGAACTGGTGGCGGCCCGCCACCCCTCCCCCCAGCGTGGATGAGCGCTTAAACCGCTCGGCTAATCTAGCAGTCGACGCGCTTCTTGTCGTGGCTCGACAGGGTCACATGGACGTCGAGTTGAGGCGATCAATAGCTGGCGCTCTGGGAAACAAGAAGATAGACGAGATAGCATCACGCAGGGCCGCCGCCGATCCAGGTCTTTTGCCGAAAGTATCCCACTGGCTGTCGACCGGTCGGGAACTTCAAGCCGCCGCCAAGAACGAGACCCTCGGAGAGGTTCTCGACCAAGATCTGGACGTGCTCATTGCACGGATGGCGATCGAGAGAAAAAGGTTCGAGATGACGCCTGCGGATGTGCGTCAGATTGGTGACGCCATCGAAGCCTTCGAACCGGTCCACGCATCGACAATCAAGACCTTCGGCACGCACCTTGACCTCCTTGGACAGTCGATCGACATCATCCTACGCAAGCGCGGGATTTCCGTTTCGCCGGAGCGCGACGAGATAGTGAAATACGATCCCCGCTCGCACGAGGCTTCTAAGCCGATAACAACATCGATGGAAGCGAAGGTTGTAGTACCAGGAGCAGTCAAAACGACATCCGGGAGACCTCCGGTTATCCTAGTGAAAGCTATAGTGAAATAGGGCAAAGGGGACGTGGGTGGACAAGGAACGCGCCAAAGACTTACTGATGAACCTGCTCGAGCGAGCCATGAGCGGCGAGCGGACCTTCCTGACTTCACGGGAAGTGGAGGCGCTAAAATCGCTTTTGCTCGACCAGGTTGAACAACCGAGCGCGGAAGCCGTTGCGGTGACTCCACTCTCGGCCCCGCAACCGTCGAAGCCTAAGGCCGCCAAAACGTACAAGCTGGCTCTGGACCTCGGCAGCGCCGAAAACGAAGACCCCAATTCGATAGTCTGCGTGGATTTCGGCACTTCCTTCTCCAAAGCATTCGCGACCGTAACCGGAGCAGGCGGTACCAGATACGTCGATCTGCCTATCGGAGACGGATCCTCCGGAAGCAGGCTTACCACGCCGTCCGAACTTCTTGTAACTGATGGCAAGATCTTCTTCGGCTCAAAGGCGCGCCAGCATGTTGAAGACACGCAGACGTCCACTGAAGCAATCATAGATTCGATCAAGCAATTTATCACGCTCGGAAAGGAGGTCTCCAAGCTGGGTGCGGCACGACTGCCCGCAATTCAGGACAAGAACGGCAGCTTGACTCAGCGCGATGTGCTCGTTCTTTACCTCGCACATTTGATGCATCTCACGGAAACGGCTCTCGCAGGCGCGGGCTTACCCAGGAACCTTTTGCGCCGGTTCGCTCACCCCGCTTGGAAAGACCATTCCAAGGAAGAAAACGCCAAGGAGATGCGCMGTCTTATGGCGGAGGCGATTGTGCTAGCGCGCTCGGTCGGTGCTGACCTTGCAGACGTCATGGATCTCGCGAGTGCGCTGACGCTTCTCGAACAACTGAAGACCTTGTCCGAGGAATTGCTGCCGGTCGCGTTGATCGGCGAACCTGTGCGGGAGGCCACCGCCGCAGGAGCTGGCGCCCTCCTATCTACGCCAGAAAACGCACGTCAGGCCTATCTTATCGTGGACGTTGGAGCAGGCACGACTGACGTCRCAGGTTTTCTTTGCGTCAACAACCCGAACTGGGATCAGGCGCGCGTCTTTGAAATCTCGACCGCCGCTACCGCCATGAACAAGGCGGGTAACATGTTGGATCAGATCCTACACAAATATATTCTCGATAAGAGCTCGCTAACACAAGACACCACCGAATACCGTTCCGCGTCGCTGGACATCCGGCGACAGCGGCGGGCACTGAAGGAACAGCTCTTCGCAGAAGGCCGACTGGTCGTTCTGCTTCCGACGGACGAAACAGTCGAGGTCGATCTTGCAGCCTTCCTCAATCTACCTCAGATGCGGKACTTTTCGAAGACGCTCCACGACCTCGTAGCGGAATCGGCCGGAATCGTTGCAGGAGCCGCTTCGCGAATCAAGCTGGTGGCGACTGGAGGCGGCAGTCGGCTGCCATTTGTGAGAAAATTGGCGGAAGAAGGAGTTCAGCTCAACAAGCGTCACATTGAGTTCGATCTTGTCGAAGCAATGCCTATTACGCTGGCTGAAACGAACCCCGAACTCAGCGACGCGTTCCCCCAAGTCGCCGTCGCATTTGGCGGATCTCTTCGAGAGCTACCTGAACAACGGTCGAGCGTGCCGACAGGAATAGAGCATGCTCCGAAACGCCTTATCGCACCTATGTATAAGTCGTAGGAAATCTGGCAGCCCCGAGTGGTTCCTTTGGAAAGGCATCAGGCGGAAATTATTTCCGTTGAGCTCTCAACTTGGGTTGGATGTTCTCGGGCGTTCTGTCCTCTTGACCGATACGGTGAATATTGCTCGACATCAAAGCGCTGGGCTGTGTTTCAATAGCGCATCGGTCTTCTCGATGTCCTGCGAAGAGCTCGGCGACAGACCTAAAACAGAGGATTTTCGCCCGTATAGGACCTCGAATGTGGAGCACCCAACTGGCATTGCACACATCATATTATGTGCTACCATACATCAAACGATGTGTAGAGATGAAATGGTGCGGTGCCATACGCTGACTTCCTTGCCCAACTTGAGCGCGCCGGTCTCACTGTGCGCAGTTTTGCCGAGTTGATTGGTATGAACCCCAATTCGATAACAAACTACGCAAGACAGGGAAAACTCCCGCAGCACATCGCGCTTATTGCCGTGCTCGTCGCCGAAATGGCGACGTGCGGGGCCGACTATCGGAGTGCCGTTGCCAAGGTTGCGCCGACGAAGAAGCCGCGTGGCGCTACCCGTCGTGGCCATTTCGGAGGAGATCGGCAGGAAAGCCTGGATTTGCTGTCGTGAGCACACCACTGGTAATTGGACACGGCCACCATGACTAACTGGCTGGCTCGACTTGAACCTTTTGGTGCCGATCAGCRGGCGCTGCACTCGCTTGATGCCGACAGCCCTGAGCTTCTTCCCTATGCTACACTGACCAGCGCCCGACGCGACAGTAACTCGATCTTGGGTGTGGTTGGTGCAGTTTATGAATGGCAGGATGCTCCCCTCGTCTTCTTAGTCGATGCCGACTTGATCAATGGCAACGAACAAATCCATCAACTGCGACGCCTGCTGGCGATGCGAGGCGATGCGCCCTACCTCGGCGTTGTCGCGCCCGGTCGGCTCGATGTCTACGCCATCGCCCTCGATCGCAAAACGGCCGCGCAAGCGCGGATCGCCGTCGATGTGTCGACTAAAGCGGCCAAGGACCTGTTCCCGCACCTGGCCAATCGCCGCCCCAATGCCCTGCGAACGAAACAGGGCTGGATTTCCAACGTCGTTCTTAATCTCCTGACCGAAGCTATCGATCATCTGATCGGTCTGGAACTTGATCATGACGACGCGATCTCGTTAGTTGGCCGAGCGCTCTTTGCCCGCTTTCTGGGGGATCGTGGCCTCCTGCCGGCAAATCTGGCCTTGCCGGAGACCGCGGCGGCAATGTTCAACAATGCCGAAAATGCACACAAGACCTGCACCTGGCTCGACGGGACTTTCAACGGCGATCTTCTACCTCTGTCTGATAACATATTCGATCATCTGCCGCTCGAAAGCTATCGCGTTCTAGGGAACATTATGATGCGCGCGCCAGGCAGCCAACTTTTTCTGGGTTGGGCAGAGCGCTGGGATCGGCTCGATTTCGCCCACATTCCCGTCGGCGTACTCAGCCAAGCATATGAACTCTATCTGCGCAGCCATGCGCCAGCGAAGCAGCGACAAGAAGGTGGATATTATACCCCCCGGCCCATCGCCGACTTGCTCGTGCGCGCGTCATTTCGGGCGCTGGAGCGTAACGGCACGACCGCAGATGCGCGGATTCTTGATCCGGCCGCCGGCGCCGGCGTATTCCTGCTCACGGCATTCAGAGAATTGGTGGCAGCCCGCTGGCGCGCGGACGGCAGGCGGCCCGACACACAGCGTCTGCGCGAAATCCTCTATGATCAGGTCACCGGTTTCGATATCAACGAAGCAGCGCTGCGTTTCGCCGCCCTAGCGCTTTACTTGATTTCGATTGAACTCGATCCCGAACCCCAACCCGTGGACAAGCTCCGCTTTGACGATCTACGTGGCAAGGTACTCCATCGAATCGGAGGGGATGCCGACGAGCCCGGCGCATCGCTGGGCAGCCTGGGCCCCCTGGTCGGCGAGGAGCATCGTGGGCGCTACGACATGGTAGTCGGCAACCCCCCGTGGTCGACAGGCACAAAACTGCCTGACTGGTCGTTGGTGCTATCGACGGTCGCTCGTATCGCCAGCGAACGAACCGGTGCCAAGATGGCGCCGCCAATTCCCAACGAAGTACTTGACCTTCCGTTCGTCTGGCGTGCGATGGAGTGGGCAAAGCCAAACGCCCAAATTGCGTTCGCGCTGCATGCCCGTCTGCTGTTCCAACAGGGTGACGGCATGATCGAAGCACGCCAAACGCTATTTCAGGCGCTGGATGTAACGTCGGTCATCAATGGTGTCGAGTTACGACAAACGAAGGTCTGGCCGGAAATCTCGGCGCCCTTCTGCTTGCTTATTGCAACCAATCGCAGGCCGGAGACCGGTACGGGGTTCCGATTGATCAGCCCAAGAGTAGAAACCGCGCTTAATGCGTCGGGAGCCATGCGCATCGATGTGCATTCGTCCGAGATCATCGCGACCCAGCAGATGGTCGAGACCCCGGACATACTCAAGATCCTCTTCAGGGGAACGAAGGCGGACCTGGGGCTCATCGAGCGGATCAGGGCCAAGGAATTTCCTACTCTGGACAGATTTTGGCGCGGGGCAATTGGCGTATCCGCTCGTGGCCGCATGACCGGTTCAGGACAGGGATATCAACACCTTCGGTTAAGCAGCCGGAAGAGGAAGCATGGCGATGGTCAACCTGGCGCCGACGCGCGTTATTTGCATGGGTTGCCCGACGTCACAGTCGAATCTCTACGCGACGTTCTAATAGATAGCGACCAACTCCAACCGTTTCGACACGCGCGAATACACGATCCCCGTGATTCGCGTCTATTCGAGGCACCAATCGCGATCGTCCACAAATCGCCGCCGGCGGACCTTAGGCGGATTCGTGTCGGGGTCGCCGGAAAGCCTGTCGCCTATAGTGAGAACTTCTATGGATATTGTCCGGGAGACGTCGAAGATGCTGATACGCTAGTACGCTACCTCGCGCTCGTGCTAGGCAGCAAATTTACTCTATGGCTAGCGCTTCTAACAAGCGGAGAATTCGGGTTCGAACGAGAGGTTATTGAGAAGGCCGCGCTCGACCGCCTTCCTTTGCCCGACTTCCGCAAGCTAGCACCTGCTAAATTGGATGAAATCAACCAACTCTTCGATAGGCTGCACTTGTCGGAGGCGAACTGGGAGGATGTTGATCGGTGGGTCGCGGATTTGTACGGGCTAGGCCTAACTGATCTGCAGATTATCTCCGACACGCTCGCCTTCAATTTGCCCTTTGCCGAGACAAAGACGGCAGCTCAGGCCCGGCCCGATCCGAAGACCACGGCCAACTTTTGCACGCGGCTCCAAAGCGAACTTGAGCCTTGGGCGAAACGCTTCAATACGCTGATAAGCGTGCGCATGGTGACTGATCGTCCAACGTCACCCTGGCTAGGGCTCCTGTTGCATAGCGAACCTAGCGCAACCGACGCTGGGATCGAAGAAGATTGGGAAGGGCTGCTCGCAGTCGCCGATGCCACGGCAGCCACAGAGATGATAGTGGAAGATCGCAGCGGGGCGCTCCTAATCGGCCGTCTAGCCCAAAACCGCTACTGGAGCGATACTCAGGCGCATCTGTTGGCCCAACATATCGTCTGGTCACGCGTCGATTTCTTGAGAGGACTCAATCGTAGATGAGTTCTCCAGCGCTTGTGCCGCGACCGGACCAAATTGCGGAACTGACACGTGGTGTTGATCTGCCGTTGGCGGCGATCGATGACGTCCACCTGCACGTAATCGCTGATGGCGTAGCCCAGGCGTTCGTGGACATCCGCCAAAGCGCTCCGGGAACGGTCGCGACGGGCGATGAAGCCGAGCTAACCGCGTTGCTCGAGGCCCGCCTTAACCGGATGATCGAGGAGGACGTGGTATGGAGGCAGCTCGTAGCCTCCGTCGTGCGAGGAAAAGAAAGCTTAAGTTTCGACGGCTCACATCTGGAAAAGCGACCCGACCTTTCCATTCATCTCACTGCTCGAACGCGCCGATTTCCGTTGATTGCTGAAGCCAAGATCATCGACGCCATAAAGGGAGAACACCTCTACTGCAGCCAAGGCTTAAAACGCTTCCTGAATGGAGAATATGGCTGGGGTGGCCGTGAGGCATTGATGATAGCCTATGTGCGCGACGGGACCACCATTGCAACCCGCCTCCAGCCCTATCTTGCAATTCCGGCACAATCGACCAAGTATGCCGTCGAAAGTGGCCCGACGTCCCTCGGATGGGGGACATGCGACGCCGCCCGCTCCGCGCACAGCCGATCTTTTGTCTATGCGCACACGAGGCCGCCTGCCAATGATCCGGGCACCATCACATTATGGCACCTATGGGTTGACGCATCCGTTATCGCGTCAACCCAAACTATTTAACGAACGGTCTCGATTTTTTCCAGCAGCGGAAATTATTGCCGCAATTGCTCTCTCTTAATTAGCCAATGATTTTTAGCTGTCATTTTCATTGGCGTTAGCTAACCTCACCGATCGGTCAGCGGTCTTTCCGTTATACCGTAATACTATCTGCCAACGCTCTATTTTAAAGGCGCGGGCGCTCGCGCCGATTGCCTTTGGCTCGGGCCATCATGAGTGTTCAGGTAGAAATCATTAACGCGAGCCCCTGCACAGAGGTCGTTTGTGAAGCTAGAAGGATGGTCTGGCTAAAGGCAACGCCACAATCCGCGTCGCTGCCTTTCGTCTGCAGAGCGCTTTCACTAAATTTCTATTCTGAAACGATGGATCTCATAACATGTTTGAAGCAATTAAGCCCGGAGCACGGATTAAAGGTCTCGATGCCGCAGGTATTGCGGAAGTCATATCTGTGTCCCGTTTCGGCGCTGACGCACTCAATCTTGTCTTCCGTGTCGGTGGTAAAGTCGCCGAGCGATTGGTCTACCGCGGCGAAGAGACAAGCTTTGAATTCATCGTCGGTGGACGTGCTTACGCGTTTGATGCGGACGCGGGGCTTCTGCGTTTGGCGTCGGAAGCTTATCGAATTCGTCTCGCCCATCTTTTCGACCCCTATCTTGCGGTAAGTGCTTCGCAGATCGAGGCGCTGCCGCACCAGATCACAGCCGTATATGGCGAGATGTTACCGCGCCAGCCCCTTCGATTCTTGTTGGCGGACGATCCCGGCGCGGGAAAAACCGTAATGGCCGGTCTCCTGATCAAAGAACTCCTGATACGAGGCGATCTCGAGCGCTGCTTGATTGTCGCCCCCGGAAGTCTGGTAGAGCAGTGGCAGGAAGAAATGGCCGAAAAGTTCGGCCTGCATTTCGACCTCCTCACCCGTGATCAGATCGAAGCATCCGTCACCGGCAACCCCTTCGTCGAGAAGAACCGGCTGATCATGCGCCTCGATATGGCAGCGCGATCAGACGAATTGAAAGCCAAACTTGAGGCGGCGGGCGATTGGGATCTGATTATCTGCGATGAGGCCCATCGCATGGCCGCGTCCTATTTCGGCGGCGAGGTGAAGGAAACCCAGCGTCACAAGCTCGGTAAGCTGCTCGGGACGCGCACGCGAAACTTCCTTCTGATGTCGGCGACGCCGCACAATGGCAAGGAAGCCGACTTCCAGCTCTTCATGAGCCTACTCGATGCCGACCGCTTCGAAGGCCGCTTCCGCGAAGGCGTTCACAAGGCCGACGTGTCCGACATGATGCGACGGCTTACGAAAGAAGAACTCTATCGCTTCGACGGAACGCCGCTCTTTCCCGAGCGTCGGGCTTATACCGCAAGCTTCGCTCTGTCGCCGGTCGAAGCCGATCTCTATCAGGCCGTGACGACCTATGTGCGCGAGGAGATGAACCGCGCGGATCGTTCGGGCGACGACAAGCGCCGATCCAACGTCGGGTTCGCCTTGCAAATCCTTCAGCGGCGACTTGCCTCTTCTCCGGCCGCAATACATCGCTCGCTCGAACGGCGGCGTCGGCGTCTTGAAGACCGGCTGCGCGAAGAGCGGGTGATGCGCCAGACTGGCTCGGCGCCGCTGACGCACGGGCCGGCTTTGCCGAGCTACGATCCGGACGATCTCGAAGAAGTGCCAGGCACGGAAGCGGAAGACGCCGAGGAACAGATCGTCGATCAGGCGACCGCCGCCGCCACGCTTGCGGAACTCGAAGCCGAAATTCTCATCCTCAAGGATCTGGAAGACCGGGCGCTCCGGCTGAAGCTTTCCGGCCAGGATGCCAAATGGCGCGAGCTCGAATCGATTCTCGACGAGCCCCTGATGCTCGACGCAACGACTGGCTTGCGTCGAAAGGTGCTAATCTTCACCGAGCCGAAGGACACGCTCGAATATCTGCAACAGAAGATTGGCGCGTTGGTCGGCGATCCGTCGGCCGTGGTCGTGATCCACGGCGGCATCGCCCGTGAAGCACGACGGGGGGCCATCGCCGCCTTCAATTCCGACCCGCGTGTGCGCGTGATGATCGCGAACGACGCGGCCGGCGAAGGCGTGAACCTTCAGCGAGGCGCGCATCTGATGGTCAACTACGATCTGCCCTGGAACCCGAACCGCCTCGAACAACGCTTTGGCCGCATCCATCGCATCGGTCAGACGGAAGTCTGCCACCTCTGGAATCTTTGTGCGGCCAACACGCGCGAAGGCGAAGTCTATCGCCGGTTGCTGGAAAAGCTGGAAGAGGCCCGCACGGCGCTTGGCGGCAAGGTCTATGACGTGCTCGGTGAATTGTTCGAAGGCCACGCGCTGCGCGATCTGCTCGTCGATGCGATTCGCTACGGCGACCGACCCGAGAAGAAAGCCGAACTGTTCCGCAAAGTCGATGGCGCGGTCGATGTCGAAACAATCGAGAAGCTCGTCGCCGAACGCAAGCTGACCTCAGAAGGCATGAACCCGAGTTCAGTCGCCGAAATCCGCGAGCAGATGGAACGCGCAGCCGCTCGCCGTCTGCAACCGCATTTCATCGGCTCGTTCTTCCGCGAAGCCTTCACCATGCTCGGCGGCCGGATCGCCGAACGCGAAAAGGGTCGCTTCGAAATCCTGCGCGTCCCGTCGATCCTGAAAGAGCGTGACCGGCTGATCGGTCGATCAGATCCTGTACTAGATCGCTATGCGCGGATCACCTTCGAGAAGTCCCTGATCATCGGCCAGCCGCAGGCCGAACTGGTGGCGCCAGGTCATCCCCTGCTGGAATCACTCGTCGATGTGATCCTCGAACGGTTCCAGCCGCTGCTCAGTCAGGGCGGCGTGCTGGTGGACGATACCGACGAAAGCCTCGATCCCAAACTCCTCGTCTATCTCGAGCACGCGATCCGCGACGCGCGCACCGGCCGCTCCGGCGAACCGCGCGCAATTTCACAGCGCCTTCAATTCTTATTTTTGAAGGAAGACGGTTCGGCGGTGGATGGCGGTCCCGCGCCCTATCTGGATTGCCGACCGATCACGCCCGAGGAACGCGTCGCCGTCGCCGATGAGATCGTCGCGCCTTGGCTTTCGGGGAATGTCGAAGCGCAAGCGCTCGGCTTTGCGGTGCGTTCGCTAGTGCCAGATCACTTGAACGAGGTCCGCACACGCCGGATTGCCGAGATCGACAAGGTGGAGCGCGAGGTGCGCGCCCGTCTCAATCGAGAGATCAACTATTGGGATGCCCGCGCCGCCCGGCTTCGTGAGGAAGAGCGCGCGGGCAAGGAGCAGCGCATTAATGCGCAGAACGCTGAAGCAACTGCGGCGCGCCTCGTGGAACGACTTCACCGGCGCCAATCCGAACTGGATCGCGAACGCCAGATTTCCGCCCTGCCACCGGTGTTGAAAGGCGCGGCACTGGTGATCCCGGCCGGGCTGCTCAAGGCGAAGGCCCCGCCGGCCACGACAATCGAGCCGCTCGGGTTTGCGGAAGACCCGATCCTCCGTGCTGAATCCGAGTGGAAGGCGATGGAAGCGGTCTTCGCGGCGGAGCGGGCGCTTGGCCACGAGCCCCGCGACGTGTCGGCCGAGAAGAAGGGCTGGGACATCGAAAGCCGCGATGTCCGGACGGGCCATCTGCGCTTTATCGAGGTCAAGGGTCGGCATGCGGATGGACGAGATGTCATTCTCACCAAGAACGAAATCCTTGCGTCACTCAATGCCGCAGAGGCCTTTATTCTTGCGATAGTTCAGATCGATACGGGATTCGTCCGCGAGCCGGTCTATATCCGCCGATTCTTCAACAGAGAACTGGGGTTTGCGGAAACGGCGGTGGTGTTCAACGTGGGTGATCTGCTATCGATAGGCTCCGGGCCGTCGTGAGGCCCTGATTCCCTCGGAGGCCTATCCGTGATCGTTTGAGCCGAACCGGCCCTTTCGGGGGAAAAATTAGAGGTTTGGCATGACGGAAATGGCCCCACGCAAGAAGCTCATCGAAGTGTCTATCCCGCTCGAAGCGATCAACCTTGCGTCCAAAAAACAAAAAGCGCCAAAGGGCTATCCGACTGCGCTTCACAAATACTGGGCACAACGGCCACTTGCAGCCTGTCGGGGGGTTCTTTTCGCTCAGCTTGTGGACGATCCTTCAAGTTGGCCTGACCGGTTTCCAAGCGAAGAAGAGCAAGACATCGAACGACGCCGTTTGCACAAGGTGATCGAAGACCTGGTCCCTTGGGATGCCTCGAACAACGAGGTGATCCTCAACCGAGCGAGATGGGAAATCGCACGCTCTGTGGCCTGGGGCCTCGGGGAAGAGCCGCCGGCCCAGAACGACGGAAAAGCGATCCTCGACTATCTTCAAACTAAAGCGCCGCCGGTTTACGACCCGTTTTCGGGTGCCGGATCAATTCCACTGGAAGCCCAACGATTAGGTTTACGTGCTTACGGCTCAGATCTCAATCCTCTGGCAGTTTTGATCGGTAAAGCGCTGGTTGAAATACCCCCAAAGTTCGCAGGTGGCCGCCCCGTCAACCCCAGGTCCAGAACCGACGCAAAACATGGCGAACTCCGTAGCTGGAAGGGCGCGCAGGGGCTTGCTGATGATGTTCGCTACTATGGTCAATGGATACGCGACGAGGCGGAGAAGCGGATCGGTCATCTATATCCGAAGGCAAAACTGCCGGATGGTTCTGAAGCCACGGTGATCGCTTGGCTTTGGGCGCGAACGGTGCGCTCGCCAGATCCCGCGGCCAATGGGGCAATGGTTCCGCTCGTGTCTTCGTTCATGATCTCAACGAAAGAAGGAAGGAAAGTTTGGGTTGAACCAGTTATCGATTCAGCTTCTCCGGAGGGTTGGCATTTTGACGTTAGAACGGGCCCCCTGAAAAAAGCCGAAGAAGACAAGCTCAAGAAGGGAATCGTGTCTCGAAGCGCTGGTGGGACTTGTATTCTCACTGGCGCGGCTATGCCGTTTGCCTATCTTCGGAGCGAAGCAAATGCAGGCAGATTTCAGGACCGACTCATGGCGATAGTTGCTGAAGGGCAACGAGGGAGAATCTACCTAAGTCCCACTGCCGACCATGAACAAGCTGCCCGAGTAGATGTCCTAGACACTCCTCCCGGTGAAATCTCTCATTGGCCTGGACGAACGAACGTTGTCGAGTACGGTATGAAAACCGTAGCATCGCTTTTCACATCTCGACAACTTGTTGCCTTGGCGACCTTTACGGACTTGGTGATCGAAGCTCGGCAACAGGCACTCCTCGATAGCATTGCAGCCGGTTTGCCCGACGATGATAGCCCACTGCACTCCGGCGGCGCTGGAGCGACTGCATATGCAGATGCAATTGCAACTTATCTGGCGTTTGGAATCAGTAGAGCCGCCGATTATGGAAGCTCTATTTCCACTTGGCTTACAGATGACAATGCAATTCGTGGCACTTTCGGTCGGCAAGCGCTACCGATGACCTGGGATTTTTGTGAGGGGAACTACTTTGGCGATTCCAGCGTCGCGCTGAGTACTATTTATCGAACGATCCCAGATGTTATCGCCCATCAACAGTCGCAAGGGATAGCGAGTATTTCTATAGTCGACGCAGCCAAAAACGGCTTCCCTATCAGACCCTGTATTATAAATACCGACCCTCCTTACTATGACAACATTGGTTACGCTGACTTATCAGACTTTTTCTACGTTTGGCTGAAGCGGTCTTTGGCGACAATTTGGCCAGAAGAATTTAGGCGGCTGACAACTCCTAAAATGGAAGAATTAGTAGCGAAGCCATATCGTTACGGCGGTAAGTCGGAAGCTGAGGCATTTTTCATGCAAGGAATGTCAGACGCGTTGAATGCTATGCGCAACGCCGCTTCAGATAACGAGCCTTTAGCAATATACTATGCATTCAAGCAATCCGAGATCGCTGAGGACGGGGTTACGTCAGCCGGTTGGGCTACTTTTTTGCAGGCTATAGTCGATGCTGGTTTGGTTGTAGATGGGACTTGGCCACTTCGGACCGAAAGTGCGGGGAGACTCATCGGTCGAGGCGCAAACGCACTTGCCTCCTCGATCGTCCTGATTTGCCGAAAGAGATCTTCTGAAGCGCCGACTATTACGCGGGCGGAATTCGTTCGTCTTCTGAAAAAGTCGATGCCCGAGGCGATCGACGATATACGTAAAGCCGGCGTCGGCCCAGTTGACATGCAGCAATCCGTCATCGGTCCTGGCATGGGCGTATTCTCACGTCATGCAAAAGTGCTCGAAGACGACGACAGCGCGATGCCGGTAAAGACCGCACTCTCACTCATCAATCGCGTCTGGGAGGAAATCGACCAGGAGCTCGAGGCCGTCTTCGACGCAGAGACACAAGTTGCTCTTGCGTGGTTTGCAACCTACGGCTTCGATGCGCGCCAATCTGGTGAATTGATTACCCTCGCGAACGCGAAAAATATCAGCACAAGCGCTCTCTTCGAATCCGGCGTCTTCAAGGACTTGAAGGGCAAATCCGCTTTGACGCCGCGCGAGGACTTGCCTAAAGACTGGTCCCCCTCCAAAGACAAATCCCTCACTGTGTGGGAGTGCGCGCAGCATACGGCCCGTGTCCTCAATGCCCAGGATGGCGGCGGGGCTGCGGCCGGTAGGCTCGTCGCCGAAATGGGTCCGAAGGCCGCGGAAGCGCGATCGCTCGCCTATCGCCTGTTCGAAATCGCCACGCAGAAGGGTTGGGCCGCTGAGGCTCTAATTTATAACGAACTMGCGCAGGAATGGCCGAAGCTCGAAGATCTGGCTTCAAGCGCACAATCCCAAGCGACAACCGCAACCGCGCAAGCGGAACTGTTCTGATCGGTCGGGGGAGGATCGCAATGTCGTCCGAAAAAGAAACACTGCAACGGGTTCAGGGCGGGCTATTCCATCTTCAGAAGGGCCTAACGCCGTTCGTTGAAGCGCGGATGAAGGCCGTACATGGTGCGAATTGGCTGCRCTATGCCAGCCGCGCCGCTGGCGGCGCGCCGAATGCACCGCTCGATGCCTATGGCCTCGTCAAGACCATGATCGATCGCTGGCGCGAAGTGTTCGACGACGCCTTCGGCCGCAACGAGAAGCACAAGGCGCGCAATTTCACCTCGATGGCGCTCGAAGCCCGCAACGCGATCTCGCATTTGGCGATCGGGCTGCAAGACGACGAGGCGCTGCGGTATCTCGACGCTATGCACCAGTTGCTGAAGTTGGTGAAAGGCCCTGAAAGCGAGATTGACGAACTCAAGAAGATTTACGACCAGCAGCGCCAGTCGGGCCTTGCTCGCGCGCCTGCCGCTCCCGTTGCGCCACCCGCGCCGCAGAAGCTCGATCTGGCGATCGGCGATGCGTTGCTGAAGCCGCTGAAGCCCTGGATCGAAGTCGCGCTGCCACATCCCGATGTGATCGCGAACCGGTTTAAGGAAGCCGAATTCGCGGCCGATCTGTTCGCCGTCGATGCGGGCTATGCCGGCGAAGGCTATGCAACGCCGAGCGCCTTCTACGGCATCACTTTCCTTACCGAAGGATTGAAGCGCGTGCTAACCACGGCGACGCAACGCCTTGGCGGTGGTGGCGGCGATCCGGTGATCGGCCTGCAAACCGCCTTCGGTGGCGGCAAGACGCACACCATGCTCGCGATCTTCCATCTCGTGAAGCATCTCCGCGATGGCGGCGATCCGCGTGGCCTGCCGGGCCTTAGCGAGATACTCGATCGGGCAGGCGTATCGTCCCTGCCGAAGCCGAAGGTGGCCGTGTTCGTCGGCTCGTCGAAGGGCGCGGACGTTTCGCTGAACCTGAAAGATGGGCCGCGCGTCAACACGCTCTGGGGCTATATCGCCTGGCGGATCGCGGGCGATGCCGGGTTGAAACTGGTTGCGGAGGCGGAAGCCGCGCGAACCAGTCCCGGCTCCGAACTGATGGTCGAAGTGTTCAAGCTCGCCGGGCCGAGCGTGATCCTTCTCGACGAACTGACGATGTTCKCCCGCCAGCTCGATGACGACCGCTTCGAGGCGTTCCTGTCGTTCATCCAGTCGCTCACCGAATCGGCGAAAATGGTGCCCGGCATTCTGATCGTCGGCTCGCTGCCCGAAAGCAACGCGGAAGCCGGTGGCCCGCGCGGCGAAGCGGCGCTCCTTCGGCTTGAGAAAATCTTCGGCCGCGTGCAATCGGCCTGGCTGCCCGCTTCCGGCGACGAAACCTATGAGATCATCCGGCGGCGCCTGTTCCAGCCACTCGATGCAGAAGGCGAAAAGGCGCGCGACGAAACCGTCAAAGCCTTCCACGATCTCTACAAGAAGAACCCGGCCGAGTTTCCGCCTGAGGCGAAGGAAGCGCGCTATCTCGAACTGCTGCGTCTGTCCTATCCGATTCACCCCGAACTGTTCGATCGGCTCTCGAAGGATTGGGCGAGCCTCGAGAAGTTCCAGCGGACGCGCGGCGTTTTGCGCTTCATGGCGAATGTCGTCGGCGTGCTGTGGCACGGCCAGATGCGCGATCCTTTGATCACGCCTGCGCGGGTGCCCGTCGCCCACGAACGCGTCCGGGTGAGCGTCCTGTATCCCCTCGACCCGGCCTTCGGATCGGTGGTCGATAAGGAAGTCGATGGCGAAGGATCGCTGCCGAACCGGATGGAAGCGAACCCCTCTCGGCGGATCTCGCAATTGCGGGCCGCGACCCGCGCTGCACGGGCCGTCTTCATCTGCTCGGCGCCTCTGGTGGGACAACCGAATGCGGGGCTCACCGGCCAGGGCTTGCGCCTGGCCTGCGCCGAACCAGGCGATCAGTTGGCAATCTTTGGCGAAGCGCTGCGCGAGCTCACAGAAAAAGCGACCTATCTCTATGAAGAGGCCGGGCGTTATTGGTTCTCAACCCAGCCAACGTTGAACCGGCTCGCCGATGATCGCGCCAAGGCGCTGCCCGATCACGAAGTCGATGCGGCAATCGCGGACGTACTTCGCGAGGACGCGGTCAGCAAGGGCGGCTTCCATCGCATCTTCGCCGCGCCTGACGATCCGGTTACGATCGACGAAGCACAATCGCTTTCCCTCGTGATCTTGAGCCCCGCGCTAGCGCATGCCGGGAAGGGCACGGCAAAGTCGCCCGCGACCGATGCCGTCGCCGACGCGCTGATGCGCTGCCGCGCCTCGCAACGCCGGATGCGGAACACGCTCGTCTTCGTCGCGCCGGATGAAGCGAATCTCGCCACAGCCCGCGAGGTGATGCGCAAAGCAATGGCTTGGGCGTCGATCGACAAGGACGGTCGGCTTCAGCAGCAGATGACGCAGGCCCAAGCGGCGGACGCGAAGGACAAGGCGAAGACGAACCGTGAGTCGGCCTTGAAGGCGATCCGTACGGCTTGGAGCCACATCCTCTATCCGGTGAAGAGCGAAACCGCAGGCAAGCCGTTTGATCTCGAACACAGCCTGATCTCGTCTCGGGATCGCGCTGCGATCCCGGTCGTCGTTTATGACAAGGCGAAAGCGGACGGCGTCGCTCTTGAGAAGCTGGGTACCGAGCGACTTTGGCATGCGCTCAAACCGATCTGGCCGGACGATCGGCCACATCTAACGATCGCCGAGATTGCTGATTGGTTTGCGGCCTACGTCTATCTGCCGAAAATCCGCGATAAGGTTGTGCTGGAAGGATCGATCCGTGATGCAGTCGCGAAGCTTGATCCACAGTTCGGCTACGCTGAAGGCTTCGACGAGGAAACCGGTAAGTATCACAAACTGATTTGGGCCAAGAACCCGCCCGAGCTCTCATCTTCAACTGCTATGATCGTACGGGAAGCGGAGGCGCAGAAGCAGCTACAGGAAGAAGGCATGCCGGGTTCTCGGCCTGCGCCAGGGGCGCAGCCCGGCCCGATGCCGCAGCCGGGCAACCTTGGTCCCGTGGTGTCTGGACCTTCCGCGCCAGAAAAGCCACGGCGTTTCTACGGGTCAGTCGAACTCGACATGGTGCGGCCCGTCAAATCTTTTGATGCTATCCTCAACGCCATTGTGATGGAGCTGCAAAGGACCCAAGGAGCCAAGGTAAAGCTGACGCTTGAAATCGAAGCCGAGGCCAGCGATGGTTTCGCAGAAGGTGAAGTGAGCGTCATTCGCGACAATGCTCGGCAACTCAAGTTTAAGTCTGAGTCGACAGGCTTCGAGGAGTGACGGTTTTCGAATCCTCGATTGTCGTGGCTGTTAACTTTAGGACTCTGCTTGTGCCGTCTCGTATGAAGCTTCGGAAATAATTTCCGTTTCTGCTGCCCTCTAACAGATTTGGTCCGATACGTACTGTCAGTGACTGGAAAGTTACGAAGACTCCCGCCCCAAAGCCTGTTGGAGTATTGGATTGAGTGATTGAGCCCACGGTGATTCCAAGGGGGCGTCTGACGMCTGAATGGAAGCGCCTTGAGGGCCACCATCCGGCGGACCGCCAATTCCTTGATGAGACCGGGTTGCCGTTCGTTCCCAGTCTGCATGGACCGGGCGATCAAGCAATGGAGTACGATCTGCGTGGTATCATCGCAATCCGGGAGCCATTCTGCCGATCCGGTTGTTTCCGGCTACGATCTTTCTGCAAAATACATTCAATGTGCTCCTCCTTTCGATGGTCGATGGCACCTTAAAGGCTGAGGGACGCTAGTTCAGTTTGCCACGAAGGTGGTCATATTCCCTTCAAGTGCAACCTAAGATTGCATTAAGTATAGCGTTTTTATTTTGCGCGCCCGCGCAGCGTTATCCAACCAACATCTGATGTATAAGTTGCGTTATCCAAAGTAAAAACGGTACACTTTTAGACGAAAAAGTTGCGCAACCTATTGTAAACATTCACAGATTTGTCTTTTCTTGTTATAATGGATAAATMAGTCACATGGTGTGACTGTGTGTGTACTGTGTGAACAGGGATGTTTGACATGACGAATACGACAGAAAAGCGGGCGCGCGGCGCTGGCTTCAACTACGCTGCGCTTGAAATCCCGAGCGAGCTGGTGAACGAGCTGGAGAAGGCGGCAACCGACATTCTCAGTCTTGGCCGTAAGAGCACCGAGCAGGTCTTCCTGACCGGTGCACTTCTGGACAAGGCAGCCGAACTTATTCCGAACGGACAGTTCGGCGAGTGGGTGAAGCAACGCTGCGGTGTCGAACCTAAGACAGCGCGGAATTACCGTGCTATTCACCGGAACCTGACGCCGCACAAGGAGCGGATCCTTGATCTCGGCATCAGTCCAACGGTGCTGGTCCATCTGAGCTTTGCATCGGAGGAAAAGCTGGAAGCAGCCTTTGTCCATGCCGAAGAACACGGGCGCATTCAGGTCGATGAGGTCAAGACTCTGCTCCGGGGTGAGAACTCCGTTGAACCCGAGGTAGATGCGGAGCCGGCAGATATCGGCGGCGTGGATGGTCTGAAGGCATTGGTCGCCTTGAAGGCAAAATCCGGGTTGACGGCTTTCCTCAAGCACGCAACGGCGATCCACAAGATCATCGGCAACGCCCTTGTCCCAACAGACAAAGGCAAACGCAAGCGTCTGGTGAAGGGCAAGCTCACCGACGAAGTGTTGCCGACGGCACGGCTTGCAAGGCATGAGCTCGAAAGCCTCATTCTCTTCGTGCTGCCTGACGACACGGAACCGCGTGTCATTCACGAAGAGAAGTTGCCGGCATGGACCCGTTGGGCTGCAGTGCTCAAGGTCTTGGAAGACCTTGGGGACGTGGAAGCATGGCCGAGCAAGGATACACTCGAAGCCTGGCTGAGCGGGACTGTGCTGCCGTTGCTCGAGTGGGCAACGACGCGTAGCAAGTTGCCGGGGTGGCCACTCGGCGTCAGTGAAACCCGGACATCGACTTCAACGAAGGTCGAGGCTGATGACGACGGAAATCACGTCGAGGCGCCGAGCATCGATCCGGTCGATGTGCTGGAGGCCGCTGACTTCGACGATGATGAACCGGAGGTCCCGACCTCCGACGTGGTCCCGCTTACCAAGCCGGGAAAGGGATTGCGACCTGGCTTCCTTCCAAGGAAGGTTCCGGAGCCGGCAGTCGAGTGAAACATAAAAGGGGGCTTCGGCCCCCTTTTTTTGATTCCGCTTTAGCTGCATGATCGACTGCGCGCAACGAAATCTGGTCGCCCTTTCCGGACTTCACCATCGCCATTGGGATACACCGGACCTGAGCCCGGCGTTAACCTTGTTCCGGACCTGTTCTCTTTGTAGCATTTGAGATCCTTGAGATCTGGTCCCGGTCCTGCCAGATATGGGTGGCTTCGACGCGATCGAAGCTTAGCGGCCCAAGCCGGTGCTGGTAACACCGACATGGGCCTGACCCTCAACCTTGGTTTAGAAGGAATCAGGCTGTGACCATCCATACCTCCATCCCCCGCAATGGGGAAGTTCTCCATCCCATCGTCGCAATCGCGCGTCCGTGTTTCCGCCGCTTGGCCGCCGCCTTCGGCGCCCCAAGGCGCCTCGGCCAGGAATGACGTCACCCAGCAATTCGGCGATTGCCGTATCTGCCGACCACCTGGACGTGGCGGCGGGACGGGATCGATCGTCTCATACGTCCGATGGAGAACAGCATGCCCAACACCTCTTCTTTCACTTCGCCCACCACGGCAACCGCAACGTCGCCGGCCTTTCGCCGCTCATTCGGATCGGCCCCTGAGCGCCAGCCGGAGCCGCCGGTCCTCCGCCATCATCCGCATCTCGTCCGCTACCTTGATGTCGAGGCCGACTTCGATGCCCTGATCGACAAGGCCATTGCGGCGATTTCCGACGGCGAGCCGGTCGAGGATGAGATCCTTGGCCGCTACGTCAACATCGCGTCGATGGTCCGGGCCGTATCGTTTCKCGAGGGCAAGTTGCTCGAGCTGGCGTTCGAGCGGTTGTCGAAGGTCAATCCGGATCTTACTGTCCTTATCCAGTCGCTCAAACTCCCCCTGGTCAAGGCCGCGGTCGAAGCCGTCACCGGAAACGATTGGCGGCATCTCGACGGTATCAGGCTCGACTGCGAGGCCCCGGCTAAGGGAAGTTATACGCCCGACGTCATTCTGGTGAACCGCGCAAGGCACCTGGCATTCCTCCTCGACCTGAAGCGGTCGCTCGCCTCCTACGGGGATACGACGCGGCTTGAGGAGTTGAAGCTCAAGATGCTGGCCTCGGCAATGATCCTGCCCGACTGGCTTTACAAGAACCACAAGCGGATGATGGTCGACAGCGTTGGCGTCGCGATTATCGATGGTGCGAGCCGGCCGAGCGATCATGCAGCCGGCGTGTGGGCTCTCTCGGAGATTGATGATCTCCTTGAGGTCGATGGCGCTGCGGCCTGCATGGTGGAGTTGCGGCGCCGCTTCGGCCGCCGGGTTCAAACGTTGCTCGAGGCAGAGGCGCGCCGMGCACTCGGAATTGTCGATGCCCACATCTCGGCAAGCTTTCCGCATATCTCGCGCTTCCGGCCGCGGCAGCCCGCCCGTCGTCCGACGCTGGACATGACGGGTGTGTCCCCGGTGCCGGAAACGCGCGATATCCATGCCGTCGACGAGAGTGGCGACGAGCCGGATGCTGAAGCGGCGGAGGCAGATGACGAAGACGTTCTGCCCGCTGTACGCATTCGCGTCGGATTTGCGCGCCGGCTGCTCGACGCCTGACCTCCTTTCGGCTGCGGCGATTGAAGCCGCAGCCAACTCCCTAGTCCCGTTCTGAACAACGCCGACGGACTTAGCCCGGTCCGGCGAGGAGAGACCGCATGTCCAGAAGAATTCATACCGCCGCCCGCGGCATTCGTTGCGAAGCCGTCGACCAGCATGCCAATACGGTTCGCGCATCCTTCACCCATGATAACGATGCCGCCATAATCATCGGGGTTGCCCTTAGCGATGCCCGCCAAGCGACCGGTGCCGCCTCTATTCCGGAGGCTGTCTTGGCTCGGCTCGATACTCTGGCAGATCAGGGCGAGCCGACCTGCCGAATGGTCCGCGACTGGCTCGAACGCAAGCATCCGGAAAGCGACCGGCTTCCACTTGCCCACAGATCGCATCGCCCCCAACTCGCTCTCTCCGCGGAATTTATTTCCGCGACGGCGACAGCGGAGGCGCATTGATGGATCGTCTTGCCGCTTTCCTTGTCCGGCGCCTGCAACACCTGAACCGCCGCGAAGTGCGGCGCCTGGCTTTGCGGAACGGACTGTTGACCCTCAAGATCACCGAGATTGACGGACATCTGGTCGCCCGCTATGCGCCGACCTTCGATCCATCTCATCTGACCGGCGATGCTGAACAGGATGCAAGATGGATCCGTGCTCGTTTCGCGGCTTTCCTCACTGAGCCGCCGACCAACCGGCGTGATCATGTCGATCCGTTCGCCTCTGCGCCGGCTCTGCCCGCTTATCTGCGTCGCAGCTCCGGAGTAGGGCCGGCAGATCGCCGCGCACTGAGGGATGGGTGGCTCGCCTATGCCGTTAGGGTTGTCGGCGAAGCTGGTGCTGCGGCCAGCGTCAAACATCTCGCTCCTACATTGCTGCTTGCCGGCGCTATTCGCGAGGCTGGGGTTTCCCTGTGCATGGTTGTCGATCTTCTTCGTCAGCCGGCGCCGATCATCTCGGTAGAGGTCAGCGTCGACGGCTTCGAGCGGGCTTTGCTGCAGCTTGTCGAGGAGACTGCGCTCGTTCCGTTTGGTCCCTATCTCGGAATGACCGCCGAGTTCATGGAGGGTGATGAAATCTGGGCTTGGAAAGAGAGCGAGGTCAAGCGTGTTTTCCTCCACGTGCTGAGCAGAGACGATGCTCGGCTGAACCGGCCTGCTATGCGCCGCAGACTGGTGTCAGCGCTGGCGCACGGCTCGCCGGTGCTTGCCATCGCAGAGACGGGAGATGGCGTGTCTGACCAGATCGACATCGTCTCGGATCTCCGGCTGACCGGGGGCGGGATGGATAGACGGCTGATCACCGATCTTCTGGAAGTGGTCTACGGTGAGGCGGTGTCCGAGCACGCGAAAGGCATCAGTCAGATCGATTCGACGGCGCTGACGCTAGGTGATCTCGGTCTTGCCATCCGTCACGGCCGGGCAATCGAGACAACGATCGAAGCGCTCACCAAGCTTGCGGCGCGAAACCGTGACGAAAACAATGACGACGAGCGCGGTGATGGTTCCTCTACCCGCAGAATCGTCTCGCAAACTCCGTCACAGAAGGTCCGAGCGGATGACGACGAGGCGACGAAGAATGCGTCTTCTAAGTCCGATGCCGATCGCAAGGACAAATCGAAACGCAAGCCCACCGGGGCCGAGGTCGTAAAGCCGCAGCCTTTGGCACCGGGGGATGATGGAGATGCCAAGCCGCCGCTGATCGTCGAATCCCTATCCGGTTATGGTGGCGCCAGGGACTGGGCACTGGGATTGAAGGGCGACCTTGCCGATTATCTGGCCGGCGATCTCGACTGGTCGGAGATGAGCACCAAGTTGCTGCTGTCCGGTCCGCCGGGAACTGGCAAGACGACATTTGCACGAGCGCTCTGCAATAGCTTGCAGATCCCTTTGGTCGTCACGTCGGTCTCAACCTGGCTGCAGGGTGAATATCTGCACGCGGTTCTTGACCGCATGGCAGACACGTTCGCCGAGGCACGCACCAATGCACCCTGTATTCTGTTCATCGACGAGATCGATGGCATCGGCATGCGCGTGAGTGCCTCGCGACACTACGCGGACTATTGGAATGCCTGCGTCAACAAGTTGCTCGAATTGCTCGACGGGGCGGTGAAGAGCGATGGCGTCATCGTCGTCGGGGCCACGAACCGTCCACACGAGATCGATGAAGCTATCCGGCGCTCTGGACGCCTCGAAACCCATATCGCAATTCCGCGTCCGGACATCCCGGCGCTGGCCGGCATTATCGCGCATCATCTTGGCGCCGACATTGGCCACATCGCCGCGAATGCGGAGCATGAAGGAACGACGTCATGATCAGAACCGGATCCGATAACAGGAACGACGATGCCATCGAAGGCACCCACGATCCGCTCACCTCGAGGCGGCAGCCTAAGTCGAAGCCGCTCGATCCGACGGAACAGGCATTGCGGCATCTGGCCACGCGGGCGGTGGGCCTAACCGGCGCGGACATCGAGCGCATCGTTCGCGAGGCAAGGCTGAAGGCAAGACGCGAGAAGCGCTCAATTACCTATGATGACCTGGAAGCTGGCATTCGCGGACATCGCCCGCCGGTCCCCTACGACGTTCGTTGGCGTTACGCCATCCATGAATCCGGTCATGCTGTCGTTCATCATGCCCTGCGGCTTGGCGCGATCAAGGAACTGACGATCGATACCAAGGATGGCGGCCACAATTCTCTCACGTTCGCCAACGGGGGTTCCGAGAACGAGGAATGGTACGGTCGCATCCTTGCGATGTTGCTGGCCGGACGCGCGGCCGAACTCATCCTCTTCAAGTCAGTCTCGGCTGGCTCTGGCGGCGGCGAGAACAGCGATCTCGCACGCGCGACCCGAATTGCCCTCGATATGGAGCAGGCGCTGGGCTTCGGCGGTAGACATCCACTCCTTTATCTCGATCACCGCGAGCCGACAKGGATCCTCAGCCGCGACGCCGATCTAGCAGGGCGTGTCCATCGGCGGCTCGAGTTCGCGCAGGCGAGAGCAACGCAGATCATCCTTGAACACCGTGCCACGTTCGATCGTCTGGTTCGGGAATTGTTCGACGCCCAGGCCCTCGATGGCGATGCCGCGATGGAGATTCTGTCCGCGTCCGGTTGAAACGCTGCAAGCAGCCGGCCGGGCGCCGGCTGTCCATCAGCAAATGGGCGGCGCTGATCTGGCTTCGACGTCAGGTCCGCCGATGGACGGAACGGTCGCGCGGGCCGACAATCAATCGCTGGCACGTTGCAACCCCATCGCTTCAACGTGCTGGCAATGTGAAACAAATTGCGCTCATTCGTTCCCAAACTCTTGGCCATCGATTCGAAGTTTTAGGCGGTCGATTCAGATCTCTGGATTTCTGATTCAGAAATCGGAACGAAAGATTCTGCTAGGTCTCCGTGAACCGCCCTGACGAACGCCGGTATGCGTAATGAGTTGCCGGCAACCGGTCTCGACGTGCCCACATGTTGAGACAAATTGCGCTCATTCGATTCGAGATTGAAGGTTATTGATTCGAATGCCGAGAATTCCGATTCGTTGACAAAAGGCTTGCGTCGATCCGCCGGTCCCCTGACCATGAAAGGTGCCATCAACGAAAAGAGGAGGAGCTAATGGCACGCCAATCGCGCAGCGAGCGCAACAGGAAACAGAGGGACCGACAGCGACAGCTTCGGGAGCGCCAGAAGGAAGAGCGGCGTCCGGATCGTGACGACATCGCCCGGATCACGCTTCATTGGATGATCACGCGGTCAATCAAGACGGACAACGAGAGGCAGCTCGGCGCCGTCGAGGAAGTTGTGGTCGAGAGGCTAGTTGCGCAGGGCTTTGACAAGCAGGCTTGCTATGCCGTCTTTGACGATCTCGTCGACAAGTACGCTGATACCGACTGGGCTTTCCGAAGGAAAACCCATCTGCTTTTTCAATCCGACCATCTTTTCGAGGAAGAACCGCGCCATTAGGGCTTCGACGCCCTCCCGTTACGGAAAGGATATGGCCTTATGCAAACGGCGTTCTCATTGGGGGAGACTCTTCTCCCCGTTACTTCCTGAAACGCCGTTTGATTCTGAATCGAATATCTGGAAAGTTTGCTGCGGCCAAACGGCTGTTCCGAGTGCAAGGGCACGTTCCTCAGCTCATTTAAAGGTACCGATTTGGTGCAAGAAAGCTTGATGTTTCTCCCCGAAGTCGGCCTGTATTACAGGACCCGCAGCGGCCTGCGGGCTTTCATTTCCAGTGATGTCGGCATTAACCCCTTCCGGGAAAACCGGATCGATTTCTACCCCTTGATTGGCTATGTCGAAGGCGTGAACCACGTGTGCTCCTGGAGCATCGACGGACGTGTGCGGAAGGGAGTCGATCGGCCACTCGATTTGGTCAAGGAGATCCCGGCCCCGGCTCCGATAAAGGGCTGGATCGCGATCGGGCATCGTGCCGCTAGCCCGGTTTCGGCAACGCCCGATCAAGCAATCAGCATGCTCCAGGCGATCGACCAGGATGCATCGACCTTGGCAATTATCGCGGTCGATGCGCTTGTTGGTGATGGATTGGAATAACCGGCCGTCCGTAGGACGAAATCTGTTCGCATCCCGCTCTTATATTGCCAGCTATTTTGCCTTCGCTGCCCGGCCGAGCGTCCGCTTTTTCGCGGCAAGTTTCCCGAAATCGAGGCCCCGAAACACCGAGAAATCGACATCGGGATTGAGAGGTAGCCTTGCAAGCTCGCGAGCACGCTTCTCGGTGATGTTACGGAAACCGTATTTATCATGCTCATCATTGCCAAGCTGGTGACCCGCTTGCATCCTCCGATCGCGCGCATCGACATTGGCATCACGCATCTCTTCGATCTGGCCTCCACGAAGAGAATGGAACACTTCCCGGTTACCACCCAGGATCCCGGCTTTTTCGAACAGCCGCTGCATATAGGATGAGGCGCTTTTGCTGGGGTCTGCCAGTTTCATCAGCTCCGAAAAGATAAATTTATCGCCTTGAGTCATTGCCCATTGTACGAAGCCGATCTCGTGCAAAAACTCATGAAGTACGAAGAAGGTGAGACTAGCGCCGGTCTTGTAGGGCACGCGCTTCCACGTGCCGTTGATGAGGGCGATGCCCGACGTCTGAGCCACCCAGACATGGTCGAACTTTTCGCGGAAATCATTTCCGGTAAGATGGACGAGCAGCCCCAGTCGACGGCCCGTCAAATGACCGAGCAACGGCAGCATTGCGTTATCGAGAAAGCCTGTGGACATGCCAGTCCGAAAAATTCCGGAGATCTGGCTCGCGCCCAGGGGCTCAGCCGAAGCTGGTTCGGCAGCCGTTTTGGGATAATGGATTTTGGCGCCGCCGAACGGGTCCTGATACTCATGCTCCGTCATGCCGGATCGAGCTGTCGTCTTGACAACCGAGACATAGCCCTCCTTGAAGGTCTTGATTGCCATCGGCTGCAGGTGAAGATCCCGATTGCCAGCAAGGATCTCCCGGACCGACATGTTGGGGTCACGCTTGTTGCTGTCGCCGGGCCAGTATTGCATCAAGTCAACGAAGGCCTGCAGATCCGTGCCGTTATAGGTGTCGACGGGATGGTCGCCGATCAGCTCCAGAAACACGTCGATCCGAGCGCGGGCGATCCTGACATCACTATGACCTACACCCAGCGCTGTTTCCCTTAAAGCGAGATAGGTGGCCGCAATGTCGCTGAATAATGGTCTCGATGACGGTTTGCGCGGTACGGTGCGGCGATCCAGCTTGAAGGCGGGGATCGGATTGCCCTGCTCGTCAAGAGGTGGCCACCGCTTTTCGGGAAGCTCGATTGGGGGCCGAGCTTGCTGCTCGGGAACTACGATCGGAACCGCTAACGGGACCGCCCCGTGCAGCATCGTGGATCCCTGCAGTTTCTGGAGCGCCTTCTGTTTCAGAAACTCAGCATTCTCGACGAGCATTTCCTCATAGGCCTGCCCATCATCACGTTTGGCGATTTCTTGGTTGAGACGGACAAGATCACGAATGGCTGCCGTTTTTTGCAGCTCTTCCGGCGTGAAGGGTGCTTCGGGTCTGTCGATCATGCGCAGGTACTCTTTCAGCGCACCCCGCATCTCGATAACCGTTTCTTCGGGCGTCTCCCCGGAGAACATCGGTTCGACGCCGCCTTCGTCCTTGTCCGTCGGATGCTGAGTCATCACCTTCCTGCCTGCTTCATCGAAAAGAATACGCGCTCTTGCCACGAGGAGATCCGCAAGCCGGCGAGCGGCCTTGTGAGACCGGCCTCCCATGCTGATCCGGATCAGTGCTGGGTCTCCAGTGCCACAGATCTGMTTCGGCAGTTTAATCTGAAAAAGATAAACCGAACCTGACCTGACAAGATAGGGACCTGGGGATGGCTGCCGCCCGTCMCCCCTCGCCTTCTTTTGCTTTTGGATTTGCGATACCGGAAGCGATACTTCGAGGTGTACTCGGCGCGATACTTTCATGACTGAAGACCCTGTATTGTGGGCTTTCGGTCAGAGATTTGCGAAGAAAACCAAGATCTTGCAGGAAATTGGGGAAGAGTGGGTCACCCAGTGGCGGAGAGGGTGGGATTTGAACCCACGATGCCCTTGCAGGCATGCCGCATTTCGAGTGCGGTGCATTCGACCACTCTGCCACCTCTCCGCGGTCTGGTCGGCGCTTGTTCGGCGCGGGCGTTCTCATAACGAGCAAATGACAGGCTGGCAAGCCGAAATCTCAAGCTTTTCCATCCTTTTGCCTTGACACCTTTTTGTCACTCGCGTATCCCGCTTTCGCAATAGGGGCGGAGTATTCCGCGCCTTGCCCGCCTCGCGCTCGCGCAGGGTTCACCGGCAGACAAGAGTTCCGGGTCAGTTCCCTGAAATCTCTGCTTAACTTCGACTGATAAGAAGACAGCCACCTGCGTATTGCGGGGAGAGCTGGATCGAACATGAAAGGATAAAATAATGTTCGCAGTCATCAAGACCGGCGGTAAGCAGTACCGTGTGGCAGCCAACGACGTGCTGACCATCGAGAAGCTTGAAGCCACCGCTGGCGACTCCATTGAATTCACCGAAGTCCTCGTGATCGGCGAAGGTGCCGACGCAGCGATCGGTGCGCCCTTCGTAACCGGCGCCTCCGTCAAGGCGGAAGTCGTCGACCAGACCCGCGGCAAGAAGGTCATCGCCTTCAAGAAGCGTCGTCGTCAGAATTCGAAGCGTTCGCGCGGCCATCGCCAGCATCACACGGTTGTCCGTATCACGGACATCGTGGCCGCCAAGTAAGATCAACGGGTTTCAGGTTTAAAGGAGAACTCCAATGGCACATAAAAAAGCTGGCGGTTCCTCGCGCAACGGTCGCGATTCCGATTCCAAGCGCCTCGGCGTGAAGAAGTTTGGCGGCGAGAACGTCGTAGCTGGCAACATCATCGTTCGCCAGCGCGGTACGCAGTGGCACCCGGGCGCCAATGTCGGCCTCGGCAAGGATCATACTATTTTTGCGCTTACGGCAGGCAATGTGGACTACCGAACGAAGGCCAATGGTCGCGTGTACGTGTCTGTAATGCCGAAAGCGGAAGCAGCGGAATAAGCCGGTAGCGCTCTAAAACAGCCGGCGTCTCATCGACCCGGCTGGCCATACCAGGTTCAGTCCAGAAAACAGGGGAGATGGGGCGCCATCTCCCCTTTTTCTTTGTCCAAACAGGAGGACTGAACATGCAAGGCGAAATGATAAGGGTCGACCAATCACGGTCGACCAGGGAGGACCAAAAGTCTCCCATGGAACGGCTGAGGCCGGAGCGGTTAAGGACCGATTGCCCTGTCTTGTTATCGGAAAGGCTCGTCATGCGCGCGCCCCACGAAGAAGACATTGACGCCCTTGCCCATCTCGCCAACAACGCCAAAGTCGCCACCATGGTATCGCGTATGCCGCACCCATATACCGCCAATGATGCCGCCGACTTTGTTTGGCGTACGCGAAATGGCGAGATTGGCAAGTGCGTCTATGCCATCACCAAGGCCGAAAACGGTGCCTTTATGGGCTGCTGCGGCGTGGAACCGCATACCGACGAGAAGACCGTCGAGATCGGTTACTGGCTGGGCGAGCCCTATTGGAACCAGGGCTATATGACCGAAGCCTGCCACGCCCTCGTCGACATGGTATTCAGGACGCGGCAGCAGGTCGAGCAAATCGACGCGCGCTGCCGGGTCATGAACGTTGCTTCGCGTCGCGTCATCCAGAAGTGCGGCTTCCAGTTCCAGGGATCCGGCCTTGCCGCTTCGCTGGCGCTCGGCAGCAACGTGCCAGTCGAATGGTACCGGCTCGACCGCAAGACCTGGATGTCGCTGAGAAGCTGGGGGGCAATCTCATGAGTGCTGCACCCCTGCAGAGGCCGAGGATCAATCCCATGGTGCCCGGCCCCGTGCCGGTCATATCAACGGCAAGGCTGACGCTTCGCCCGCATAGGCTGAGCGACGCTCCTGCGATCGCGGAATCGCTTTCCGATTTCGCGGTCACCCGCATGCTGGCCCGCGTTCCTGCCCCTTTTGATCGGCAGGACGCGCTGGACTGGCTGGTTCCGGTCACGTCGGGCGTCCTGCCGGACTGGACTTTGGCGATAACAGGTAGTGACGACGTTCATATCGGCAATGTGTCGATCGAACTTCGTCACGGTCGCTGGCACCTCGGCTACTGGCTGAACCGCTACTACTGGCGGCGCGGCTATATGGGCGAGGCGGCGGAAGCCGTGCTGGAGCGTTTCTCGCGGCGCATGCCCGACGTCCCGGTTCATTCGGGTGTCTTTGCCGACAATCCTGCCTCGCTCCGGCTGCAGGAAAAGCTCGGGTTCCGGATGACCGGTTGCAGCGAAATCTACTCTTTCGCCCGCAACACCATGGTCGCCCATATCGAGACCCTACTGCAGCCGGGCGCGCTGCAGCAGAAAAAAGTCGCCTGACATAAGAATAAGGACGCCGCGCCAAAGGCGGCGTCCTTTCAATCGCGGATCTCGACCCGCAGGGGAAAATGATCGGAACCCAGGGAATTCGTATCGATGACAGCGGATTTCAACCGGTCCCTGAGGCCGCAGCTGACGAAACAGTAATCGATATGCATGCGCTTGCCGTGATCTTCCGGATCCATCCAGCTATAGCTTCCGGGCGTATAGGCCCCGAGCGCCGCAAGGGCATCGATCGGCGTGCCGATCCGCGCCGTGCGGCCGTAAAAGCCGTCGAAAGCGCCGGCAAAAATACAGTATTCCGGCGATTCCGGCTCCATGTTGAAATCGCCCATGATGACGTAATCCTCCGGCAGTGGCGGCTCGGGAAGCCCGAATTCGTAGGCTCCGGTCAGCGATGCGCCTTCCTGAATGAACGCATTGATGCGGTCGCCGAGATGGTGGAGCTGCGCAATGCGCTCGTCGATGGAAACATGGTCGAGATGGACGGAATAGAAGCGGACAGCACCATCGGGCATTGCAATAACGGCTTCCGTCGCGCCGCGCTGCAGATTGATCTTGTCGACGGTGCGGCTGCGCGGCAGAAGCAGCGTCCGCGTCGACAGGATAGGCCAGCGCGACAGCACCATGTTGCCGAACTGGAAACGGGTGCCGCGCGGCGGGGAAACCTGGCCTTCCGGCGCCACAGCATGAATGTCGCAGGCCGCTCCATAGACCCAGAAATAGTCGGGAAACAGGGCCGCGATAGTAGCCGGCATATCGGCATAATCGTTCCGGACGAAGCCTCTCGTCACCTCCTGCAGGGCTATGACGTCGGCGCTTTCGAGACTCTTGGCGATGCGTTCCAGATCGTATCTACCATCGAGACCGAAGCCGTACTGTATGTTATAGCTCGCAAAAATCACGATATTCTTTGACCTCCGCTTGAACCGCCTATATCGAGTGGCCCAAGAGGGGTCGCCCAAACGCACTGAGTACTGGAAGTAAAATGAAATTTCTCGATGAAGCAAAGGTCTATATCCGGTCGGGTGATGGTGGCGCTGGCAGCGTTTCCTTCCGCCGTGAGAAATTCATCGAGTTCGGCGGGCCTGACGGCGGCGACGGCGGACGCGGCGGCGACGTCTGGGTGGAGGCCGTCAACGGCCTCAACACGCTGATCGATTTCCGCTTCCAGCAGCACTTCAAGGCCAAGGTCGGCATGCACGGCATGGGCAAGAACCGCACCGGCGCCAATGGCGACGACGTGACGCTCAAGGTTCCCGTCGGCACGCAGATCCTCGAAGAGGATCAAGAAACCCTGATCTGCGACCTCACCGAAGAGGGCCAGCGCTTCTGTCTCGCCAAGGGTGGCAATGGCGGCTTCGGCAACTCCCACTTCAAGTCTTCGGTCAACCAGGCGCCGGACTGGGCCAATCCCGGCCTCGCCGGCGAGGAAAAGACCCTCTGGCTGCATCTGAAGCTGATTGCCGATGCCGGCCTCGTCGGGCTGCCGAATGCCGGCAAGTCCACCTTCCTTGCTTCGGTAACGCGCGCCCGTCCGAAGATCGCGAATTACCCCTTCACGACGCTGCATCCGAACCTCGGTGTCGCGACCATCGACGAGCGGGAATTCATCCTTGCCGATATTCCCGGTCTCATCGAAGGCGCGCATGAAGGTGTGGGTATCGGCGACCGCTTCCTCGGCCATGTCGAGCGCACCCGCGTGCTGCTGCATCTCGTCTCCGCCCAGGAAGAAAAGGTCGGCAAAGCCTATAAGACGGTGAAGCATGAGCTCGAAGCCTATGGCAACGAGCTGGCCGACAAGCCGGAGATCGTCGCACTGTCGCAGATCGATGTGCTTGATGATGCGACACTGAAGAAGAAGGCCAAGGAACTCGCCAAGGCCTGCGGCAAGACGCCTTTCCAGATTTCTGCCGTCACCGGCAAGGGAATGACGGAAGTGTTGCGCGCGCTGCGCGACATCATCGTCGAAGCCAATACCGAGGAAAAGCCTGCCAAGACGCCGAAGCTGCGCCATCGCGACATGATCGCGAGCGACGAGGACGAGGTGGATGAGTAACCGCAAGCCTCTGGACCGCTATCGCCGCGTCGTCATCAAGATCGGTTCCGCCCTGCTGGTGGACCGCAAGACCGGCCTGCGGAAAGACTGGCTTGATGCCATGTGCGCAGACATCGCCGCGCTGAAGTCCAAAGGCGCCGATATCCTCGTCGTCTCCTCCGGCGCTATCGCACTTGGCCGCTCGGTACTCGACCTTCCCTCCGGCGCCCTGAAGCTCGAGGAGAGCCAGGCGGCAGCGGCCGTCGGCCAGATCGCGCTGGCGAGAGCCTGGTCGGAAAGCCTTTCGCGTGATGCGATCATCGCCGGCCAGATCCTGCTGACCTTGGGTGATACCGAAGAGCGGCGCCGTTACCTCAATGCCCGCGCCACCATCAACCAGCTTCTGAAGATCAGCGCCGTGCCGATCATCAACGAGAATGACACGGTCGCGACCAGCGAGATCCGCTACGGCGATAACGACCGCCTCGCCGCCCGCGTCGCCACCATGACTGGCGCCGACCTGCTGATCCTTCTCTCCGATATCGACGGTCTCTATACCGCTCCGCCGCATCTCGATCCGAATGCGCAATTCCTGGAAACCATTGCGGAAATTACCCCCGAGATCGAGGCCATGGCTGGCGGCGCAGCCTCCGAACTCTCCCGTGGCGGCATGCGCACCAAGATCGATGCCGGCAAGATCGCCACGACTTCAGGCTGCGCCATGATCATCGCGTCAGGCAAGACGGAAAGCCCGCTTTCGGCCATTGAAAATGGTGCGCGCTCTTCCTGGTTTGCACCGTCTGGTACGCCCGTGACTGCTCGCAAAACCTGGATTGCAGGACAGCTTCAGCCCGCCGGAACGCTCCATCTCGATGAAGGTGCCGTCACGGCTCTCGGCGCAGGCAAGAGCCTGCTGCCGGCAGGCGTGCGCAGCATCTCCGGCAATTTTTCCCGCGGCGATACTGTTGCAATCATCGCCCCCTCCGGCCGCGAGATCGCCCGTGGGCTCGTCAGTTACGACGCAGAGGAAGCCCGCCAGATCGCCGGCCGCAAATCGGCGGAGATCGAGGCCATCCTCGGTTATCCCGGCCGCGCCGCCATGGTCCATCGCGACGATATGGTCATGACGGCGCAGATCGGCTCCAAATCTGAAAGGCAGAAGAAGGACGCAAGTTATGCTTGATACAGTTGCGCAGAGCCCTGACATTGACGTGCTGATGAACGACATCGGCCGCAAGGCCAAGGCCGCCGCGCGACCATTGGGCTTTGCTTCCACCGATGCCAAGAACAAGGCTCTGGACGCCATGGCCGACGCCATCCTGGCGAACAAGGCTCATATACTCTCGGAAAACACCAAGGACTTGAAGGATGTGGCGGGCACCGACATGCTCGCCTCCTTCATTGATCGCCTGACGCTGAACGACAAGCGCGTCACGGAAATGGCCGAAGGCATCCGCGCCATCGCCGCCCTTCCCGATCCTGTTGGCGAAGTGATTACCGCCTGGGATCGGCCGAACGGCCTGAAGATCGAGCGCGTCCGCACCCCGCTCGGCGTCATCGGCGTCATCTTCGAAAGCCGGCCGAACGTGACGGCGGATGCCGGCGCGCTGTGCCTGAAGGCCGGCAATGCCGTGATCCTGCGCTGCGGTTCGGATTCGCGCCGTTCCTCAGCCGCCATCCATGCCTGCATGGTCGAGGGCCTGAAAGCCGTAGGCCTGCCGGAACATGCGATCCAGCTCGTGCCCGTGACCGACCGTGCCGCTGTCGGCGCCATGCTGCGCGGGCTTGATGGTGCAATCGACGTCATCGTGCCGCGCGGCGGCAAGAGCCTCGTTGCTCGCGTTCAGAGCGAGGCACGCGTACCGGTTTTCGCCCATCTCGAAGGCCTCTGCCATATCTATGTCGATGCATCAGCCGATATCGATATGGCGAAGAAGATCGTCGTCAATGCCAAGATGCGCCGCACCGGCGTCTGCGGCGCAGCCGAGACCCTGCTGGTCGACGGCGGCGCCATCGGAACGCACCTGACGCCGCTGATCGAGGCTCTCATTGAAGCCGGCTGCGAGGTTCGCGGCTCGGCCACGGTTCTCAAGGTCGTGCCGGGCCTGAAGCCTGCCACCGACGAAGACTGGTCGACCGAATATCTGGATGCCATCATTTCCGTTGCCGTCGTTGACGGCATTTCCGGTGCGATCGACCATATCCAGAAATATTCGTCGAACCATACMGAAGCCGTGCTTGCCGAAGACCCTGAGGTAGTCGAACGCTTCTTCACGGAGATCGACTCGGCCATCCTGCTGCACAACGCCTCCACCCAGTTTGCCGATGGCGGCGAATTCGGCATGGGTGCGGAGATCGGTATCGCCACCGGCAAGATGCATGCGCGTGGCCCTGTTGGCGTCGAGCAACTCACCTCCTTCAAATACCGCGTTCGCGGTCACGGACAGACGCGGCCCTGACGTGACCACGGAGCATATAGACCGGCGTTATCTCCGCATGCCGCATAGCGAACGCGGCATGATCGTCGGTCTATTCGGCGGCTCGTTCAATCCGCCACATGAAGGCCACGGCCTAGTCGCCGAAATCGCCATCCGCCGCCTGGGCCTGGATCAGCTCTGGTGGATGGTGACTCCCGGCAATCCGCTGAAAAGCCGCAATCATCTGGCACCACTTTCGGAGCGTTTGGCGCGCAGCGAAAGCATCGCCACCGACCCGCATATCAAGGTCACCGCCTTCGAACAGGCATTTGGTGTAAGCTACACGGCCAATACGCTTGCCCGCGTGAAGGCGCGCAATCCGCATGTGCATTTCATCTGGATCATGGGCGCCGACAGCCTGGAAAATTTCCATCGGTGGCAGAAATGGCAGAATATCGCGCGAACCTTCCCGATCGCTGTCATCGACCGGCCAGGCTCGACGCTTTCTTACCTTTCCTCGAAAATGGCCAAGACCTTTGCCTTTGCCCGAATCGACGAAGATGATGCCCGTGTTCTCTGGAAGAAGCGGGCGCCCGCCTGGACCTTCATTCACGGTCCTCGCTCGACTTTGAGCTCGACGGCCATCCGCAACGGCGATCAGCACAAGGCCGCAGAATAAATCGGTTTGTTTGAAAGTTCCCAGAAATGAAAAGCCCGACGCGGGAGGAGGTGCGTCGGGCTTAAAACTTGATCGACAACTGGGAGGAGGAGTGTTGTCGATCCTATCGGACGGCTATGGGAGGAGGAGAAGCCGTCGGATGATTGTCATTTAGCACATTTGTTCAGAAGGTGAATATATACCGGTGCATTGCAGCAATGCAAAAAATGCAAACCTCCGCGGAACAGATCGAATTCGCTGCCGGTTTAATCAGCAAAAGCAGATTGATCCAAACTGATCGGCCAGATCTCTTGCTGTTTGCCAAGCAGAAGCGCCACATTTTTGCCTCACGAGCTCTCGCTTTGGCGGGAGCCATGCACCTCACGAATGCGTGAAGAGGCGACCCCGGGAAATTGCGGCTCCGCTATCGTTATGTTTTATGAAATACAACTCTAGCCAAAGCTCACACGCCGTTATATTCGTCTAAATATTTCGAACTTCGGAGTGAAGAAATCATGCAGAGCCGCCGCCACTGGATGAAACTGGCAACTGTCGCGATCTCGGCCATCTGGCTTGGCGCAGCAGCGCTTTCGACGTCTGCCGCAGCCGCGGAAAAGGTAACTGTCTTTGCCGCGGCAAGCCTGAAGGATGCGCTTGATGCCGCCAACGCGGCCTGGGCCAAGGAAAGCGGCAAGGAAGCCGTTGCCTCCTATGCAGCAAGCGGTGCGCTGGCCAAGCAGATCGAAAATGCCGCCCCCGCTGACGTTTTCATTTCTGCCGACCTGAACTGGATGGATTACGTCGCCGATAAAAAACTGATCAAGCCGGACACACGCTCCAACCTGCTCGGCAACCGCCTCGTCCTGGTTGCGGAAAACGGCAAGCAGAAGCCTGTCGAAATAAAGTCCGGCTTCGATCTCGCCGGCCTCATCGGCGACGGTAAACTCGCCATGGGTGAGCCGAAGTCGGTTCCGGCCGGCAAATACGGTCAAGCGGCGCTCGACAAGCTCGGCGTCTGGAAGTCTGTCGAAACCAAGGTTGCCTATTCGGAGAGCGTGCGCGCCGCCCTCGCCTTCGTTTCCCGCGGTGAAGCACCTTTCGGTATCGTTTACCAGACGGATGCCGCTGCCGATAAGGGCGTTGCGATCGTCGGCACCTTCCCGGCCGAGTCCCACCCGCCGATTATCTATCCGATCGCTCTCCTCGCCGAGAGCAAGAATCCGGACGCCGTTGCCTATCTCGACTTCCTTAAGTCGGACAAGGCAGCCTCCTTCTTCACTGCACAGGGCTTCACCATCCTGAAATAATCCCGCAATCTGCGGTGAGAGCTTAGCGTGAAGGCTCGCTTCGGCGGGCCTTCGATGTTTCGGGAGAAGACAACGTTTGAATATGTTCGGCTTGAGCGATGAGGAGTTGACGGCAATCCTGCTCAGCCTGCGCATTTCCTTCGTCGCCACGGTGGCGGGCCTGCCACTCGGCATCCTCATCGCCCTGCTGCTCGCCCGCGGCCGCTTCTGGGGCAAGTCCATAGTGAACGGCATCGTTCACCTGCCGCTGATCCTGCCACCCGTCGTCACCGGCTTCATCCTCCTCATCCTTTTCGGCCGGCGTGGCCCGATCGGCAGCCTGCTGGATCAATATCTGGGTATCGTGCTCTCCTTCCGCTGGACGGGTGCGGCGCTMGCCTGCGGCGTTATGGGCTTTCCGTTGATGGTGCGCAGCATCCGCCTGTCCCTCGAGGCCGTCGACCGCAAGCTCGAGGAGGCGGCCGGTACACTCGGCGCGAGCCCGACATGGGTTTTCCTGACCATCACGCTGCCCCTGATCATTCCCGGCATCATTGCCGGCATGATCCTCTGCTTTGCCAAGGCGATGGGCGAGTTCGGCGCCACCATCACCTTCGTCTCCAATATCCCGGGCGAAACGCAGACACTGTCTGCGGCCATCTATACCTTTACACAGGTGCCGGGCGGCGATGCGAATGCCATGCGGCTCACCCTCGTTTCCATCGTCATTTCCATGCTCGCGCTCCTCGCTTCGGAATTTCTTGCCCATCTCGCCGGCCGGAGGATCGATCCGGAATGACGCTCATCGTCGAAGCAAGACATCGTCTCGGCGCCTTCGCACTCGACGCCGCCTTCACCTCCGAGCGCGGCGTGACGGCGCTGTTCGGGCGATCCGGCTCCGGCAAGACCTCCATGATCCGCATCATCGCCGGCCTCACCCGACCGGCAGAAGGTCGTGTCCTGCTTGGTGGCGAGGTGCTGATGGATACGGCAAAGGGTACCTTTATTCCCCGTCACCGGCGCCGTTTCGGCTATGTCTTCCAGGAAGCGCGGCTCTTTCCGCACCTGAGCGTCCGGGCGAACCTCTCGTACGGCCGCTGGTTCGCGCCGAAATCCACACGCGCCGAAAATTTCGATCGCGTCGTCGACCTGCTCGGCCTCGGTCAATTGCTCGCCCGCAGCCCTTCAAAGCTGTCGGGAGGCGAGAAGCAACGTGTGGCGATTGGCCGTGCACTTCTTTCCTCACCCCGTCTGCTTCTGATGGACGAGCCGCTGGCAGCACTGGACGAAGCCCGCAAGGCCGAAATTCTGCCCTATCTCGAGCGCCTGCGCGACGAGATGGATATTCCGATCGTCTATGTCAGCCACTCGATTGCCGAAGTAACCCGCCTGGCCAACAAGGTCGTCGTCATGCGCGACGGCAAGGTCGAAGCGGCCGGCCCCGCTGTGGATGTCCTCAGCCGTTCGTCACTTCTTCCGGAGGACCGAAAGGAAGCCGGTGCCGTGCTGGAGGGCACGGTCGAGAGCGTCGATCCGGCCAACCGAATCGCAACGGTGTTGCTGAAGGCGGGCAGACTCTATGTTCCAGGTGTCGCGCCTGCTGCTGGAAAGCCTGTGCGCATCCGMATCCCCGCGCGCGACGTGATGCTGGCAACACAGAAGCCGGAAGGATTGAGCGCTCTCAACATTTTGGCAGGAACCATCACGCAGGTGTCGCCGGTGGAGGAGGGTACTGTCGAGATCCGCCTCGATTGCACAGGCGACGCCATACTTTCGCGCATTACCGCGTTGTCCTGCGAGCGCCTGGGCCTGCATCCTGGCATGGCGGCCTTCGCGGTCATCAAGACGGTTGCGCTGGAAGGCTGATCAGCTTTGGCCTTCGTGCTGCAGATTGCGGTTGTTCTGCAGCCAGACGAGATCGTCGGCAAGGCTGGCGCGCACCGTCTCTTCCATTTCGCGAAAGCGCGCCAGCAGTTCCTCCCCGAATGGCGTCAGCGCCGCTCCCCCACCCTTCTGGCCGCCGCGCTGCGACTCCACCACCGGGGCCTTGAACATGCGGTTCATCTCGGCAACCAGCATCCATGCGCGGCGATAGGACATGTCCATTGCCCGACCGGCCGCCGAGATCGAACCTGTCTCGCGGATATGCTCGAGCAGTTCCATCTTGCCGTGGCCGAGGCGATCGTCGTCGGGGAAGGTGATTCGCAGGACGGGTGTGAGCGGATTTTTGGTGGTTTCGGTCATATCGATCGGGATTTGCAGAAGTCAGCGACACTTTACGCCCGACCGCTGACGCTGTACACAGCCCCTCCATCTCGACCGAGGGTCGAAATCTCGATTTCGTGACGCCAAATACGGCTTTCGGCCGTTCGCGCGCTGCGCCGCGTCTTGAAACATTAATAGTTTGATGCCTATCTTAACCATGATCCGGTTCTATCGGATCTGTGTTGTGCATGGTTTGTCATTCCAGGAAAGGGAAAGCACTGACAACAGTACACGCCAAGGGAAAAACGCTGGCCGTTATCCCGAAGAGTGCAGAACGTGGCGCCGATGCCGCTGCCCGTGCTCTGGACGCCGTCCTCGTGAGCCTCGAGGATTCCAAAGCTGAAGATATCGTCACCATAAACATTGCCGGAAAATCGGCGCTGGGAGACTACATGGTTGTCGTCTCCGGCCGCTCGAACAGGCATGTCATGGCGATCGCCGATCATCTTCTGACTGATCTCAAGGACGAGGGCTTCGGTACTGCCCGCGTCGAAGGTCAGGAAGGTGGTGACTGGATCCTGATCGACACCGGTGACATCATCGTGCATGTGTTCCGTCCCGAAATCCGCGAGTTCTATAACATCGAAAAGATGTGGGCGGCTCCGGATATGGACGAAGAAACCCGGCACTGACAGGCAGCCAGGCATTCGTCCGGCGCCTGAAACGTGKTAACTGACCGGGCCGGCTTTCGATAGCCGGCCGGAAAGTCCACGCTGCGCTTCTAAAGCGCGGCATAGCAGGAGCGGAGGAATGCGGATTGGTCTTTTTGCGGTGGGACGGCTGAAGTCCGGCCCCGAAAAGGATCTTGCGGCCCGTTATTTCGACCGTTTTGCGAAGGCCGGTCCCGCCGTCGGCCTCGAATTTTCTCGTATCGCCGAAGTGGCCGAAAGCCGCGCTTCAAATGCGGAGACCCGCAAGCGTGAGGAAGCGGCAATATTGCTGAAATCGCTTGCCGAAGGCAGTATCCTCGTTCTCCTCGACGAACGCGGCAAGGCGCTGGACAGCGAAGCCTTCGCCAATCTTCTGGGTGGCTATCGCGATCAGGGCAAGCGCGACCTGACGATCGCGATCGGCGGCGCCGACGGCCTTGATCCTTCCCTCTACGACCGGGCCAACATGACGATCTGCCTTGGCAAGATKACATGGCCGCACCAGATTGTTCGCACGCTGATTGCCGAACAGCTCTACCGCGCTGTCACCATCCTGTCCGGCCACCCCTATCATCGCGTCTGATACAGCCGAAAATGGTCACGCAGCCGTGTTTTGCGTCCCGGCCCCTTCTCCTTCAAACTTTCTGGTCAACAGCCCCAAATCAGCTTAGGTTCCGGGCGATTTGAACGAGTAAACCCCGACACGCATGACGAGAGCTGCCCCCAAGCGATCCCGCCTGTTCCTGCCGGCCGTTGCCGCAGGGCTCGGCGCGGCCAGCATTGCCATTTCGGGAAACCCCTTTGCTGTAATGGCGCAGGATGCTCCGCCACCGCCTGCCGCTGCCGAAACAGCTGCTCCCGCAACACCCGCCGAACAGCAGCCGCCTGATCCTGCCGCTGAACTTGCGAAGAAGCGCGACGAGACGAGAACCCAGCTGGAAGCGCTGTCGAAGACGATCAGCCTTTCCTCCGACAAGGTGACCGAGCTTCAAAGCAGCATCGGCAATCTGGAAAAGAGCACCGCGAGCATCCGCCAGGCGCTGATCGAATCCGCTGCGCGGCGCAAATCCCTGGAAGGCAAGATCCTCGAAAGCGAAAAGAAGCTCGCTGAGCTCGGCGTCAAGGAAGACGGCATCCGCCGCTCGCTGCACGAACGTCGCGGCGTCCTTGCTGAGGTTCTCGCCGCTCTCCAGCGCATGGGCCGCAACCCGCCGCCCGCCCTTCTCGTCAGCCCCGACGATGCACTTGCCTCCGTTCGCAGCGCCATTCTGCTTGGCGCAGTAGTGCCGGGCATCCGCAACGAGACGGAAAAGCTGGCGGCTGATCTTGCCGGCCTTGCAGCACTGCAGACGGCAAGCGCCAAGGAGAAGGAAGGCCTGACCACCACCATGGCAAACAGCCTGGAGGAGGAACGGCGCATGGACCTGCTGCTTGCCGAAAACGACAAGCTGAGCCGCTCCAACGCAGCGGAGCTGGGAGCCGAAAAGCAGCGCTCAGAGGAGCTGGCGAGCAAAGCGACCACACTGGAAAGCCTCGTCGCCTCGATGGAGACGGAGATCGCGTCGGTGCGCGACGCCGCGGCCGCCGCCCGACAGGCGGAGGAGAACCGCAAGCTTCTGACGGACGAACAGCGCGCCCAGGCAAAGGCCCTTGCCGACAGCGGTGTGCCCGATAAAAACCGCATTGCGCCCGCATATCCCTTCGGAGAATTGAAGGCGAAACTGGAGCTGCCTGTGGCAGGCGATACTCTGCGTCAGTTCGGCGATGCCGACGGCACCGGACACGAGGCCATGGGAATGACGGTCGCGACCAACCCGGAAACGGTGGTGACGGCCCCTGCTGATGGGCTGGTGGTTTTTGCCGGTGCTTTCCGCAGCTATGGCCAGATGATCATCCTCGACGCTGGCAACGGATACCACCTGGTTCTTTCAGGCATGGATACGATCAACACCCGTCAGGGAAAATTTGTTTTCTCCGGGGAGCCCCTGGCCGTGATGGGTGCGAAAAGAGTGGCAAGCGCAACAGCATTGGCGCTGGAAACAGATCGGCCAACGCTTTACATTGAGTTTCGAAAGGACGGTAAACCGGTCGATTCCCGACCGTGGTGGACCGCCAAAGACACTGGAAAGGCACGCAATGATTCGTAGGGCTTCTCTTGTTCTGGTCGGCGCACTGATGGGCGCGACCGCCATGAGCGTCATTTACTCGGCAGGTGTGCCTGCAGAGGCGGCGGGAGCATCGACCTATAAGGAGCTTTCGGTATTCGGTGATGTCTTCGAACGCGTACGTGCGCAATATGTGACGCCGCCGGCCGAGGACAAGCTGATCGAAAGCGCCATCAATGGTATGCTTTCCTCGCTCGATCCGCATTCCAGCTACATGAATGCGAAGGACGCCGAAGACATGCGCACCCAGACCAAGGGTGAGTTCGGCGGCCTCGGTATCGAAGTCACCATGGAAGACGAGCTCGTCAAGGTCATCACCCCGATCGACGACACCCCGGCTGCCAAAGCCGGCGTTCTAGCCGGCGACTACATCTCGGAAATCGACGGCCAGTCCGTTCGCGGCCTGAAGCTCGAAGACGCCGTCGAGAAGATGCGCGGCGCCGTCAACACGCCGATCAAGCTGACGCTCATCCGCAAGGGCGCCGACAAGCCGATCGAACTGACGATCGTACGTGACGTCGTTGCCGTTCAGGCGGTCAAGTCGCGCGTTKAAGATGATGTCGGCTACCTGCGCGTCATCTCCTTCACCGAGAAGACCTATCCAGACCTCGAAAAGGCGATCCAGAAGATCAAAGCGACCGTTCCGGCCGACAAGCTCAAGGGCTTCGTCCTTGACCTGCGTCTCAACCCCGGCGGTCTGCTCGATCAGGCGATCAACGTTTCGGACGCCTTCCTGCAGCGCGGCGAAGTGGTGTCCACCCGTGGCCGCAATCCGGACGAAACCCGCCGCTTCAACGCTGGCCCGGGCGATCTGACGGATGGTAAGCCGCTGATCGTCCTCATCAACGGCGGCTCGGCTTCGGCATCGGAAATCGTCGCCGGCGCCCTGCAGGATCTGCGCCGTGGCACCGTTCTCGGCACGCGTTCATTCGGCAAGGGCTCGGTCCAGACGATCATTCCGCTTGGCGAAAACGGCGCGTTGCGCCTGACGACGGCGCTCTACTACACGCCGTCGGGCCGCTCGATCCAGGGCACCGGCATCACGCCTGACATCAAGGTCGAGGAGCCGCTGCCCCAGGAATTGCAGGGCAAGATGGTAACCGAAGGCGAATCCAGCCTGCGCGGTCACATCAAGGGCCAGAGCGAGACTGACGAAGGTTCGGGCTCGGTTGCCTACGTCCCGCCGGATCCGAAGGATGACGTACAGCTCAACTACGCGCTCGATCTGTTGCGCGGCAARAAGACTGACCCGTCCTTCCCACCGGACCCGGAGAAGGCCGTCGTCGCCAAGTAATTCATCGTTCTCAAGGCCGGGCACCCGCCCGGCCTTGAGGCTTTCTGCTGTTTCCCGGTTTTGGAGTGGCAACGAATTGGGAACGGACCTGCATGCACCTCTAGGCCGCAACCGCAAGGCCACGCGAAAGCGCCCAGGCATATTGCGGATCGGACAGATTGCCGCGAGCGTCTGTCTTGTCGCGATTGGCGGCTTTTCCCTTTACACGGCATTTCGCAATGATGGCCTCGAACAGTCGAAGCCTCCGGCATCGCAGGACAGGTCTGCCGCGCCGCCGACCGATACGATCCAGGAGCCGCAGGCATCTGGCAATCAGGCTGCAAACGGCATACCGCGTTCCGAGCCGCAATCCGGCGCCAACGTAGAGCACATGGTGACCGGCGACGGTTCCGTCGTCACCAAATACAGCCCTCGTCCACGCGACGGCAGCGGCCCGGTTCTGGTCGATGCCACGCAGAGGGGACAGGATCCGCGTATGGCGGCCATCCCCAACGACAATCTCATTGAAGATACGCCCTTCGGCCGCCTACCGATCACAGGTCCTGATGGCCAGCGGGCGATGGATCAATATGCGCGGCCATGGTCCGGCACGCGCGGCACCCGCATAGCAATCGTCCTCAGCGGCCTCGGTCTCAGCCAGACTGGCACGCAGCGCGCCATAAAGCAATTGCCGGAAGAAATCACCTTTGCCTTTGCCGCCAGCGGCAACAGCCTGCAGCGCTGGATGYAGGATGCGCGGCGCGGCGGCCATGAAATATTGCTGCAGGTGCCGCTGGAGCCGTTCGATTATCCAGCTAACGATCCGGGACCGGATACGCTGCTGACGTCGAAGCCCGTGACGAGGAATATCGAAAGCCTGCACCGGGCGATGGGCGAGATCACCAACTATACCGGCATCATGAACTATCTGGGCGGACGTTTCCTCTCCGATCCCAAGGCCATGGAACCGGTCATGCGGGACATTGGTAAGCGCGGTCTCCTCTTTCTCGACGACGGCACTTCGGCGCAATCCAAGACCGCCGTGGTCGCCAAGGGCACGGAGCTTCCTTACGCCTTCGCCGATCTGCAATTGGACAGTCAGGTCGATGTGAACACCATCCTGCAGAAGCTCGATGAACTTGAGCGCATCGCCCGCCGTAATGGCCAGGCGATCGGCGTCGCCTCGGCTTTCGACGAGAGCATTGACGCGATCTCCAAATGGAGCGAGGAAGCGACCATGCGCGGCATCGAGATTGTCGGCATTGCAGCACTCGTCAATGACCCCAAGAATCCCTGAGCGGAGAAACCCATGAGCCAGGCGACCGTAAGAGCCGAGGATCTGCCCTATCGCCCCTGCGTCGGCGTGATGATCCTGAACCGTGAGGGCCTGGTCTGGGCTGGACGACGCATTCCCGACGGCAATTCCGAATATGACGGCTCTCCCCAACTCTGGCAGATGCCGCAGGGCGGCATCGACAAGGGCGAAGACCCGCTGGAGGCGGCCTATCGAGAGCTTTATGAAGAAACCGGCATCAAGACCGTGACCTTGCTCGCCGAGGCGAAGGACTGGATCAATTACGACCTGCCCCCGCAACTGATCGGTATCGGCCTGAAGGGCAAGTACCGCGGCCAGACGCAGCGCTGGTTCGCCTTCCGCTTCGAGGGCGACGAAAATGAGATCGCCATCAACCCGCCGCCCGGCGGCCATGAGCCGGAATTCGACGCCTGGGAATGGAAGCCGATGGAACACCTGCCCGGCCTGATCGTTCCCTTCAAGCGTGCCGTCTATGAGCGCGTGGTGTCGGAATTCAGGCACCTCCCCGGCCTGATCCCCGAGGATTGAGCGATCGGCCAAAGCGGCGGATCAAGTCTCCCAAATGAAACCGGCCGCCTTAAGGGCGGCCGGCTGAAATTCCATCGCCAATGGCAGGTTATTCGGCTTCGTTGGCCGAGTCCGCGTTGAGCTGACCGTACTTCCCTTCACCGATCTTTCCGAGCAGGTCGAGCTGCGTTTCGAGGAAGTCGATATGACCTTCCTCGTCTGCCAGCAGTTCTTCGAAAAGCTTCATGGAAACGTAGTCGCCGGCGTCATGACAGATGTCACGCGACTTCTTGTAAGCGGCGCGGGCGTCGTATTCGCCGGCAAGATCCGCCTCCAGAACTTCCTTGACGTTCTGACCGATGCGCAGCGGCGCGAGTGTCTGTAGATTGGGATGGCCTTCGAGGAAGATGATACGCGCGACCAGACGGTCAGCATGATGCATTTCTTCGATCGATTCGGCACGTTCCTTCTTGGCGAGCTTGGTGTAACCCCAGTCCTCGAGGAGACGATAGTGAACCCAATACTGGTTGACTGCGCCGAGTTCTAGAAAAAGGGCCTCGTTAAGCCGCTCGATGACTTTTTTGTCGCCTTTCAATGTCCGCTCTCCTGTTTTCCTCGTGGAATTGTTTCAAGCGAGACATGAAATCAAATATTTCGGTCTCCGTCGAGTGGCGACGGGCGTGATAATCTTCGGTTGTCTGGATGATGATATCGACAACATTGGGGAAGCAACCACAGCAACGGCCACGCTTGGCCATGGCGTGATAGACCTTCGCAGGCACGATAAGCTGCCAGCAATCCTCATCGAGAAGGTTGTTGATAACCTCCCGGATTTCCTTGTCGGTTATGTAGTTGCAACTGCAGACGAGCACGTCTTCATTCCAAACATGACACTTACTATCGTGTTTTCTGCAAAAGAAGATAGGAACTGTCAAGAAAATTCGCAATCGAAACCGTTCACTGTTCCGCAGTCAACGATCACACGCCGGTGAGCCTATGCCTAAGCTCTTGAGAAAGATGACGATCGGGGATTCAAGGGCGTGTCAGTGGAAATTGCGGCCACGCGGCATTACGCTTGCCGTCTCGGCGATATCGCCACCCCTACCCCTCTCCGACGAGCGCCCGTCTGCGATCTTTCTGACCAACCCCTCTCTTGCCAGTGCATCCACTTTTTTCTGTTGTCTATGATCCTGGGTTGGCCGCAAGACCTCATCCGAACGCTCGCTAACGCCGAAGCGTTTCGTCTCCCGCTGAAGGATGCCGAGCAGCGGTGTCATATCTTCGATATGTTCGACGACGGTATGGATGACACCACTATGGCTTTGCAGGCGGCCATAGATCTTCACCAGCCGCGCGCCCATGACGACCGAGCGATATTTGTCGAACATCTTTGACCACACAATCGCATTGGCAACACCGGTTTCGTCCTCCAGCGTCATGAAGATCACGCCATTGGCCGAGCCCGGCCGCTGGCGCACCAGCACCAGCCCTGCAATCGTGACTCTCCGTCCATTTGGGACTCGAAGCAGATCGACATTGCGCGTCACGCCTGCCTTGCGAAATTCCTCGCGCAGGAAGGAAACGGGATGCCCCTTCAAAGACAGCGACAGGTAGCGGTAATCCTCGATGACCTGCTCTCCCGGCAGCATGTCCGGCAACTTTGCAGCAGGCTCGGGCTGGAGGTCGATATGGCGAACCTGTTCGAAGAGCGGCAGTTCCTCGGTCGCGCTCTTCACATCCAGTGCCCGGACCGCCCAAAGCGCCTCACGTCGCGATAGCCCGATGGACCGGAAGGCATCCGCATCTGCCAGCCGCTCGATGGCGGACTTTTGCAAGCCGGAACGCAGCCAGAGGTCACGCACTGAGTGGTATTTGTCATCACGTTTTTTGACGAGCTGCTTCATATCATCAGAGGAAACGCCCTTGATTTGCCGAAGACCGAGCCGCACAGCATGACGGGTCTTGATGACACCTCGCATCTCGCCATGGCGGAAATCGACAGCCGACCGGTCGAAGGCCGCCGTTTCCAGTGTGCACTCCCAGTCCGAGTGATTGATGTCGACCGGTAGGATTTTCACACCATGCTCACGCGCATCCCGTACCAGCTGTGCCGGCGCATAAAACCCCATCGGCTGCGAATTCAGCATCGCCGCGCAGAAGACGTCGGGATAGTAGGCTTTCAGCCATGAGGAAGCGTAGACAAGCAGCGCGAAGGAAGCGGCATGGCTTTCTGGGAACCCGTACTCGCCGAAGCCCTTGATCTGGTTGAAGCATTGCTGGGAAAACTCTTTTGTGTAGCGATCATCTGCCGTCATTCCATCGATGAATCGCTGCTCGAAATTGCCGATAGTGCCAGTCCTTTTGAAGGTCGCCATTGCCCGACGAAGCCGGTCGGCTTCTGCTGGCTTGAAACCCGCCGCGGTGATTGCGATCTGCATGGCTTGCTCTTGAAACAGCGGAACCCCTAGGGTTCTTTCAAGAACAGTCTTCAGCTCATCGCTTGGATATTCGATTGGCAGATTTTTATTCCGCAGCTCTCTGCGTTTCAGATAGGGATGCACCATGTCGCCTTGGATCGGTCCCGGCCGGACGATCGCCACTTCAATGACAAGGTCGTAAAACACCCTAGGCTTCAGGCGCGGCAGCATGCTCATCTGCGCCCGGCTTTCGATCTGGAAGACGCCTAGTGTGTCGGCCCGGCCCATCATATCGTAAACCGGCTCGCCCTCCTCTCCGTGCTCCTTATGGCCGAGATCGGCGAGTGTTTTCTTCACGTCGTAATGCAGCTCAAGCAGCGTGAAAGCTCTGCGCAAGCAGGTGAGCATACCAAGCGCCAGGACATCCACCTTGAGGATTTTGACGTTGTCGAGATCATCCTTATCCCATTCAATCATATAGCGATCCGGCATTGCCGTCTTCATGATGGGCACAACCTCATCGAGCCGGTCACGCGTGATGACGAAACCCCCGACATGCTGGGTAAGGTGCCGTGGAAAACTCAGAAGCTCAGATGCATATTTCAGTACGTTTCGTGTCACCGGATCCTTGATATCGAGGCCGGCCGCCTTCGCGTCTCGTTCCGAGAGGTTGTCCTCCGACCAGCCCCAGACGAGGCTGCTGATCGCCGACTGAACATCCTCCGATAGGCCAAAAGCCTTGGCGACCTCACGGCCAGCCGAGCGAGTGCGATAGCTGGTGACGGCAGCCGTCAGCCCGGCATGATCAACGCCGTATCTTTTATAAATAGACTGAATCACCTCTTCCCGCCGCTCATGCTCGAAATCCACGTCGATATCCGGCGGTTCGTCCCGATCCATTGAAATGAAACGATCGAAGAGGAGCGTGCTCTTTTGAGGATCGACTTCAGTAATTTCTAGGCAATAGCAGATAACCGAATTAGCCGCCGACCCTCGCCCCTGACACAGAACTTCGAGCACATGGCGGGCGTGGTGAATGATCCTGTGAACCGTCAGGAAGTAGGAGGCGTAGTTCTTGTCGCCGACGAGCCTCAGTTCGTAATCGATCTGTTTCGCCACTTTTTCAGGAACACCATCAGGATAACGTTTTACCGCACCCRCTCTTGTCAGTCTTTCGAGAGTCTCCTGCGGCGTTTCACCGGGATCATTTTCAGGTGGATAATTGTGCTTTAGCTCGTTCAGCGAAAAGCTCAGCTTGCCGAAAAAGACCTGCGTGTTCTCAACCGCGTCAGGGTAATCCCGGAAGATCCTCAATATTTCACGTGAATCCTTGAGATACCGCTCTCCATTCGGCGCTAGAAGGAATCCGGCTTTCGATATCTCCACATGCTCCCGGATTGCGATGACGATATCCGAAAGCGGTCGGCGCTCGGGGTGGTGATAGAGCGGTTGATTGCTTGCAATCAGCGGCACGCGATTTCGAGCGGCAAGCATGGCAAGCACCGCAAAAGCCTGCCGATCACGACCGTCATAGGCCGGCGACAGCGCCATGAAAAATGCCTTGCGAAAGCGTTTGCGAAACCGCTCGAGATAATCTTCGAATTCCGGCTGTTTGGTGATGTCATTCACAATGGCTCGCTCGGGGACGAGAGCAAGCATCATGTCATCGCCCCATTCCATGAGCTCTGCTTCCGTCAGGATGCAGGTTCCCTTGACCGACTCTTCCTTCAGGTTGCCGGCGCTGAGCAGGCGACAAAGGTTTGCCCAACCTCGCCGGTTGCGCGGATAGGCAAGGATATCAGGCGTTCCATCGCAAAAGACGAGGCGGGCGCCCAGCTGAACCCGGATAGGATCGAGGATCACCTCCTTTTTTCCTTCCTTCTTCGCCTGGGCCAGAATTTCATCTCTGTTCTTGTATCTCTCCTCAAGCTGCTCTGCCTGCGCATGTGCTCGCACCACGCCGGCAACCGAATTCCGGTCTGCAATACCGAGGCCGCCGAGCTTCAGGTAAGCGGCCTGCACGACCATCTCTTCCGGCTTCGACGCGCCTTCGAGGAACGAGAAATTCGTCCTCGTGCCGATCTCAAAGAATGCGGATTCGGGCCTCATGCAAAGACCCCATGCATGAACCAGCGGGGATCGAGTTCCTGACCATAGAAGCCTCGGCGATAGATCCAGAAGCGGTGCCCGGTCTCATCCTCGATCCGGAAATAGTCGCGCGCCTCGGCACCATCTCCGTCGATCCACCATTCCATGGCGATCCGTTCCGGTCCTTCACTTCTTGCCACCTGATGCTGCAGACGTCGCCAGCGGAAAATCTGCGGCGGACCGTCAGGCACTTCGGCAAACACGACCTCGACAGGTTCCGGTGTTGCAAAGAGCCGCAAGGGGCGCTCCTGACGGAAAGGAAGCGCGCTTTCCTGCTCTGCCTTGCGCCGTGCAGGAAGGCTCTCCATTGCCGGCACCGTGATCACGGCGCGCTCCGGCACATGGCTCTCGCGAAGCTGGAAGCTTTGCAGGCAGTCCGCACCGAGCCGGGCCGCAACACGGTCGACAAAGCTCGAAAGCGAGATCTCCCCCTCCCGGTCGCCCTCGAAATCACCCTGCGTCTCGTTGAACGGATCATGCCGCAGCACATTCAGGCGCAGGATCTCGAAGCCATAGCCGGCATCGAGATCGTCATGGATCACTTGCAGCCGCTCGGAAAACAGGCCGGCAACGAGTTTGGGCTCGCGAAGCGGCTGCGAGGCGCCGACGGAGATGCGGAAAACCCTGCCGTCGACGCGAAACAGCACCAGCTCGAACACTCGCCCGCCGGCTCCACGCGCCTCCAGCGACGGTTTCAGCGACACGGCGATCTGGCCGGTGACAGCAAGGATCTGTTCTTCCGTTCCGATCGGTTCGACCAGGCGGCGTTCGGACGACAGGCTGGCGATGGGAAGCCGGGGGGAGATCGGCTCCTCCTCGCGCCCCAGTGCTTGATCGAGGCGCAGAAGCAGTGTCGATCCGAAGCGGCGGGTCAGCGGCGCCCGCGGCGCATGAACGATATCGCCGATATATTTGAGGCCGAGCTTCTTCAGGGCATCGACGGTCTGACCTTCCAGTCGAAGGGCTGCGACAGGCAGCGGCATCAGCATGCGCTCCGTCTCCTCATCCTCCACCACGCCGCCCTGTCCGAAGCGGGAGACAGCCCAGGAAAGGCCCGGTGATGAGGCGATCGCGCCACGCGCATCGAGCCCCATATGGAAGAGCCGCGACAGGATATCCCTCAGAAGCGCCTTTTCGCCGCCGAAGAGATGGGCACAGCCGGTAATGTCGAGAAATAGCCCGTCCTTGCCATCGAGCGCCACCATCCGTGTATATCGGTCGCACCAGTCGGCGATCGCTTCCAGCAGCCGGCGGTCGGCCGCCAGATCCTCTTCCACGACATCGAGCGCTGGATACATGGCGCGCGCTTCGGCAACKCCCTGTTCCTTCCTCAGCCCCAGCCTCTCGGCAAACTCGTCCAGCGCCGTCAGCCGCATGGCATTGTTGAGCTTGCCCGAACAGACCATCGGTGACGCTTCAGGACGCCCTTTCGAACGCCAGGAGAGACCCCATCGCCTGCGTGCGATGCGGTCCGTCGCCAGATGTGGAAAGCTGAGCGCCAGAATGCGCTGACTGTTCGCCTGGAGGGCGAGCGAAGCTTGGTTCGTCGACGGGGAGAAATTCGCGTTCATGGGGGTTCCACTCCAGAAGACAGGAGAGCGGGGCCGGATTGCGGCTCTTCTCCAGCGTAAGACGGAAAATCGGATTGCCGATGCTGCCGGAAAATTTTGATCCATCCGGCAACGATCGCAGGTCAGACGGCGCCGGCTCGACATGCAGACGGAAGGCAGCGCTGCTCGCCTCCTCCTCCCCGGCCTGGCGGACGAGAAAGAGCGGACGCCGGACGGCGCGCGCCCTGAGACTGAGCCTCCGGCTTTCGGTCAGGCCGAAATGCAAGGGATTGCCGCGCATTTCGAAGACGACAGCCGAGAAGGCAGCACTTTCGATGGCCGCTTCCGCCAGCCAGAGCGCATCCTCCAGCTTGCGCGGCGCGGCATGGAAAAACCTTTCCGGCTTCAGCCCGAAATCCTTCAGCCCCGGAGCATAGGGGCGACCCGCCTCCAGTGTGCCAACGGCATCACCGATCCAGAGCAGCGGCAGCAGCCTGCCGGCATCCTCCTCCTGCCTCTGCAGCCGTGCTGCAACGGCCATCGCCAAGCCGCTTGCCGCTCCCGCACCGCGGGAGCCTGCCGCGCGGAACTCGGTAATCCCATCGAGCTGCAGGCCGCCTTCCAAGGCGTCATCGAGTAATCCCACACCGAAAGGCAAGCGTGGCAGAATGCGCTCCTGCCGCCTCTCACGCCCTTCTGCAAAGGCTTCCCGTTCCGCCGCGGCAAGCGCCGGTGCGGGTTTTCCCTCCAGTCGGGCAATGGTTTCGCGGAGCGCAAAAAGCCGCTCGCGCGCCAGGGCGGTCTGCGCCATGGCGTTCTCTCCATCCGTATTGTTCCTGTTATGTTCTTATAGATTCCAGAGCTCTAATGAAGAGTCAACGGCCATTTTATAAGAATTTATTCCTGCCTTTGATTCCGCACTCGAAAATCGGCGATAAAGGTTCTATATGGGCCGCAAAGGAAGGAATATTAATGGCCCGCATAGACCAGAGCGATGATTGGGGGGACCGCCATGCGCCGACGATCAGCACCTTCGAGTCGCTGGCAATGGAGGCCTACAGCCATCTGCCGGACGAATTTCGCAAGCTGACGACCAATCTGACCATCGAAATCGAAGACTTTCCCGATGACGAAGTCTTCGAGGATATGGCGCTGGAAACACCTTTCGACCTGCTCGGTCTTTTCGAGGGCCGCGGCATTTCGGAGCGTTTCACCCTGGAAACCGGCGAGATGCCGAACCGCATTCGTCTCTATCGCCGTCCGATCCTCGACTACTGGGCAGAAAACGACGAGACGCTGGGTGACATCATCACCCATGTGCTGATCCATGAGATCGGCCACCACTTCGGCCTCAGCGACGATGACATGGAACGCATCGAGGCAAGCGCCGAAGAGGCTGCTGAACGCTGACCTATTGCTCGGACAGCTTCATGTCCGGGTCATAGTCCTTGCCCTCGACCTCCTTGACGACAGCCTGGCCGCACTGCATCTGGCCGGTCGCAGCGTTGAAGGCATAGGTGGGCGAGCCGGACATTAACCAGCCCTTGTTCAGCGCCGCCGTCACCTTGTGGCAGAAGGAAGCGTCGTCGGGACCGGTCAGGAAGCGGTAGAGTTTCATCAGGCGGGCTTTCTTGCAGAAATCAGGTGCGCTTTATGAACCAGAGCCTCGGCCTGGACAAGATGCAGCCGCTCGATCATCCGCCCGTCCGCATTGATGACGTTCAGCCCCTCGGCAGCCGGATCGGCGAAGGCGGCGATGATAGCCTCAGCCTCCGCGATTTCTTCCGCGCTCGGCCCGAAATGCCGGTTGGCGGCTGTAATCTGCGCCGGATGGATCAGCATCTTGCCCGCAAAGCCCATGGCGCGGCCCTGCCCGCACTCGGCATCGAAACCTTCGCCATCCCGGAAATCGTTGAACACGCTGTCCAGCGCATCGAGCCCGTAGGCCTTGACCGCCAGAATGACCTGCATCAGCCAGGGTACAAGATAGGTCCGCCCCGGCAGCGGCAAAACACCCGTTTCCTTGCGCAGGTCGTTGAGGCCGACGACGAGGCAATCGAGCCGCGATCCCGGCGTGCGGCCGGATTCGGTGATGGCTGCGACATTCAGCACGCCGCGCGGCGTTTCGATCATCGCCCAGATGCGCAGCTCCTCCGGCACATCCGCATCGGCAAGAGGATCGCTGATATCAGTGACATCCTGCGGCTCGTCCACCTTCGGCAGCAGAACGGCATCTGGCAACAGCGCCTTGACCAGTTCCAGATCCGCCAGCCCGAAGCCGGATGACAAAGAGTTGATACGGATGATCCTTTCCTTGCCCTCGAGTGGCGGTCCCGCAAAAAACGTCTTCAGATTGTCGCGTGCTTCCGCCTTTTTTTCAGGCGCGACGGAATCCTCAAGATCGAAAATTACCGCATCGCAATCAAGGGAATGGGTCTTTCTAAGCGCCCGCACATTGATGGCGGGTACGCTCAGCACAGAGCGGCGCAGACGCAAGGAACGGAGAGGTGGTGTTCGGCTCATGGGCCATTAGTGCCAAGCTTCACAAAGCCCGGCAAGACAACAAAAAGCCATGCTTGACTTGCAGAGAGGAAAAAGAAGGACCACATTCCTTTCCTTAGAAAGGTTTCAAACCAATGCAGAACATTCGCTCCATCTTCTTCATGCTTGCCGGCGCCACCGTTTTTGTGGCTATGCTGCTCCTCACCTTCTCGGTCACGCTCGCCGTTGGCGGCATCCTGACCGTGCTTATGGTCGGCCGCGCCCTTTCGATGAAGATGAAGCCCGCTCCCGTCCGCGCCCGCGCCGATGGAAAGCGCGAGATGCGCGTCTGGAACGACGGCCGCGGCACGATCATCGATCTCTGATCACTTTTCGCTGAAAATTCTGACCGGCATTGTCGGCTCACGCTCCCCCGTAACGTCTTTGAAGCAGCCAGGCATTGACCGGCGTTTGAAAACAAATGGAGGATGAGCATGGATGCGACGGAAAACAGCCCGACCAAGATGCCGCCGGTCAAGAATGGCCTGCTGCCCTATCTGACGGTCGACGGCGCGCTAAAGGCTGCAGAATTCTATAAGAAGGCTTTCGGTGCAGAGGAAGCCTATCTCGTACCATCAGACGAAAGCGGCCGGACGATGCATGTGCATCTCTACATCAACGGCAGCTCGCTCATGCTGTCGGATGCCTATCCCGAATACGGCCATCCCTTCAAAGGCCATGAGGGCTTCGCCATTCAGCTGATTATCGACGATATCGATAGCTGGTGGGATCGCGCCGTCGCTGCCGGCGCCGAAGTCGTCATGCCGGTCGAGCTGATGTTCTGGGGCGATCGCTACGGCCAGCTTCGCGATCCGTTTGGCGTCCTCTGGGGTCTGAATGCACCGTCGAAGTAAGAAGACACACAATTGGCCGGCTGCGCGAAACGTCGCGTGGCCTCCGTCAGCGAAAGATTCTTCTTCATTTCGGCTGAAAACTGGACTAGATGCAAAAATAGAAAGTACGTTTGCTGAAATGGAGCATGGGTCATGGATAAATTCGTGAAGCTCACGGGCGTTGCAGCCCCTCTGCCGGTCGTCAACATCGACACCGACATGATCATTCCGAAGGACTATCTGAAGACCATCAAGCGCACCGGCCTCGGCAAGGGCCTTTTCGCCGAAGCCCGTTATAATGAAGACGGCTCCGAAAACCCCGATTTCGTACTGAACAAGCCGGCCTACCGCGATGCCAAGATCCTGGTTGCCGGTGACAACTTCGGCTGCGGCTCTTCGCGTGAGCACGCTCCGTGGGCGCTGCTCGATTTCGGTATCCGCTGTGTGATCTCCACCAGCTTCGCCGACATTTTCTACAACAACTGCTTCAAGAACGGCATTTTGCCGATCCAGGTCAGCCACGAAGACCTCGACAAGCTGATGGATGACGCCGAGCGCGGTTCCAACGCTGTTCTTACGGTTGACCTCGAAAACCTCGAAATCACCGGCCCRGATGGCGGCTCGATCAAGTTCGGTCTCGATGAATTCAGGCGTCACTGCCTGCTGAACGGTCTCGACGATATCGGCCTGACGATGGAAAAGAGCAAGGCGATCGACGACTTCGAAAAGAAGAATGCTGCCTCGCATCCGTGGGCCGCCTGAGCAAAATCAAAATTGCTTTCGATCAAGCCGGGCTCTCGCCCGGCTTTTTCTTTGTCCGGCGATCAGAGAAACTTCTCTTTCCAAACCCTGAGCTTTTCGAGCGACACGCCGATGCCGCCGCAGACTTCGATGAGCGGATTGTCGAAGCGTGAGAGCAGGCCGGCATGCACATCGGCGACGGCAAGCGCTGCACCGCAGGCCGGCTCGACCAGGATGCGCTGCGCATCGGCAAATTTCAGGCAGGCAGCCACGGCATCGGCATCGCTGACGAGAACGCTTTCGATCGGGTGATGCTTCGGCAGGTCGAAGACATGGGGCGCCACCTGCCGCGCCCCGAGCGACGTGGCAATCGAGGTGATGGCCGGTAGCGAAATACGCTCATTGGCCTTGAGGCTGGCATTGAAAGACGCCGCCCCTTCCGTCTCGACGGCGATAACAGGCACATCGGTAAGCCCGTTCCGCTTCAACCCCTCGACAATGCCGGCAAGCAGCCCGCCTCCGCCGACACTCGTGACCACGCAATCGAATTTTGCGCCCTTCGCGACGACCTCATCGATCAACGTGGCATGGCCATCCCACAAAAGCGGATGGTCGAAAGGATGCACATAGGTTGCCTTGCGGCTCTCGGCGAGTTCGATCGCATGCGCATTTGCCTCATCAAAGACGGACCCGTGAACCAGCACACTGGCACCCGTTGCAGCGATCGTCTTGCGCACATCAGACGCCGTCGTCTCCGGCACCACGATCGTGACCGGTACACCGAGCGCCCGCCCGGCATAAGCTGCCGCAATGCCGGCATTGCCACCGGAGGCGCAGAAGATCTCACGCGCGCCGCTTTCCACCTCGTGCTGGCATAGCCGGCCGACGCCGCGCAGCTTGAAGCTGCCGGAAGGCTGCAGTGCGTCAAGCTTCAACCAAAGCGGCTTGCCGCTGGCGCTGTAATCGGGCGCTGTCTGGATGAGGGGCGTGTCGAGATGAAGGGGTGCAAAAGACATGGAAGAATATCCGGGGAAAGAAAGGACGAGCTGTCGTTCTAGCCTGTTTGAAGGTGCGGGAGCAACCACATCAGACATCACATGACGCGGAGGCAAGCGTACCGATTCACCCCTTCTCTCGCTTGAAATGCCGATTTCCGAGGTCTAAGAAGCCGCAGCTTGTTTTTCTGCGGAGGGTTTCATGACAGTGCGCAATCTTTTCCTGCTGCCGGGCGACGGCATCGGCCCTGAAGCCATGGGTGAGGTCCGCAAGATCATCGCCTATATGAACGAGGCGATGAATGCCGGCTTCGTCACCGATGAAGGCCTCGTCGGCGGCAGCGCCTACGATGCGCATGGTGCGGCAATCTCCGAAGACGACATGAAAAAGGCACTTGCCGCTGATGCTGTACTTTTCGGCGCCGTCGGCGGCCCGAAGTGGGATAGCGTTCCCTATGAAGTGCGCCCGGAAGCCGGCCTGCTGCGCCTGCGCAAGGATCTGGAACTTTTCGCAAACCTGCGCCCGGCGATCTGCTATCCTGCACTCGCCTCCGCTTCCTCATTGAAGCCGGAACTGGTCGAAGGCCTCGACGTCCTCATCATCCGCGAGTTGACGGGCGGTGTTTACTTCGGTGAGCCGAAGGAAATCATCGATCTCGGCAATGGCCAGAAGCGCGGCATCGATACGCAGGTCTACGATACCTACGAGATCGAGCGCATCGCCGGTGTCGCCTTTGAAATGGCCCGCACCCGCAACAACCGCGTCTGCTCCATGGAAAAGCGCAATGTCATGAAATCAGGCGTGCTCTGGAACCAGGTCGTGACTGAAACGCATAAGGCGAAATATTCCGACGTACAGCTGGAGCATATGCTGGCGGATGCTGGCGGCATGCAGCTCGTGCGCCAGCCGAAGCAGTTCGACGTCATCGTCACCGACAACCTCTTCGGCGACATGCTCTCCGACGTTGCCGCCATGCTGACCGGCTCACTCGGCATGCTGCCCTCGGCCTCGCTCGGAGCACCTGACGGTAAGACCGGCAAGCGCAAGGCGCTCTATGAGCCGGTTCACGGCTCGGCRCCCGAYATCGCCGGCAAGGGCATCGCCAATCCGATCGCCATGATTGCCTCCTTCGCCATGTGCCTTCGCTACTCCTTCAATTTGGTCAAGGAAGCAGACAACCTGGAAAAGGCGATCGCCAACGTGCTCGACAAGGGCATCCGCACTGGCGACATCATGGCACCGGGCAGCCGCCAGGTCGGCACCGTCGAGATGGGCGACGCCATCCTTGACGAGTTCAAGACCCTTTCTGCCTGATATTTCACGTGAAACGCTTTTCAGCCCTTCGCACCTCGTGCGGAGGGCTTTTATATTGAAGCCAGCAGGTCTGGCATTTGGCGCATGGGTCGCATGTGCCACCGCTATCAACTCACCGCCTCGTCTCGTCCTCTCCTTCAGGAGTACGGATTAGGCATAACCAAAATTGATTAGAATTATCTGAGGAAGCCCGTTCTCTGTCGTAATCCTGTGCATTTTTACCGCCTATCTCATACCCAAGGGTTATACGGATAGTGGGAATGCGGGAACTTCTAGTCTCCTTGGACAGGCGCTGGCGCAGAAATGGGTGCGTCATGCCACCATTGCGGTGGCGCGCATGCCTTTTCATTACGTTGAACGCCGTTATCCTTTCCATGCTGATATTCGATGCGCCGATCGGGGCTGGCCATCTGCCTGAGCCTATTCAGCGTTTCGGGGAGATATTGACCGATTTCGGCGATTCCGCCTGGCTGATCCTCACCAGCGTCCTGCTCTTCTTCCAAGGCAGAGCTGGCTACAAGCTTTTAAACAGCGCAAAGGCAAGAGCCCAGGCACTCTATGTGAGCTGGATCGGCGCCTTCCTGTTTACGACCGTCGTCTTTTCCGGCCTGCTCGCCAACCTGCTGAAACGYACGATCGGCCGCGCGCGCCCCGAACATTTTCAGGACCTCGGGGTGCTTTCCTTCACGCCTTTCTCCGGCCATGCAGCACTGGAGAGCTTTCCGTCAGGACATTCGACCACCGTGGGTGCCTTCTTCGCTGCCTTCGCTCTGCTCTTCCCGCGCTACCGGGTTCCCTTCATCGCCGGTGCCATCTGGCTCGGCATGACGCGCGTCATGGTCGGCGCGCACTATCMGAGCGATGTCATTGCCGGCCTCGCCTTCGGCGCCTGGTTCTCGCTGCTGACGGCAATCGTCTATGCCCGCTACGGCCTGCTTTTCAGACTTGCGCCAGATGGCTGGCCTATGTCCAAGCGGTACTTCCCGGACGCATGAGAAAAAATGGCGCATAAGAAAAACAGCGCATGAAAAACCCGGCGCCTTTCGAGCGCCGGGTCTTTGATTTCAGGATATTCGCCGCGCCTTAGTCCAGCGCATGAATATCCCGATTCTTGGTTTCCGGCAGGAACAACACGCCGATGACCAGCGTGATCGATGCGAAGACGATCGGATACCAGAGGCCGTAATAGATGTTGCCGGCGGCCGCGCTCATCGCAAAGGCCGTCGCAGGCAGCAAGCCGCCGAACCAGCCGTTGCCGATATGATAGGGCAGCGACATGCCTGTATAGCGGATGCGGGTCGGAAAGAGCTCGACCAGCAGCGCTGCGATCGGGCCGTAAACCATCGTCACGTAGAACACGAGCACGAACAGGATGGCGATCGTGCCAGCCCAATTGACACGAGCAGGATCGGCAACCATMGCGAACGAGCCGCCGCCAGGGATCGTGTAGACGGCCATGTCGGTGACGCTTTTCGCTTCATCCGCCGTCAGCAGCTTGCCGGCAACGAGTTTGTCGCCCGGCAGCGTTTCCTTCTGGCCGGCGCGTATCGCATCGGCATTGAGGGTGAGTTCCGGATTGGCCGCGATGAAAGCATCGAGCTTGGCATCGGCAACCTTGGCAGCACCGCGCTTCAGCGGATAGCCGGCATCATGAAGGGCGAGATTGATGCCCTTTTCGAAGGCAGCATTGGTCTTGGCGGCATCGGCACCGGCTGCGACGGCGTCGTAACCGGTGATCGTGTCGTCACCGACCTTCACAGTCGCCGGCTGGCCGGCAGGACCCGGCACCACGTCATAAGGCACCGAGTTCTTGGTCAGGAACGCCGTTGCGATATCGCAGGAGTTGGTGAACTTGGAGGTACCGGTCGGGTTGAACTGGAACTTGCAATCCGCCGGGTCCGCCGTCACGGTTGCCCGGATCGTCGCCTGCGCCTCATAGAGAGCTGGATTTGCCGTATAAGTCATCGCCTTGAACAGCGGGAAGTAGGTGACCGCTGCGATGAGCAGCCCCGCCATGATGATCGGCTTGCGACCGATCCTGTCCGACAGTCCGCCAAAGATGACGAAGAATGGCGTGGCGAGGAAGAGAGCAATCGCGACCATGATGTTGGCCGACTGCAGATCGACCTTCAGCACGTTCTGCAGGAAGAACAGGGCGTAGAACTGACCACCGTACCAGATGACCGCCTGGCCCATGGTAGCGCCGAAAAGCGCKATCAGCGCGATCTTGGCATTCTTCCACTGGCCGAATGCTTCCGTCAGCGGCGCCTTCGATCCCTTGCCTTCCGCCTTCATGCGCTGGAAGGCGGGCGACTCGTTCATCTTCAACCGGATCCAGACGGAGATACCGAGCAGGACGACCGAGACGAGGAACGGAATGCGCCAGCCCCAGGCAGCAAAGGCGGTCGTGCCCATGATTGACTGGACCGTGACGATGACGATTAGCGACAGGAACAGGCCGAGCGTTGCCGTCGTCTGGATCCAGGACGTGAAATAGCCGCGGCGGCCGTTGGGGGCATGTTCGGCAACGTAAGTGGCCGCACCGCCATATTCGCCGCCGAGCGCCAGGCCCTGTAGCAGGCGCAGACCGATCAGAATGATCGGAGCGGCAATGCCGATGGAGGCAGCACCMGGCAGGATGCCGACCAGGAAGGTCGAGAAGCCCATGATGAGAATGGTCACCAGGAAGGTGTATTTGCGGCCGACGAGATCGCCGAGACGGCCGAAAACCAGCGCGCCGAATGGCCGTACCAGGAAGCCGGCAGCGAAAGCGAGCAGCGTGAAGATATTACGCGTCGCTTCCGGATATTGGGTGAAATAGGTCGCGCCGATAWAGGTGGCAAGCGAACCGTAAAGATAGAAGTCGTACCATTCGAAAACCGTGCCGAGCGACGAGGCGAAGATGACCTTCTTCTCCTCGCCCGTCATCGGACCGGCTTTCGCACCATCGACGCTTGCGACATTTGCCATTGTCTGTCCTCCCAGAGTGATGAGCACGGTCGCGGCCTGCTCTCCTCAAAGCATACCCCTGGCCACGACACGCCTGACGAGAGTTTGACAGAAAAGAAGTGCCAGAAAGAGGGATGCTTTGGGATTATGACTTTAGTCTAATTTTTGTGCATGATTGCCGCAGGCATGGCTCTTGCCGTGGCTGAGCACGCCCGGCACGCCGCAATCGTCACCCCCGCAAAGCCTGGGCCGGGGACTGTCGGTAAGCGAGCACCGCCGGCAAGGCGGCGAGGACAGCAGCGAAGGCGAGAAGGATCATCGCGAGCGTCCCGTCTTGGCGCGCAAAGCCGACGGGCAGGTTGACGCCGCTGCTCTGCGAGAAGAAGCCGGAAAGAATGAGCGCCGCGCCATAGCCAAGTGTAAAGCCGAGCCCAATTCCAACAGCGACGAGGACAAAGAATTCCACCCAGACAATGCCGAAGATCGAGCCTCGGGGAGCGCCGAAGGCGCGTAGCGCGCCAATCTGCCGCCGGCGCTGGCCGATATGGATGACGGTCACGAGGATCAGCGAGGCGGCAACAAGCACCTGCGCACCGGAGGCGACGGCAACGAGAATCTGCTTGGCATCGCCGAGCGTCGCATAAAGATTGGTCAACACCTCGCCGGGAAAGACGGCAATCGTCGTGCCGTTGCGATAGTCCTGCCGCAGCTTGTAGGCATCGGCAATCGTCTTCGGCTTGACGAGGATGGCCGGAAGACCGGGCGTTTCCGCGGTCCAGCTCTCGTTCAGGCCGGCATGGGGATCAGGCTCCGCATGATGGTCGGCATCTTCATGGGCGACTTCTGCAGCGCCGGCTTCACCAGCCTCCCCATGATGACCCGCCTCCGCCGCGTGGTCATGGTCATGCTCTTCGCCCGCTTCCAGTCCATGGATATGCCAGACGGCCTGGATTGGAACGAGGATAGCGCGGTCCCAGGCCGTGCCTGTCGGCTGCAGGCGCCCGGTCACGTGATAGGCGAGCTCCGTATGGGTATGGCCGCCGGTTTCGATCGTGCCGTGCATCGGCTTGATCTCGCCGCCGATCGCAAGGTCGACGTTCGATCCGATGACAGCCTCGCCCTCGCCGGCGAAAACCTGGCCTTCGGAAAAGCCGCCGGAAATCGTGTCCGCCAACGCCCTCGTCGTGCCGACGATTGGATAACCCGAAAAGGAATCGCCGAAGCCGACGGGGGCAGCCCATTCGACGCGCGGATCGGCGGCAAGCCTGGCCAGAACGTCCCCGGACATCAGCGGCAACGCGGACGGTTGCAGGAAGACGGATGAGAGCACGAGCTGGGTTTCGCTGCCGCCTGCGCCGATAACGAGATCGAACTTGTCGGCCGCCCGCGCACTGYCGAKGCGCAGGGCTCGTTCCTGCAGGATAACGGAAACGCCGAGCGCCGTCGCAAGCGCCACCAGCAGCACGACAACAAGGGAACCAGCCCACAAGCGGCGCAGATCGGCGAGGATGAAGCGGRTCACGCAGCCACTCCCTTGATGTCGGAATCGTCAATGATACGGCCGGAGCGGAACGTCAGGCGGCGATCGAGACGACTGGCAAGGCGGGGATCATGCGACACGACGATCAGAGTACTGCCTTCGGCCACCGCAAGATCGAGCAGCAGATCGCCGACGGAATCGCCGCTTTCCGCATCGAGGCTGGCGGTTGGCTCGTCGGCAACGATGACCCCGGGCTTGCGCAGGAGCGCCCGGGCAATCGCCACGCGCTGCATTTCGCCGCGCGACATGGTCTCGATTTTCTGCCCTGCGCGCTCAAGGCCGACGATGCCAAGGAGATCGTGAGCGCGCTCGATCGCCGCTGACGTCGCGGCACGCGCAAGACGCGCAGRCAACAACACGTTTTCGACAGCCGATAGGCCGGGGAAAAGGTGAAACTCCTGCATGACCAATCCGATATTGGCAGCCCTGAAGCGGTCGCGGCGACTTTCGGAGAGCCCGGCAATGTTCTCGCCGTTCCAGCGGATGCGGCMTTCGCGGACCCGCTCCAGTCCGGTGACGACATTGACGAAGGTACTTTTGCCGGAGCCCGAGGCGCCGGTAACTACGACACGGCTACCCGCAGCAATCGACAGATTATCAATGGCGAGCGCCGGCGCCGAAAGGCCGGGAAACACCATGGCCAGATGTTCGATCTCAAGAGCCAGCATCGATGCTCAGACGCTGGAATATTCGGCCTGGCGAATACGCAGCAGGCTGACAAAGCCGGTCTCAGGATCCTGCCAGGACCCATATTCCAGTGTACCACKCACCTCGATCGTCTGGCTTGGCTGCACGAAAGTCTGCTTCTCGCCTAGATAAACGACGACGATATTGTCTGGCCAGTCCGCATCCGACGAACAGAACGGGCAGAGCGACATCGGCACTTCGGTCAGCACGAAGAATTGCGCCTCGGCCTTCAGTGGCGGGGCCATGAAGCCCTTCATGCTGATGTCTTTACCGGCAAGCGTTTTCACCTTGTCAGAGAATTCGAGCCCGAGCACGCCGAACTTACCGTAGAGCTCGTCGAAAGTGAGCGAAGGATCGGCAGCGCGAGCAAGGAAGGCGGTGAAGGGGAGCGCGACGGCAGCACCGATCAGCTGGCGTCTGCTGAGTTGCAGCGAAGAGAATTTTTCCACGGCGATCTCCAGGAGCCAAATCCCGGCCGCCAAGCGGCCGGGATCATGATCGATGAAAGAGGCAAGGCCGGCAAGCGGCCATGCCGGATCGGCTTGGGGATCAATTCGTCTGCTTGACGCCGAGAGCGAAGGTGTCTGCCAGCACACGGTAGACATCGCTCTGTTCCAAGTAGCCATGGAAGCCTTCTGCACCCGGGCCGGCCGACTGCAAAACGACGTCGTCAACTGCATGAACGCCGCTGTCGCCGCTTTTCGGGATATTGCCCTGAACGAAGACGGCGCCGGGAACATCCTTGTACTGTTCGTTGGCGACGTATTCCTTCTTTTCGTTCTGGATAGCCGGAACGAACGGGCCTTCGAGTTTCGGACGGAAGGTCTCGTAGTGGTCAGGTCCGTTGTTGGCGCTCAGGAACAGGCGACGGCTGACGTCGATCTTATCGGGATAACCGTCGCCATTTTCGTCCTTGTAGTTCGGGAAGCCGGCTTCGGCATAGGTCCCGACCTTTTCGCGCATTTCCGTGCCTGGCTTTTCATCATCGACGGTGCCGATGATGGAAACGCCGTGCGTATGGTCACCGGTGACGACGATCAGCGTGTCCGGGTGGGCCTTCTGGAATTCGCGGGCAACACCGATGGCCTTGTCGAATTCGATGGTTTCGACGACGGCACGATCCCAATCGAGCGGATGGGACATCTTGTCGATCGAGGAACCTTCGACCATCAGGAAGAAGCCTTCCGGATTCTTGGACAGGCGGTCGAGCGCGACCTTGGTCATGTCGACGAGGCCCGGCTGGTTCGGGAACTTTTCGACCGTGCCCTTTTTCAGGAATTCGCGATCGAGCGTCACATCCATGTTGCCGGTGTGGAACAGACCGAGCAGATTGCCTTCAGCAGATGCATTGGCTGCAAGCTCGTTCTTGTCGGTCGCAAGCTTGTAGCCGGCATCCTGGAACAGCTTGATGTAATCCTGATTGTCCTTGCGCTTGGAGCCGGCAACCTCTTTGCCGAGGAAATAGGCCGAGCCGCCGCCAAGGAGGACTTCCGGTTTGACGTCGAGCAGCATGCCGACGACATCCGCCTTGTCATTACGGTTGCGGGTATGGGCAACGACGGCAGCCGGCGTCGCGTCTTCGACCTCGGCCGTTACAACGATGCCGATCGACTTCTTGGTCAGGCGGCGGACGGCTTCTGCGAAGGTTTCAACGCGCGGATCATCGAGCGAGGAGGGCGTGCGATCTGCGTAAACGCCGATAGCGTTGACGGCCGTCTTATGGCCCGTCATGTAAGCCGACATGGTGTTGGCCGAGTCCGTATCGACTGCATTCGTCGCCGACGTTCCGATGAACGCCATGCGATCGAGATCGTCCATGTTCAGGCGGCCATTCGCTTTACCTTCCGTCATGCCTTTGGACATGATGCGGGCAGCGGTGCGGTGCGCAACGGAAAGACCGTCGCCGAGCAGGAAGATGATGTTTTTTGCCTTCGGCTGGGCAGCGGTGTCGTAGACGTTCCAGGTAACGGACTTCGTCTCGTCGCCGGCGACGATTTCGACCTTGTAGGCGCCCGGAGCGGAAATCTTCAGGTCGCGCAGCAGGAGCGCGGAACCAAGAGCCTTGTCTTCCTTGCCCTTTTCCAGCTCGACGAACTGTGCCTCGCCGCCGAGGACAGTCTTGTAGTCCTGGCCGTTGACCGTAATTTTCACGTCTTCCGGCTTGACCTGCTTGCTGAGCTCGACCTTGAAGTCGAACGGTGAACCGGCGAGAATCGTAGCACGATCAAGCGGATAGATCGAAGTTGCCTGAGCAGCGCCGGCAAGAATCGTGGTAGCCGCGAAAGCGGCGAGAAGCATACGCATGGAAAAACCCCCGTTTTTCGTTGCAGTCATTACAACGGGGCCGGGATACCCTCCGGCAATGACAGAGGCATGACAAAACGCCGCAGGATTGCGATGCCCTCCCCTGCTCCAGCCGCACGCGCAAAAACCTTGACTCCTGTGGAAAACCTTTTATGAGCAACAGCGGAAAAGGAATATCCATGGTTCGCCACGAGCACGCCATCGCTGAGCGCAATGACCTGGCAGAAAATGCCGTGCTGGATTTTGCCGTTCCGGTTTCTTCCAAAACCAAGGCCAAAACGACGACGAAAACCGTCTGACGTCTCTGGCCTGCCGCTCTCTCCCCGGCCCGGCTGGGGACAGGAAGCTGCGATGATGTCGCGCTTTCCCCTCACCGGACAAGAGGAGAGAAGAGAAAGAGAGCTTGAGAAATGGGTTTCAAAGTTGCAGTTGCGGGAGCGACCGGAAATGTCGGGCGGGAAATGCTCAACATTCTCTCCGAGCGCGGTTTCCCTGCCGATGAAGTCGTAGCACTCGCCTCCGCCCGCTCCCAGGGTACGGAGGTTTCCTACGGCGACCGGACGCTGAAGGTCTCCAACCTGGAGAACTACGATTTCTCCGACACCGATATCTGCCTGATGTCGGCTGGCGGCGAAGTTTCCAAGCGCGTTTCTCCGAAGATTGGCCAGCAGGGCTGCGTCGTCATCGACAATTCCTCGGCCTGGCGCTACGACGCCGACGTGCCGCTGATCGTCCCGGAGGTAAATCCGGACGCGATCACGCTCTTCTCCAAGCGCAACATCATCGCCAACCCGAATTGCTCGACCGCCCAGCTCGTCGTCGCGCTGAAGCCGCTGCACGACTTCGCCAAGATCAAGCGTGTGGTTGTTTCTACCTATCAGTCGGTTTCTGGCGCCGGCAAGGATGGCATGGACGAACTCTTCAACCAGACGCGCGCCGTCTTCGTTGCCGATCCGATCGAGAACAAGAAGTTCACCAAGCGCATCGCCTTCAACGTCATCCCTCACATCGACACCTTCATGGAAGACGGCTACACGAAGGAAGAGTGGAAGGTTCTGGCTGAAACGAAGAAGATGCTGGACCCGAAGATCAAGGTGACCTGCACCGCCGTGCGCGTTCCTGTTTTCATCGGCCACTCGGAATCGGTCAACATCGAATTCGAAAACGAGATCACGGCCGACCAGGCCCGCGATATCCTGCGCGATGCGCCGGGTTGCCTAGTTATCGACAAGCACGAGGATGGCGGCTACATCACGCCGTACGAATCCGCTGGCGAGGACGCAACCTTCATCTCGCGCATCCGCGAAGATGCGACCGTCGAAAACGGCCTCAACATCTGGGTAGTCTCCGACAACCTGCGCAAGGGTGCGGCTCTCAACGCCATCCAGATCGCCGAACTGCTCGTCAATCGTGGCCTCATTAAGCCGCGCAAGCAGGCGGCCTGATACCATTTGTAAACCATAATATGCTAAAGCCCTGCTCGACGGGTGGGGCTTTTTCGGGCATATGCGGCCGTATAAGCGTTCGCTAAAAGGTGATCGTGACAAAATCGCGGGTGGCTGACATTCTTTTGCTCGGCTTCAAGCTATGCAGATCGAGAGCGGGGTTTCTCAATGCGCATGACAAAGTTGTTTCTGGTGGCCGCCGTGGCTATGGGCGTCCTCCATGCTGTACCGGCGTTTGCGCAGGGCGCGCAATGCGGCAATACCAGTGCCGGTTTCGATGCCTGGGTCGCCGACTTCAAGCAGACGGCTGCGGCCAATGGCGTCAGCCAGTCGGTCCTGAGCCGTGCCTTCGCCAATGTCAGCTATAACAAGCCGACGATCGCCGCCGACCGGGGCCAGAAGAGCTTCAAGCTGTCCTTCGACGCTTTCATGAAGAAGCGTGGCGGTGCCGCGGTCATCTCCCGCGGCCGTTCGATGAAAGCCGCCAACCAGGCTCTCTTCGCTTCGATCGAGCGCCGCTTCGGTGTTCCGGCCGGTCCGCTGATCGCCATCTGGGGCATGGAGACCGGCTTCGGCAGCTATATGGGCAACCAGCATACGATGTCCGCCGTCTCCACCCTCGCCTATGACTGCCGCCGCTCGGAATATTTCACTGACCAGCTCTATGCCGCTCTGCAGCTCGTTTCGGAAGGCTATCTCAGCCCGCAAGCTCGAGGCGCTGCCCACGGCGAAATCGGCCAGACGCAATTCCTGCCGCGCAACGTCGTAAGCTTCGGCGCCGACGGTGACGGTGACGGCCGCGTGGATATGGTCGGCTCCCGCGCTGATGCGCTTGCCTCGACCGCCAATTTCCTCAGGGGCCATGGCTGGCGTGCCGGCGCCGGTTATCAGCCGGGCGAGCCGAATTTCGTCGCCATCCAGGGCTGGAATGCCGCGACGGTCTATCAGCAGGCAATCGCCTATATCGGCGAGCAGATCGACGGTAACTGAAGAGACGTCCAATAGGAAAATGATACGAGCGCCGCATGTGAATGCGGCGTTTTTCATATGCGGAAATCGTGGGTTCCGCCGGCAGCCTTGCGCCGCTCTTCCTGCGGTGCCGCGGCAGGAACAATAGGCCCTGCAACAACGCAATTGCGTCCCGAGGCCTTGGCCGCATAGAGCGCCAGGTCGGCGCGCTTCACCAGATCATCGAAATTGCGATTGCTCGCGGCATTTGCGCGCCCCGCGCAGCCGAAGCTCGCCGTAACCCGCAGAAGCTCGCCGCTCGGCAGCGCGATGTCAGCAACCTCGATGGCCAGTCGGACACGTTCCGCAACGATGACCGCATCTTCGGGTGTCGAATCCGGCAACAGCGCCATGAACTCCTCGCCGCCGTGACGCACCAGGAGATCGAAAGAACGGAAGCTCTCCCGTGCAATGCCGGCTACGTGCTTCAGCACGATATCGCCGGCGTCATGGCCATGGATGTCGTTGATCTTCTTGAAGTGATCGAGATCGAACAAGACGACGGAAATCCAGCGTGATCCATACTCGGCCTGCATCAGAAGCCCTGAAGCCGCAGCCTCGAAGCCACGGCGATTGTAGAGGCCCGTCAGGAGATCGGTCTGGGCGGCATTGCGCAACTCGTTCACGAGCAGTTCACGCTCTTCGGTGACACGGGCGACGAGACGGATGCCCCGAACCGCGAGCACCGCAATAAGGGCAACGAGCAGCACCAGTCCGGATGACAGCGCGAGCACGATCGTCATGTGAATGTGCGAGCGCATCGACAACTGCTGCCCCGTCACATGAATATCATCGGTGACGGAGGCGATTTTCTGTCGCAGGAAATCCAGCCGTTCGTTCTGGATACCAATCCATTTGTCTCGGATCGCTTTGTTCGGCCGTAGCGCACCGGAAACCATGGCCTTTGTGAAAGTATCGGCCCAGACCTCGTCGGGTTGAGCCCTATAAGCAAGAATCTCCCGTACGACAGGCGAGGAAGAATGAAAACGCAAGCGATCCATGCCGTTGCCGAGCATCATTTCGCCTTGAACGAGTTGCTCGTGCGACATGGCGGAAAAGTCGGTTCGGTCGAAATAACGCTGGCCCAGGTTGCCGATCAGCCGCTCGCCGTAATAGGTCAGCAGGATACTCATCAACTCGCTGGATTTGCGCATCAATACCGGATCATGGATTCTCGACGAAAGCGACTCGACGAGACCAAGTTGCTTCAATCCGGCCTGACCATAGATATGAACGGGGTTGCCACCTTTGCGGTAATAACCTCGATCGACCGCCGAACGCGTTGCAACGATACGGCTATAAGCAAGGCGGAGATCGGAAAGCTGTGACTGCAGACCGAGATCGAGCGTTTCAACGGGCGGGAGGCTGGCGTTGAAACGCGCGCGTTCGCTGTCGAGCGAGCTGCGTCTTTCCATCATGGCCGCCCTGGTCATCTCATTGGGATTGTTGACGTAGATTCGCGTCGCCACGAGCTCTGCCAGGATCTCGTTGGCGGCAATCGATCCTCCACGGGCAAGAACATCGGCAAAGAGATGGTCAGTTTCGAGCGCKCGGTACTGCATGAGCGAGGAGCGGATTAGCACCACCCCCTCGGCAATCATGAAGACAAACGGCAGCAGGATAGCGACCAGCACTGCCCTACTCGTATTTTTGAATTTCACCACTTCGAAATTCATGACCAATCCGCGCGCGTATACACCCCGCCAGCGAGCTTATTGGAATATCTTAAAAAACTGATAAAGCGGTCTATCCCTAGATTTCGGGAYGGACAAAATCGAGTGTCTCAGAATCCATCACCCAGAGCTCACCTGTCGAGATATCGAACCAGGCACCGTGAAGCGCCAGTTTGCCCTCTTCCTCGAGAACCTTGATTTCGGGGAAACTCCTGAGATTGTTGATCGAGTTACGGATCGAAACCCGCTCCAGCGCAGTCTGCCGTTCGCCCTGCGTCATCACGTCATTGCTGCCGATCTGTTCGGCGGCGGGACGAACGAGCKACATCCAACGGCCGATGAAATCGCCCTGCGACAAAGGCTCGGCGTCCGGATCGAGTGCGGCGCGGATGCCGCCACAGCGGCCGTGGCCCATGACGACGATATTCTGGACCTTCAGAGCCTGAACCGCAAATTCGAGCGCCGCCGACGTCGAATGGAAGTGACCATCCGGCTCATAGGGTGGCACCAAGTTGGCGACATTGCGGATCACGAAGAGTTCACCTGGTCCAGCATCAAAGATCAGTTCGGGAGCCGCGCGAGAGTCCGAACAGGCAATCATGAGCGTTGTCGGGTTCTGCCCATTTTCCGCAAGCTGCCGATACCGATMGCGGGCATCGGCATAGCGCCCGTTCATGAAGTTGCGATAACCGTCCAGAAGGGAGTTGGGAAAGCTCATCATACCCTTGGATTACAGCGCGGCGAACCCAAGATCAACTGCTGCACTGCAAAAGCGTGAAGCCTATTTCTTCCGTCGCTGGGCCGGGTGGACAAGGTGACGCATCTGCACCATCGCCATAGGTGTCGAAAGGCTGGAGGCATCGCTTGCCAGCATCAATTCGTTGCTACCGCGCTTGACGGCGCGTGCCAGCACTTCGAACACACTTGCCGTCGCAAGCTGCAGCGCCTTTTCATCCTCCATGCCCGATAGCAGGCGGGACAGGAAAAGGGCAGCGAGCAGGTCGCCGAGCCCGTTCGGCGGGTTCTCGACGACACGATGTTCGGCAAGCAAGGCATGCTTTCCGGAGAGATAGAGATTGCCGGTACCGCCCGCCATCATCGGCACCGCGGATGTAACCAGCATGCGTGAGGGACCGAGCGCAAGTGCGGCTTCCATGACCGCGCTGTTGTCATCGAGCGCGGCGCCCGAAAGCCAGGCAAGTTCGTAGCGGTTCGGCGTTGCGAGCGAGGCGATCGGTATCAGGTGGTCACGGATCGCCTCGGCTGTCGCTTCCGGCACGTAGAGGCCGCCGAGATCACCCATGACTGGATCGCAGACATAGAGCAGTTCCGGGTTATTTTCGCGCAGGGATGCAACGAGTTTCGCGACGGAGCGGGCCTGGGCAGCGTTGCCAAAATAACCCGACAAGACAGCCTTGACCTCGCCGATCCACGGCGCACGGATGAGATCGTCGATCGCCGCATCGAAATCGGCCTCTGCGAAGGTGAGGCGTGTCGAACGGCCGTGACCGGGATGCCAAGGCAACACGATCGTCGGCAGCGCCCAGACCTGGTGGCCGAGCGTTTCCAGCGCGAAGACCGCGGCGCGGTTTCCAACCGACCCCCGCACGACATGGCTGGAGATGACGATGACTGCGCCTGATGCGTTTTCCGACATGGCATCCGATTCCGAATTTCGACCGCCGTTGATGATCTTTTTGACGAGGCGCTGTCAACCATTCTTCATGCGAGCGTGGAAATGTGCAGCGGGTCGGAAAAGCCAGATAAGGACGCTTTGCAGTCCATCGGCACAAAACGACCCGAAAACTTTCGAAATCTCTCATCAGCACCGTCAAAAAAGAACGAAAACTACTTTTCGAAGCCCTCTTTTAAGGATTCTTTCGAAGAGCCTTCTGCTAACTTGCCCACATCAAAACAAATCGGGGGGATGATCCATGGCCGCCAGAAACAATCCGAAACGGGAAAAGCAGATCGAGAGCGCGCGCAAGATCGCCGCCGCGACCGGCGAGCCCCATCTCGATCCCGAATTCCTCTTTGGCCGCGCAAGCGGCGACGACCTCGACCTCTACACACCGGAAATGCTTGCCCTTTCCGCCGTGCACTCGGCAGCCGAGCTCACCGCCTGGAACGGCAAAACGCCGCGTGTCAGTATCGACACGGTCGCCGACGTCACCCCCGATGGCGTCGCAATCTCCATCCTTTCGGTGACCGATCACAACAAGCCCTTCCTCTACGAATCCGTCATGGGCGAGGTGACCAGCACCTACCGCGACATCTACATGGCAGTTCATCCGATCCTGATCCTGGAAGAAGACAAGGCCCCGGAACTCTATTCCGCCGATGTGCCGAGCGATCCGGCAAAGCGGGTGAGCCATATCCAGCTTCACATTTCGCCGCTCAGCCCCTCCCAGGCCGGCGACCTGATCAAGCGGATCAAGGCAGTGCTCGAGCAGGTAGAGCTTGCCGTTTCCGACTGGAAGCCGATGCTTGCCCGCGTCGATGAGGTGATTTCAGAGCTTTCGAATTACAGTGCCAGCCGCAAGAAAGCCGACCGCGACGAGGCGATCGCCTTCCTGACCTGGCTGCACGACGAGAACTTCACCTTCCTGGGCATGCGCGACTACGTCTATTCCGGCAAGGGTCCCGATTCCAAGGTCGAACGCGACAAGGGAACAGGCCTCGGCATACTCTCCAACCCCGAGGTTCTTGTTCTGCGCACCGGCAAGGACGCCGTGACGACGACACCCGAAATTCTCGCCTTCCTCGATGGTCCCGATTTCCTGATCGTCACCAAAGCCAACGTGAAATCCACGGTCCATCGCCGCGCCTACATGGATTATGTCGGCGTCAAACGCTTCGACGCACAGGGCAACGTAACGGGGGAACTCCGCATCGTCGGCCTGTTCACCTCGACTGCTTACACTTCCTCTGCCAGCGAAATTCCGTTGCTGCGGTCCAAGATCGAAAAGGTGAAGGAGCATTTCGGCTTCGACCCGATGAGCCACTCGGGCCGCATGCTCGACAACACCCTGGAATCCTATCCGCGTGACGATCTCTTTCAGATCGATACGCCGCTGCTCGCGACCTTTGCAGAGCAGATCAATGACCTCGCCGATCGCCCGCGCGTGCGGGTGCTGCCGCGCATCGACCATTTCGACCGTTTCGTCTCGGTCATCATCTTCGTACCGCGCGAGGAATATGACTCGATCGTGCGTGAACGCATCGGTGCCTATCTGAAAACCGTCTATGATGGCCGTGTTTCCGCCTATTATCCGGCCTTCCCGGAAGGCGGTGTGGCGCGCGTGCATTTCATCATCGGCCGCTCGGGCGGTAAGACGCCGCGCATCCATCAGGCCAAGCTCGAGGAGACGATCCGCCAGATCACCGCGCGCTGGGACAGCMGCTTCGAGATGCTCGCCGGCCCCAAGGCGCCGAAGCTCGGCGTCAGCAACGCTTTCCAGGAAGCCTTCACGCCGGATGAAGCGGTCGGCGATCTGCCCGACATCGCCGCATGCGCCGCCGGCGAGCCGATCCGCATCGAATTCTACTATCGCCAGGACGACGAACGCGGCCGTATCCTGTCGCTGAAGATCTTCCATAGCGGCGAGCAGCTGCCGCTGTCGCGCCGCGTGCCTCTACTCGAAAACCTCGGCTTCAACGTCCTTAGCGAACGGACCTTCGATATCGAAATTCCGGCCACCGACAGCGCCATCAACATCGTCGTGCTGCACGACATGGAACTCGAGGCTCGCAGCGGTGCGGACATTGACCTCGCACGTTTTGGCGCACCGCTCGAAGAAGCCTTCGTCGCAGCCTTCAGCGACACGATCGACAATGACAGCTTCAACCGGCTGATCCTGTCGGCCGCTCTCTCGGCCCGCGAGGTTAGTGTGCTGCGCGCCTATGCGCGCTATCTGCGCCAGGCCGGCATCGCCTATTCGCAGGATTATATCGCAACCACCCTCGACAAATATCCTGTTATCGCCGCTTCTATCTTCCGCCTGTTCCACGACACCCTCGATACGAAGCTGTCGGAAAAGGCGCGTATCAAAAAGCTCGCCGAACTGCATCGGGCAATCKAAGCCGAGCTTGCCGACGTGCCGAGCCTGGATGACGACCGTATCCTGCGCCGCTATGTCAATATCATCGATGCAACGCTGCGCACCAATTATTTCCAGCGCAATGCCGATGGGACACCGAAGGCGATGCTCGCCTTCAAGCTTGACCCGCACTTGGTGGATGGCCTGCCGGAACCGAAGCCCTTCCGCGAAATCTTCGTCTACGGCGTGGAAGTAGAAGGGGTGCACCTGCGCTTCGGCCGCGTCGCCCGTGGCGGCCTGCGCTGGTCGGACCGCGCCGAGGACTACCGCACCGAAGTTCTGGGTCTCGTGAAGGCGCAGCAGGTCAAGAACGCCGTAATCGTGCCCGTCGGCGCAAAAGGTGGTTTCTATCCCAAGAAACTCCCGGTCGGTGGCAGCCGCGATGAGATCTTCAATGCAGGCAGGGAAGCCTACAAGACCTATATCCGTACGCTGCTTTCCATCACTGACAACATTTCCGGCGCCGATATCCTCCCGCCTGATAATACGGTGCGTCTCGATGGCGATGACCCCTATTTCGTCGTCGCTGCCGACAAGGGTACGGCAACCTTTTCCGACACTGCCAATGCCCTTGCTCAGGAAGCGGGCTTCTGGCTGGACGACGCCTTCGCTTCGGGTGGTTCGGCCGGTTACGACCACAAGAAAATGGGCATCACTGCCCGTGGCGCCTGGGAAACGGTGAAGCGCCACTTCCGCGAAGTGGACATCGACATCCAGACCACGCCTTTTACCGTTTCCGGTGTTGGCGACATGTCGGGTGACGTTTTCGGCAACGGCATGCTGCTCTCGCCGAAGATCAGGCTGATCGCCGCTTTCGATCATCGCGACATCGTCATCGACCCCGACCCGGATATGGAAAAGACGCTTCGTGAGCGCCAGCGCCTCTTCAATCTTCCGCGCTCGAGCTGGCAGGACTTTGACAAGTCCGTGCTCTCGAAAGGCGCCATGATCATCTCGCGCTCGGCAAAGTCGGTTACGCTGACGTCGGAGGCTGTAGCGGCAATCGGCATCGACAAGGCGGTCGCCACGCCCTTCGAGATCATGACGGCGATCCTGAAGAGCCCGGTCGACCTGCTCTGGTTTGGCGGCATCGGCACTTACGTAAAGGCCGCGTCGGAAACCGATGCGGAAGTGGGTGACCGCGCCAACGATCCGATCCGCATTACGGCCGACGAAGTGCGCGCCAAGGTAATCGGCGAAGGCGCCAATCTGGGCGTCACGCAGAAGGGCCGCATTGCCTATGGCCTGAAGGGCGGACGCAGCAATTCCGATGCTATCGACAACTCCGCCGGCGTCAACACGTCGGACGTCGAGGTCAATATCAAGATCGCGCTGGCAAACGCCATGCATGAACAGCGTCTCAGCCGGGCAAAGCGCGACCAGCTTCTCGGCAGCATGACCGATGAAGTGGCCGGCCTCGTGCTGCGCAACAACTACCTGCAGTCCCTGGCGATCTCGCTGACATCCCGCAAGGGAACGGCAAACGGCCTGGAACTCGGCCGTTTCATGAGCGTGCTGGAAGCGGCCGGACAACTGAACCGCAAGGTCGAGACGCTTCCTGACGACGCCTCGTTGTCCGAACGTTACACGGCCGGACGGCCGCTGACGCGCCCCGAGATCGGCGTGCTGCTCTCCTATGCCAAGATCGTGCTCTTCGACGCGCTGATCGCCAGTGAATTGCCTGATGACCCTTATTTCGTCAGCACGCTCTTCAACTACTTCCCGGCCAAGATGCAGAAGTCGAACGCATCCGACATCGACACTCACCGGCTGAAGCGGGAAATCGTCGCGACTGTCCTCGCAAATGAGGCGATCAACCGCGGCGGGCCGGGCTTTGCCGTGAGCATGATTGATGCCACAGCGGCCTCTGCCTCTGAGGTCGTCCGCGCTGCTATCGTCGCCCGTGACGGCTTTGATCTCAACCGGCTATGGGCCGAAACCGACGCCTTGGACAACAAGGTTTCCGGCGAGGTCCAGAACCGGACTTACGAGGAAATCACCAATAGCTTCACCGTGCTGACGCGTCTGCTGCTGAAGACCGGCATGACCCGAGACGGTATGGCTGAAATCATTAGCCGGCTGCAGGCTGCCCTGAAAAAGCTCAAACCGGCCTTTGCGGAGCAAGCGGCAGCCGAAGTCTCAGCGCGCCAGCAGGAGTACCAACAGGCAGGCCTGCCGGAAAAACTGGCTGCAGAAATTGCAGCCCTGCCGACCCTCGCGCTCGTGCCGGAAATAATGCAGATCGCTGAACGGACCGGCGAGGCGCTACCGCGTGCAGCCGAAAACTACTTTGCCGTCACCCGGACCTTCCGCGTCGGCCGGCTGCTTGCTGCGGGCAACCGCATCATTACGTCGGACCACTATGAAAACCTCGCGCTTGCCCGCAGCATCGACCAGATCGCCAGCGCCCGTCGCGATATCGTGATCTCTGCGCTTTCCGATCACGGCAAGGAAAAGCAGCCAGTGCAGGCCTGGCATGCGCAGGACAGGGTGCGCATCAACCGCATCGTCGAGGAGCTTGCGAGCCTCAGTGATGGCGCCGATCCGAATCTTGCACGCATCACTGTTGCCGCAGGCATCCTGACCGATCTTGCGCGCGACCGGGCGAGATGAGACAGTCCGCCCCAAAAAGGAGCGGACGCTTGAATCGCATTGACTGGACAGGAACGCAGCCGCCGAAAGCCACGGAGAAGGGCATATGGGGCTGGATGCTCTTCGATTGGGCGGCCCAGCCTTTCTTCACCGTGGTGACTACCTTCATTTTCGGTCCCTACTTCGTCTCGCGGCTGACGACCGATCCGGTCGCCGCCCAGACGATGTGGAGCAATATGGCGACGATCTCCTCTGTTATCATCGCCATCCTGTCTCCGGTATTGGGCTCCATTGCCGACCAGTCCGGCGCACGCAAACCCTGGATCGCCTTCTTCGCCGTCATCAAGATCGTGAGCCTCTGCTGCCTCTGGTTTGCGGCKCCCGGTTCGCCGATCATATATCCCGTCATCTTCATGATCCTCGCCTCGATTTCGGCGGAGTTTTCGATCGTCTTCAACGATTCCATGATGCCCCGCCTTGTCAGCAAGGATGAGGTGGGCAGGCTTTCCAACACCGCCTGGGGTCTCGGCTATCTCGGCGGCATGATTGTGCTGATCGCTGTCGTGGCACTGCTGGCCGGCAGCCTTGAAGGCGGCAAGACCATTCTGGGTCTCGATCCTCTCTTCGGTCTCGATCCTCACACTGGCGAAGACGCACGCATCACCGGGCCGATCTCAGCCGTCTGGTATCTGATCTTCATCCTGCCGATGTTTTTCTTCACGCCGGATGCCCGCAAAGGCCTGCCTTTCGGCTTCGCCGTGCGCTTCGGCGTCAAGGAATTGCGCAATACGCTCGGTGAGCTGAAGACACGCCGCAGTATCCGGACTTTCCTCATCGCCCGAATGATCTATCAGGATGGCGTCAACGGCCTGCTGATCCTCGGCGGCGCCTTCGCGGCAGGCATGTTCGGCTGGGCGACGATCGAGATCGGCATCTACGGCATCGTCCTCAACATCGTCGCGATCCTCGGCTGCCTGATTGCGGGTCGCATCGACAAGAGCATCGGCTCGAAGACGACCGTCATCATCAGCCTCACTATGCTGTTGCTGGCCACGATCGGCATCATCTCCACCGGCCCCGGCTACACCTTCTTCGGATTGATGCCGCTTTCAGCTGCCGATAGTGGCGGGCTATTCGGCACGGCTGCGGAAAAGGCCTACATCCTCTACGGCCTGCTGATCGGCCTTGCCTTTGGACCGGTGCAGGCCTCGTCGCGCTCCTATCTGGCCCGCAGCGTCAGCATCGAGGAAGCCGGCCGCTATTTCGGCATCTATGCTCTCTCCGGCCGCGCCACAAGCTTCATGGCGACGCTGCTGTTTTCGATCGTGACTTATTTGACCGGATCAGCGCATCTCGGCATGTCGACGCTGATCCTGTTCCTGGCCGGCGGCCTGGTGCTGCTGGTCCGGACACCTTATCCGGCGGACCGCGCCTAGGGGATTCYCCGGCCGCGAGGCCGGGGTGTATCAGCTACTTCGCTTCAGTGGCGGAAATGGCGCATGCCGGTAAAGACCATCGCGACATTGTGTTCGTTTGCTGCATCGATGACTTCCTGGTCGCGCATCGAGCCGCCCGGCTGGATTACGGCGGTGGCGCCGGCGGCAATCATCGACAGCAGGCCATCAGCGAAAGGCAGGAAAGCCTCGGAGGCGACGGCCGAACCATGCGTCATCGGAACGGCGAGGCCGAGCGCCTTGGCCGCTTCCTCAGCTTTGAGCGCCGCGATGCGGGCGGAATCGACGCGGCTCATCTGACCGGCGCCGATACCTGCCGTCTGGCCGCCCTTGGCATAGACCACGGCATTCGACTTCACATGCTTGCCGACCTTGAAGGCGAACTTCATGTCTTCGAGCTCCTGGGCAGTCGGGGCACGTTTGGTGACGATTTTCAGTTCCAGATCCTCGACCATGCCGTTGTCGCGGCTCTGGACGAGCAGGCCGCCGGAAACGGTCTTGGCAGTGATGCCGGCCGCACGCGCATCCGGCAGGCCGCCGGCCGAGAGCAGGCGCAGGTTCGGCTTGCGGGCGACGATCGCCTTGGCTTCCTCGGTGACGTCAGGGGCGATGATGACCTCAGTGAAGAGCTTGATGATTTCTTCAGCCGTCGCTGCATCGAGCGTCTGGTTCAGCGCGATGATGCCGCCGAAAGCGGAAACGGAATCGCAGGCAAGCGCACGCTTGTAGGCTTCCAGAAGCGTCGAACCGGTCGCGACACCACAGGGGTTGGCGTGCTTGATGATGGCACAGGCCGGCGACTTCTCCGGCAGGAACTCGGCAACGAGCTCATAGGCCGCATCGGTATCGTTGATGTTGTTATAAGAAAGCTGCTTGCCCTGCAGCAGGGCAGCTGTCGAAACGCCCGGACGCTTTTCGCCCGTCACGTAGAAGGCGGCCTTCTGGTGCGGGTTTTCACCGTAGCGCATTTCTTCCTTCAGGACCCCACCAATGGTGCGGTGGCGCGGCGTATCAATGGAAAGCGCTTCGGCAAACCAGTTGGAGATGACAGCGTCATAGGCAGCGGTGCGGGCATAGGCTTTGGCCGCCATGCGCTGACGGAAGGCATAGACCGTCTTGCCGGCATCGGCCGACAGTTGCTCGGTCAACTCGGCATAGTCTGCCGGGTCGGTAATGACGGTGACATAGGCATGGTTTTTCGCCGAAGCGCGGATCATTGCAGGGCCGCCGATATCGATATTCTCCACCGTCGTCGGATAGTCACCGCCAGCCGCACGCACATCCTCGAAAGGATAGAGATTGACGACCAACAGGTCGATGCCGTCGATCCCATGGGTCTTCATGGCTTCCTGGTGTTCGGCATCGTCGCGGATCGCCAAGAGGCCTCCATGCACCTTGGGATGCAGGGTCTTCACGCGGCCATCCATGATTTCCGGAAACTGCGTCACTTCGGAAACATCGGTCACGGCAAGACCTTCTGCCGCGATAGCCTTGTAGGTGCCGCCGGTCGACAGCAGGCGCACGCCACGCACCGAAAGCGCGCGGGCAAGTTCGATGATGCCGGCCTTGTCGAAGACAGAGAGCAGCGCGGTCTTGATCTCGACCTTGTCAGGGGCAGGGATTTTCTTGGAAATGACGGCCATGAACCTTCTCCGTTCGGGCTTCGCGGGAGACATCCGGGCAAGGGATGTTTGATGAGGCCGCGTTAGCACAGCTTGGAGCCGGCGCAAACAGTCACCAAGCAATTCCAGCAAAACTGTGTAGCGGTTTTGCGTATGGAATTGCATGAAGACAAAGAGATAGACGATTTCCGTAATTCAAAGAAAAACAGAAATGCTCTATCCCTTGCGCGATAAAAACCAGCGAATTTCGGGTTTCTCCGCCAGATCGAAGTCTATCTCGATCTGGTCCGAGCTGCTGATGCCGGCGCTATCGGCGAAGAAGATATCTTCCGCGATCAGCACTTCATTGCCAGGAGAGGAAAACAGCCAGCTTTCGCCATCCGGCGCCGTCAGCAGCACCGATTCCGTATCGTTCTGCCGCGGCACGATGGCGGGGTGGATGTGGAAGCGGGCAACCGCCCGCAGCGGACCTTCGCTGTGATACCGGTCATCAGCTACGAAGCGGTCCATGCCGGTCACGATGGAACCGGCGGCATTCAGTGTCAGCTCCCGCTCATGAACGACGCCGAAAACATCGAGATAGCCGTCATGGCTAGCCTTGATGCCTTCACGGCCATCCTCGGTTTCCACGCGCGCGGCGATGACCGTTTCCACCGGCTCCGTCATCATATGGGCCAAAAAGGCCGAGGGAGAAAACCGGCTCGAGGACGTATCGTTCAGAACCACGGTGGAATGGGCGGCTGTGGTGCGGGCCATCTGGACATAGCGCTGGCCGGCAAATTTTGGCGATCCTGAATTGACGATGAAACGGTAGCGACCGGAGGACATTTCAAAGGAGAGACTGCCTGCGTGGGCTGTTCTGAAGCAGCCGGGCGAGGGCGGTCCGGTATCGGCGATGATCACTGTCTTGCCGGCCGCAAGCCGCTGGTAACGTGAATGCGGCAGCGCTTTGAAAGGTTGGCCCGCGGTCTCGTCATATCGCAGCACGGACATCAGTTCGTCCGCCAGCGTCGAGGTGGCGCCGTTGAAAAGCGACAGATCGCCGTCCTGATGCCGGAAGAAGCGCAGGGCAGGATACATGCGGTCGATGCCCGAAATCAGCTTCTGCGGCAGATCGTGGCCGAGATTGACATAGGTCTGCCGGAGCGGCAGCAGGTCAAGCAACAGTTCCAGCCCGATGCGCGGGTTGCGGGAGATATGACCTCCGTCAGGCAGAATCTGGTTATCGAATTCGCGGTCGAGTGCTTGAGCTGCCCGCCGCACTGTCGAGGCACGCACCGGCATGGCGACAGAGGCCGTCGCGAGCGCGATGCGGAGCCGGAAGCGGACTTCACCAGTCGAATAGGGCGCCATGCGGCGCAGATAACCGATATGAAAGGCGAGCGACTTCATGAAGCGGCGATAGAAACCACGATCGGCATTCTGCAGGACGACCGGAGAGTGCGCCAGCCAGGCAATGACGCGCTGCGAGACGACGTCGGTTTCCCATGCGATGCCTTCGATGCGGCCCCCATGGATCGAGAGCCAACTATCGACGATCACGCGGGCAACAGCCGAACCGCGCTCGCTCTTGTTGGCTCGCATATGCCGCAGCCAGCCGAAGCTATGGAGCCTGACCGCGAAAGCGCGCGACGGAAGCGTCAGCGTGAAGGGGGACTTCCCGCCGGTTTCCAACATACGCCCGGCAAGCGGAAACCGGCCATCCATGATTTCTTCGGCAACGTGTGAATCGACGCCTCTCAGATCCGTCGGCGCGACGATCAGGCGTTCCGGCGCAGATATGGCATGGCGGAAGAAACGCAAGCGCAGAAGTGCGGCACGGCGCGTACCGCGCCGCCAAGCTTCMCGAACATACATGCTCGCAAGACGCCGACCGGACTGCATATCAATTGTCTATTGACCCTCGTGGTTAAGAATAGATGAATCAAAAGCGATTTCACCAGCCACGATGTATTATTTTGTGATGAAATAAGAATATAATAGCATTCAGATGCGTCTGAGCACCGCCGCGTAGAAGCCGTCCAGGCCCGACGCAAAACCATCAGGCATATCCAGCATTGTAGGGAGCGTGCGGAACTCGCCCGCCGGTGTAATGGCCTGGCGCATATCAGGCCATTTTCCGGCATCGATCGGAACACGTTCAACGCCGTTCACATCTTCGAGAACGCGCGCCACGACCTCCTCGCCTTCCTGCGGATCAAGCGAGCAATTGGAGAAGACGAGCAATCCGCCGGGGTTCAGCAACGTTACCGCATGGCGCAGGAGACGTTCCTGCAGCGCAGCCAGCTTGGTGATATCCTCGGCCCCTTTCGTCCAGAGCACATCGGGATGCCGGCGGGTCGTGCCCGTCGATGAGCAGGGCGCGTCGAGAAGGATCGCGTCGAAACGCTCGGACGGTTCAAATTTTGTAAGATCCACCGCAATCGTTTCCGCTTCGAGGCCAAGCCGTTCCAGATTGGAGCGCAAACGCTTCAATCGGTTTTCCGATTGGTCGATTGCCGTCACTCTGCCGCCGGCAAGGATGAGCTGGGCGGTCTTGCCGCCCGGCGCAGCGCAGAGATCGGCAACCCGTTTGCCGGTGAGATCCCCGAAGAGCTTTGCAGGGATGCAGGCAGCGGCATCCTGAACCCACCATTCGCCATCTTCAAAACCGGCGAGCGAAGGAATGCTGCCTTCGAAAGCGGCAAGTCGCACGCCGCCGGTCGGAAGAACGACGCCATTCAGCCGTTCCGCCCAGCCAGCAGCATCGGATTTCACGGTGAGATCGATGGCAGCGGGCTCGAGCTGCGATTCGGAAATGGCAAGCGCCGCTTCTCGCCCATAGGCCTTGGTGAGCCGCTCGATAAACCAGGATGGCATCGGCGGAATGTCTGCAATCTCCGCAAGGATTTGCTCCTTCTCGCGGCCGAGACGGCGCAGGATCGCATTGACGAGCTTGGCGAAACGGCGGTTACGCGGATCCTGATTGGCCTGTTCGACCGCAAGGTCGACGGCCGAATGATCGGGAACGTCGAGATAGAGAATCTGCGCAGCACCGACGGCAAGCACATGATGCAAAGCGCGCGCACCTTCTGGCAGCGGCGTTTCGAGCAGCGAAGCAATGGCCGCATCGATGCGCGGCAGATGCCTGAGTGTGGTGTTCAGAATGGCGCGCACCAGCGCACGATCGCTTTCAATGAGCGCCTTGTAAGCMGGATTTCCATGTTCGTGATCCAGCGCTCCATCGAGCGGCAATTTCTTGTCGACTACGGCGGCAAGGATCTTGGCGGCAGTGGCCCGCGCCGGCAGGCCGGGTTTTACCGGCGCCGACGCCGAGCGTTCTGCGGAAGGTTTATGTTTGTGAGCTGGCTTCTTCTTGCCGTCTGAATTCAAGACCACGGACCCTTCGGTGGTTGCGAGTCACCGCCGCCGGAACMCGTATTCGGAACCGACCGCGATTTGCGTGTCGGATTAGCAGCGCGAACCGGCGGCGTCGAGACGTCGAAGCCTCCCTGCGCCATTTCCTGCAGGGCGGCGATACGATTTTCAGTGTTCGGATGGGTCGAGAACAGGTTGTCCATGCGCTCGCCGGAAAGCGGATTGATGATGAACATGTGTGCGGTGGCCGGATTGCGCTCCGCATCATAGTTCGGCACATGTGCCGCCCCGCGGGCGATCTTCCCGAGCGCGGAAGCCAGCCACAGCGGGTTGCCGCAGATTTCAGCGCCGCGCCTGTCCGCCGAATATTCACGCGTCCGGCTGATCGCCATCTGCACCAGCATGGCGGCAAGCGGTGCAACGATCATCGCGACGAGTACGCCGACGAAGCCCAGGGGATTGTTGTTGTTTTCGCGATTGCCTCCAAAGAAGAAGGCGAAATTACCGAGCATCGAGATCGCGCCGGCAAGCGTGGCGGTGATCGTCATGGTCAGCGTATCGCGGTTCTGGACGTGGGCGAGCTCATGCGCCATCACGCCCGCAACCTCTTGCGGGGAGAGGGCCGAGAGCAGGCCAGTCGAAGCGGCAACTGCGGCATTCTCCGGATTGCGGCCTGTCGCAAAGGCATTCGGCTGAGGGCTGTCATAGAGATAAACCTTCGGCATTGGCAGGCCGGCATTACGGGCGAGATCGCGCACGATACGGTAGAATTCCGGGGCGTTGCACTCATCGACCTCCTGAGCCCGATAGGCCGACAACACCATCCGGTCGGCATTCCAGTAGGAGAAGAAATTCATGCCTGCAGCGATGAGAAAGGCGATCATCATGCCGCCTCGGCCACCGATCAAAAAGCCTACAAACATGAAAAGCGCCGTCATGAAGGCAAGCAACATGGCAGTACGCACGAGGTTCATCAGAGGTCTCCATCTCCTTGATTGCGGCGCGCTGCTTTAAATCCTGCCGCCGACGCACTATGATTTGGTTATTCGCCAGCCATTTTCAATATTTTCAGGCGGGAGTGCAGCATGCAGACGGCCGATAACGATAATGTGGAAACCCCGGCGCCTGAAGGTTCCGAACCGCCGCGTAAGATGCTTTCTCCTCCTGCCCGACGGGCCCTGGCCGAGGCCGAAGAACGCCGCAAGAATGCTAAGCTTGCCGAACTGCCGCCGGAGATCGGTGGACGGGGAGGCGCGGAACCCTCACGTTTCGGCGACTATGAAATCAACGGGCGCGCAATCGACTTCTAAGTAAATATTCCTATTGACTTCKCGGCATGAACGGAATTTATTCCTTTCATGTGCAAGTTAATTCCGATTCTTCTACTGTTTATTGGCGCCGTGCCGGCTTTCGCCGCGCGGGATGAGATCGACGGGCCGGTTTCGGCTAGGATTATCCGGATCGTCGATGGAGACACGCTGCTGGTCGCTGCAACGCCCTGGCCACAGCAGACGATGGAAGTCTACGTCCGCATCCGCGGCATCGACGCGCCCGAAATGCATTCTAAATGCCCTGAGATCAGAAAAGCTGGCATCGACGCGCACCATGCTCTGGAAGAAATGACATCAGGCATCGCCGACATCAAATTGACCGAGATCAGCGGCGACAAATATTTCGGACGTATCCTCGCCAATGTCACATTGATGGACGGGCGCAACCCCGCACAGGACCTGCTGACGGAAGGGTTGGTCCGCGCCTATGATGGCGGTCGTAAACCGCAGCTTGCCTGCGCGGAAGAATAAGGCCGCTCCGTTTCCGAAGCGGCCCTCTAACTCAGGCGGTGGCCTTGTTCTGCCGGTTGGCGATCAGGTCTTCGACGACAGCCGGATCGGCGAGCGTCGATGTATCGCCAAGCGAGCCGAAATCATCCTCGGCGATCTTGCGCAGGATACGCCGCATGATCTTGCCCGAACGGGTCTTCGGCAGCCCCGGCGCGAACTGAATCTTGTCGGGCGCTGCGATCGGGCCGATTTCCGCGCGCACATGTTTGACGAGCTGCTGGCGCAGTTCATCCGTGCCCTCATTGCCGGCCATCAGCGTAACATAACAATAGATGCCCTGGCCCTTGATCGGGTGCGGATAGCCGACGACGGCGGCCTCCGAGACGAGATTATGCGAGACGAGGGCGGATTCGACTTCCGCCGTACCCAGGCGATGGCCGGAAACGTTCAGAACGTCATCGACGCGGCCGGTGATCCAATAATATCCGTCCTCGTCGCGGCGGCAGCCATCACCCGTGAAATACTTGCCCTTATAGGTGGAGAAGTAGGTCTGGATGAAACGCTCGTGGTCGCCGTAAACCGTACGCATCTGGCCCGGCCAGCTATCGGTAATGCAGAGATTGCCGTCAGCCGCACCTTCGAGCACCTTGCCCTCATTATCGACAAGCTGTGGCTTGACGCCGAAGAAGGGCTTCGTGGCCGAACCGGGCTTCAGGTCGGTGGCGCCCGGCAGCGGCGTGATCATGTGGCCACCGGTTTCCGTTTGCCACCAGGTATCGATGACTGGGGATCGCTTGTCCCCAACGACATTATAATACCATTCCCAGGCTTCCGGATTGATCGGCTCGCCGACGGTGCCGAGCAGGCGAAGGCTCTCGCGCGAAGAGCGAGTGACGAAGTGGTCGCYGGCGCCCATGAGCGAGCGGATCGCCGTCGGTGCCGTGTAGAAGATATTGACCTTATGCTTGTCGATGATTTCCCAGAAGCGGCCTTGATCCGGAAAGTTAGGCACACCTTCGAACATCAGCGTGGTGGCACAGTTCGCGAGCGGTCCATAGACGATATAGGAGTGACCTGTCACCCAGCCGACGTCGGCCGTGCACCAGTAGATATCGCCGGGATGGTAGTCGAAGACATATTCATGGGTCATTGCCGCATAGACGAGATAACCACCCGTCGTGTGCAGGACACCCTTCGGCTTACCCGTCGAGCCCGAGGTATAGAGGATGAAGAGCGGATCTTCCGCCTTCATCTTCACCGGCGGGCATTCGGCTTTCACCGTGGCGATTTCCTGATGGTGCCAGAGGTCGCGACCCGGCGCCCAACCCGTTTTGCCGCCGGTACGGCGCACGACGAGGACCTTGCTGACCGTCACATGCTGGCGGGCTGCTATGTGGATGGCGGTATCCGTATTGTCTTTCAGCGGGACCGGCTTGCCGCCGCGAATGCCTTCGTCGCAGGTGATGACGAAAGTAGACTCGCAGTCGACGATACGCCCCGCAAGCGCTTCCGGCGAGAAGCCGCCGAAGACGACGGAATGGACCGCGCCGATGCGGGCGCAGGCGAGCATCGCATAGGCCGCTTCCGGGATCATCGGCATATAGATGGTGACCCGATCACCCTTCTTGACGCCATGCTTCTTCAGCACGTTCGCCATGCGGCAGACGTGCTCGTAAAGCTCGTTATAGGTGATCTTCTTGTCGATATAGGGGTTGTCGCCCTCGAAAATGATGGCAGTTTGATTGCCGTTCGTCTTCAGGTGACGGTCGATACAGTTGTAGGAAACATTGGTCTGGCCGTCTTCGAACCATTTGATCGAGACCTTGCCGGTGAAGGATGTGTTCTTGACCTTGGTATAAGGCTTGAACCAGTCGATCCGCTTGCCGTGTTTGCCCCAGAACTTGTCGGGGTTTTCAATGCTTTCCTCGTACCATTGCTCGTACTTGGCCTGATCGATCAGCGCACGGGTCTTTACCGGTTTGGAAACCGGATAGATCTTCTCCGACATGGGAACTCCTCCTCACAAGGCTATGCGACGGCCGATCGTTTCGAAGCGGCCGGGACTCGAATTGCGCAATTCATATCAGGTAGTCTGATGACGGCAATTAGACAAAGGTCATTTCATTTCTGAAGAATTGCAATTCTGCGACAGTGCGGTTATATAGCGCCATATTTCCCGGACATTGTGGTGACAATCCACGGACCGCGACCGGCGCGGACGATAGAAGGACTATATCCATGGCTCAACAGCTGCTCATGCCGAAGGCGACTGCCATCTGGCTCGTCGACAATACAGCCCTGTCTTTCGACCAGATCGCTCAGTTCTGCAAACTGCATCCGCTCGAAGTCAAGGCGATTGCCGATGGCGAAGCCGCGCAGGGCATCAAGGGCCTCGACCCGATCGCCACCGGCCAGCTTTCCCGCGATGAGATTGCCCGCGCCGAAGGCAACCCGAACTACAAGCTGAAGCTTTCCGAACCGAAGGTCCGCGTGCCGGAATCCAAGCGCCGTGGCCCGCGCTATACGCCGGTTTCCAAGCGTCAGGACCGCCCGAACGCCATTCTCTGGCTGGTTCGCAACCATCCGGAACTGAAGGATGCCCAGATCTCGCGTCTCGTCGGCACCACCAAGTCGACGATTGAGCAGATCCGCGAGCGCACCCATTGGAATTCGGCAAACCTGGCCCCGATGGATCCCGTCACGCTCGGCCTCTGCAGCCAGATCGATCTCGACATGGAGGTGGAAAAGGCGTCCAAGGGCCGTCCGCTGCCGACAGCTGCCGAACTCGGAGCAACGCTGCAATCCGCTCAGGAAACCGAGCGTCTGACGCCGAGCTACGAGCGTGAGGAAGAAAAGGAAATCGACGCCGATGCCGTCTTCCGCAAGCTGAGCTCGCTGCGCTCGGCCCCCAAGGATGAGGACGAAGACGACCAGTTCTGAGATCGTCTGCTCCCGAAACGAATAAACCCCGCCACTGGCGGGGTTTTTTGTTGCCTTTCTCCTGCGCGCTGTTAGCTGCGGAAGAGCGAGAGAATGTTCTGTGCCGAGGAATTGGCGATCGAGAGTGACTGGATCGCAAGCTGCTGTTGCGTCTGCAGGGCGGAGAGCTTGGACGACTCTTCTTCCATGTCGGCGTCGACGAGGCGACCGACACCGGAGTCGATCGAGTCACCCAGAGCGCTGACGAAGGTTTCCTGCAACTGAATTCGGGTCGAAATCGAGCCGAGCTGCGAGCCCGCATTCGTCATGGCCTGAAGCACGAGTTCGACGCCGGAAAGCGCTCCATCGAGCTGGCCCTGAGTGAAGGTGGTGATGTCGAGTGCGTAAATCGACGGCATGACGATGGTGACGTTACCATAGGTGCCGTTGAATGCGGTGCCGATAATGCCGCTGGTCGTCTGGATCGTTCCGTTGCTGTTCATGCCGAACAGCACGTTACCGAGCGTACCTGCATTGAGAACATAGTCCGTCATCTTGACCGAAACGGCATTGGAACCGTCACGGACGAAGGAGGAGACGACGCTCTTTGTGCCCGAAGCGCCGGCAACCCAGTTTTCACCGGAGAAGGAGGCCGACTGAGCAATGCTCACCAGCTGTTCCTGCAGCTGGTCGATTTCTTCCTGGATCTTGGTCTTGTCGACGCCCTTTTCTGTAGCGGCGACGATCTTGGACTTGATTTCGCTGACGACGTCGATGGCGTTGTCCATGGCGGTGTAGGCCGTATCGACCTTGGCAGCGCCGAGGCCGAGGGCGTCGGAAACGGCCGAGAGGGCCTTGTTGTCCGAACGCATGGTCGTCGCGATGGACCAATAGGCAGCGTTGTCAGCAGCTTTGTCGATGCGATAGCCCGAGGAGACTCGGCCCTGGGTATCCTTGAGGCTGTCATTTACGCCGCGCAAGGTCTGCAGCGCTGCCATAGCAGCGTTGTTGGTAAGGATGCTTGTCATGTTCCGTTTTCCGCAATCAAAGTGAAAGGGGTCATCCGGACGAGTCCGGTAACGGCGACGCTTCATGCAAAACCCGAGAGAGCCGGGTCATTGCCGTTAACGAATGGTTGCGCCCAACATAGTTAATAATTCCTCAATTAGCTTTGCGGAAAATTTAATTTAAGCTCTCGTTAGGGCTTGCGGCAGCGCTCGACGAACTTTGGAAAAGCCAAGAGGATCGACAAAAATTACGCAATGATTTAAGTAGCTTATGGGATTTTTGCGACCGTCGCGTGATAGCGCGTTAACCAGGGAAACCACCGGCTTAAACTTTTTTCATATTAATGAATATTATCGCTTTCCAAACAACGGCCGCTGGATACCCCATCCCAATCATGAGTGATCCTCTGATTCGAAGAGCGTATTTCCGCTATTCGTTAACGTGCTCCGAAAATCGCCGAGCCGACGCGCACGCTGGTGGCGCCGAACGCGATGGCAGTTTCGTAATCGCCGGACATGCCCATCGAAAGCTTTTTCACGCCACTTTTTTCGGCAAGCTTGGTGAGCAAGGCGAAATGCGGGCCGGGATTCTCTTCCGCCGGCGGAATACACATCAGCCCCTCGATGATAAGACCGAGCTCATCGCGACAGAAGTTTACGAAAGTCGCTGTATCCTCTGGTACTATGCCGGCCTTCTGTGGCTCCAGGCCGGTATTGACCTGTACATAGAGACGCAGCGCCTTGCCCTGCCGCTTCATTTCCTCGGCAATGGCACGCGCAATCTTCTCACGGTCAATGGTCTCGATGACGTCGAAGAGCGCGACCGCTTCGGCAGCCTTGTTGGACTGAAGCGGGCCGATGAGGTGCAGCTCGATGCCGGGCGTTTCCGCCTTCAGCTCCKGCCATTTTCCCTGGCTTTCCTGAACACGGTTTTCTCCGAAGATGCGCTGGMCGGCTTCGATTGCCAGGCGAATGGTGTCTGCCTCGAAGGTCTTAGATACTGCCACGAGCTGCACTGTGTGCGCCTGACGACCCGCATCCCGCTCCGCAGCACCGACCTTAGACCATACTTCGTTCAATCGCTCTTGAAGTTCCATCGCTTTGTCCCGACATCAGGCTAAATCCATCGGCATGCACTACTGGGCTGCCGTAGCCTTGCCAAGACTTCTCTCTGCAAAATCGCCTCAAAGCCGAGATCGAACGCATGAAGCGCCCGCAAAACTTGACGCTTGTGTGGTTTCATGGTGAAGGTCTCGACCAACCTCCCCTGATTTTCCGGAAATTCTGATACATGGCCACCGAACGTTACAATCCGCGCGATGCTGAGCCCCGCTGGCAGCAGAAATGGAACGAGGAAAAGGTCTTCGAGACCGACAACTCCGATCCGCGCGAGAAATATTACGTCCTAGAGATGTTCCCTTATCCGTCGGGCCGCATCCACATGGGCCATGTCCGCAACTACGCCATGGGCGACGTCGTGGCGCGCTACAAGCGCGCCCGTGGCTACAACGTCCTCCATCCGATGGGTTGGGACGCTTTTGGCATGCCGGCAGAAAATGCGGCTATGGAGCGCGGCGTCCACCCCGCATCCTGGACCTATCAGAACATCGGCTCGATGAAAGCGCAGCTGAAGGCGATGGGTTTGTCGCTGGATTGGTCGCGCGAATTCGCGACCTGCGATGTCGAATACTATCAGCAGCAGCAGCACCTTTTCCTGGACTTCCTGGAAAAGGGCCTCGTCTACCGCAAGCAGTCCAAGGTGAATTGGGATCCGGTCGACAACACCGTTCTCGCCAATGAACAGGTCATCGACGGCCGGGGCTGGCGTTCCGGCGCGCTGGTCGAACAGCGCGAGCTGACGCAGTGGTTCTTCAAGATCACCGATTTCAGCCAGGACCTGCTGGACGCGCTCGACACGCTCGACCAATGGCCGGAAAWAGTACGCCTGATGCAGAAGAACTGGATCGGTCGCTCCGAAGGTCTGACGATCCGCTGGGAAATCGTTCCGGAAACCGCCCCCGCAGGCGAAACCGAGGTCATAGTCTATACAACGCGCCCGGATACGCTGTTCGGCGCGTCCTTCTTGGCGATCGCTGCCGACCATCCGCTTGCCAAGGAAATAGCGGGCAAGAATCCCGATATCGAAGCCTTCTGTGAAGAATGCCGCCGCGCCGGTACCTCTCTTGCCGCCCTTGAGACGGCCGAAAAGAAGGGCATGGATACCGGTATCCGCGTCAAGCATCCGCTGGATGCTTCCTGGGAGCTGCCGGTCTATGTCGCCAACTTCGTTCTGATGGATTACGGCACGGGCGCCATCTTCGGTTGCCCCTCCGGCGACCAGCGGGATCTGGATTTCGCTCGCAAATATGGCCTGCCGGTCGTTCCGGTTGTCATGCCCAGGGATAGCGATGCCGCAAGTTTCACCGTCGGCGATACCGCCTATGACGGCGAGGGCGTGATGATCAACTCGCGCTTCCTCGATGGCAAGACGACGGACGAAGCCTTCCAGGCCGTTGCCGACAAGCTGTCTTCCTCCTTGCTTGGCAATGCGCCACAAGGCGAACGCAGGGTCAATTTCCGCCTGCGCGACTGGGGCATTTCCCGGCAGCGTTACTGGGGTTGCCCCATCCCGGTCATCCATTGCGATGATTGCGGCGTCATACCGGTTCCGAAGAAGGACCTGCCGGTTAAGCTGCCGCAGGATGTGACTTTCGATCAGCCTGGCAACCCGCTGGACCGCCACCCGACCTGGCGGCACGTCGCCTGCCCGCAATGCGGCAAGGATGCGCGCCGCGAGACGGATACGATGGACACCTTCGTCGATTCGAGCTGGTATTTCACCCGCTTCACGGCACCTTGGGAGAAGCAGCCGACAGATCCGGCTGCGGCCAACCGCTGGCTGCCCGTCGACCAATATATCGGCGGTATCGAACACGCGATCCTGCACCTGCTCTATTCACGTTTCTTCACCCGCGCGATGCGCGAGACCGGCCATGTAGACGTCAAGGAGCCGTTCAAGGGCCTCTTCACGCAGGGCATGGTGGTCCACGAAACCTACAGCCGCGGTGCCGGCATGCACCGCGAATGGATTTCGCCTGCCGACATTCGCATCGAGGAGATCGACGGGAAGCGCTGCGCCTATCTGCTGGAAGGCGGCGAAGAAATCGCAATCGGCTCGATCGAAAAGATGTCGAAGTCGAAGAAGAACGTTGTAGACCCCGACGATATCATCGCCTCATACGGCGCCGATACCGCGCGTTTCTTCGTTCTGTCGGACTCCCCGCCCGATCGTGACGTCATCTGGTCCGAAGCCGGCGTGGAGGGCGCTCATCGCTTCACGCAGCGCCTCTGGCGCCTGGTGTCGGAAGCGGCGGAGGCGCTGTCCACCGTCGAACCCAAGCCGGCACAGGAAGGCGAAGCGCTGGCGATCTCGCAACTCGCCCACAAGACGCTGAAGGCGGTGCAGAACGACTACGACAGGCTCTGGTTTAATAAAGCGGTCGCTCGCATCTACGAACTGGTCAACGCGCTGGGAGGCCCGCTGACGAAGGTTGCAGCCGGGGAGGGCGACGCAGGCTATCGGGCTGCCATCCGAAACGCGGCCGAGATCCTGATCCAGCTCGTTGCGCCCATGACGCCACATCTGGCCGAAGAATGCTGGTTGACCCTTGGCAACAAGGATCTTATCGCCCACGCGGCCTGGCCGGACTACGACGAATCGCTCGTCGTGGAGAACGACGTGATCCTGCCCGTCCAGATCAACGGCAAGAAGCGCGCCGAATTGACAATTTCTCGCGACGCAGATCAAAATGCCGTCACCGAAGCCGTGCTGGAATTGGACGCGGTGAAGAATGTCCTGAACGGTCAGGCACCGAAGAAGATCATCGTGGTTCCACAGAGGATTGTAAACATTGTCGTCTGATTTCGCCCGCAAGCTTGCGCGCCGCGCCGGCATCGTCACGATCCTTGTGTCCACGGCGTTCGTTTCCGCCTGCCAGGTTCGGCCACTCTATTCCGAAAACACCGGGGTTAACGAGAAGCTCGGCTCCGTTGGCTTTTCCGAAGCAGGTACGCGCGTCGGACAGGAAGTTCGCAACCATCTGATCTTCCTGGCTTCACGCGGTGCTGGTGAACCGGACAAGCCCGATTACATGGTTGATATGCAGGTTTCGTCCTACGTTGCCGATACTTTGCTTGTTCAGTCCTCGGATACGTCTCGCGCAGGCCGTGCGACTGTTTCGGTAAGCTACACTTTGCGCACCACCAAAGACGATCAGGTGATCAAGGCTGGCAGACGCGAAGCGACGGCCCTGGTAGACTTTCCAAGTCAGGAATTTGCAAAGCAGCGCGCCATCCGCGATGCCGAAAATCGCGCCGCCAATCAGGCGGCCGAATTCGTGGGAGCGGACCTCGCTGCTGCGCTCAGCCGCTAGGGGAGCGGTGGCGTGGCGGAAATCAAATCCCATGAGTTCGAAGGGTTTCTGCAGAGATCCTCACGCCAGTATCGCATTTATCTGATCTATGGCCCAGACCGCGGGCTTGTTTCTGAGCGCGCGGGCATGATTGCTGGAAAAACGGGAATCGATCAGAATGATCCCTTTTCCGTTACCAAGCTCGATGTCGGCGATCTCCAGAAAGAGCCCGGACGGCTGGTCGATGAAGCCCAGTCCATGGGTCTTTTCGGCGGTGAAAAGCTGATATGGGTGAGGGGTGCTGCAAACGAGAAATACCTCGTCGACGCTATCTCATTTCTATCAGGTGCTTCGCTCGAGGCCGCCAGCATCATCGTTGAAGCAAGTGACCTGAAGAAGGGATCGGCCTTGCGCAAGGCGGTCGAAGCTGCCCGCATCGCCGTCGCCATCCCCTGCTACGCTGACGACGGCCGCGCGTTGAACGCGCTGATAGACAGTGAGCTCGCCCCTGAAGGACTGGGCATTACGCCGGCTGCCAGGCAGGCCCTCGTCATGCTGATTGGCGGCGACAGAATCGCGTCCAGAAATGAGATTCGCAAACTGGCTCTCTATTGCCGCGGCATGGGAACGATTGAAGATCATCACGTTACCGAAATAATCGGTGACGCCAGCGCAATTTCGGTCGATGATGCAGTCGACGCGATATTGAGCGGCAATAGCAATAACTTCCTACACGCGATGCAGAAGATCACCAGTTCCAAAACCTCGGTTTTTCTGGTTCTTCAAGCTTGCCTTCGACAATTCCAGCTTCTCGACACAATGCGCGCGGAGATGGATGAGAAAAGATTGCCGGCAGCGCAAATCATGCAGGCCTTGGGCAGGCATCTTCATTTCCGTCGCAAGCCGATCATAGAACAGGCGCTAAAAACCTGGAGCGCAGACGCCATTTCTCGTGAAACAAAACGTCTGCAGGCAGCCGTACTGCAAACGAGACAACGCCAAATGCTGGAGGATAGCATCGCCCTGCAGACGCTGCTCTCCACGACGCTGCAATCTGGAAGGCGCCCCCAGGCCTGATCAGCGCCGTTCAAGAAGCCGGCAGACTTCCTCGAGCTGCTCCAGGGACTTATAAGAAATCCGGATCTGCCCGCCGCTGGCTTTGTGATTGATGGAGACATCAAGCCCAAGCGTATCCGATAGCGTACGCTCTAAAGCCAACGTATCGGAATCCTTCTGGTTCTTCTGAACGGATACCTGCGGCTCCGACTGGGCTTTGATGTCGTTCTGCGCAAGCTTCTCAGCATCGCGTACTGACATGCCCTTGGAGACGATTGTACGCGCCAATGCGGAGGGATCCGACGTCGAAACCAGTGCGCGGGCATGACCCGCCGAAAGGCTGCCAGCGGCCAGCATATCACGGACAGGTTCCGGCAGTTTCAGCAGGCGCAGGGAATTAGCGACATGGCTTCGGCTCTTGCCGATGATTTCGCCGAGATCGTTTTGGGTGTATCCATACTCGGCTATCAGCTGCTCATAGCCGAGCGCCTCTTCAAGTGCGTTGAGATCGGAACGCTGGACATTCTCAACAATCGCGATTTCCAGCGCCGTCTTATCATCCACGTCCCTGATAATGACAGGGATTTCGATCAAACCTGCAAGCTGGGCGGCACGCCAACGTCTTTCGCCGGCAATGATTTCGTAACGATCCCGGGCGAGTGTCCTAACGACGATCGGCTGCACGATTCCGTGCTGGCGGATCGAACTCGCGAGGTCGTGAAGTTCGGAATCATCAAAGAAACGGCGAGGGTTGCGAGGGTTGCGAGTGACGAACTCGATCGGGATCATCCGGTCGGCGCTCACCGACGGCCGATCTGTTTCAGCAGCGACTGGCTGATCCATTTCGCCTATAAGGGCTGCGAGACCGCGGCCCAGCCGTCTTTTTGATGTATCGTCATTCATGTCTAAACTCGCCTACTGTGTCATACACTCTTTCAAGCTGCCAGTCTTTGCCGCTCCCGCTGGATAACTTCGGATGCAAGCTGCAGATAGGCTTGGCTACCGGCGCATTTAAGATCGTAGAGAATTGYCGGTTTACCATATGAGGGTGCTTCGGAGACACGGACATTCCGCGGGATGAGCGTGTGATACACCTTCTCACCAAGGTGGGTCCGAACATCGTTGACGACCTGCTGCGCCAGATTGTTGCGAGCGTCGAACATCGTCAACACAATGCCCTGGATATCCAACTGCGGATTGACTGTTCGACGGACCTGATTAACGGTCTCCAGAAGCTGGCTCAAGCCTTCAAGCGCGAAGAACTCGCACTGCAACGGCACCAGCACAGAATGAGCTGCCGCCATGGCGTTCATCGTCAAGAGATTGAACGAAGGTGGGCAGTCGAGAAGAATATAAGAAAAGGCCAGAGCTTCAGAGGAAGACAATGCCTTCCTGAGCTTGAAGACGCGATCGCTGTCCTGGGAGATTTCCATCTCGACACCGAGCAGATCCATCGTCGACGGAATGATGAAAAGATTAGGAACAGCCGTTTCAAGCGCGGTCTGAGCGACACCAGCTTCCCCCACCATCAAATCATAAGAGGAAAGCTTACGATTGCGGCGGTCGATTCCCAAACCAGTGCTTGCATTGCCTTGTGGGTCCAAATCGATAATTAGAACCCGCTCGCCGATGGCAGCGAGAGCGGTGGCCAAATTGATCGCGGTGGTCGTTTTCCCCACGCCACCTTTTTGATTTGCTATGGTGATAATCCGATTACGTTCGCCAGCCATTGCCGCATTATCCAATTTGTTAAAACAAGCGCTGGAGCTTCGATATTTCGAGAATTACAGAATCTTGCTCAACAGCGCTATTATGTTCTAGCAGATCGAAGACCCAGCGACCACGCGCTTTCTGGGTTTCCCTCTGGTAATCCCGCCCTTTGTGAAAAAAAGCGCGGGTATTTTCCTTACCGACCATCCAGGGCGCAGCATATTCGATCAGCTTATCGAGATCAGCCAGTGCACGGGCGGAAATGGCATCGCAAGCGGGTATTGCCGCTGCTGCATCCTCGATTCTGATCGCATGCACCTCGCCTCGTGCGCCGGTTTCTCGCAGAGCGGTTCGCAGAAATGCTGCCTTCTTATTATTGCTTTCCACCATATGGACCCAGCCACCCTGCTGCTCAGCCAGAAAGATCGCCGTAATTATGCCGGGAAAGCCACCGCCGCTTCCAAGATCGACCCAGTTTTGAGGGTGAGGGGAGATTTGGAATATCTGAGCACTATCTGAGATATGCCGGCTCCACATATCCCCCATGGTCGATGGAGCCACAAGGTTGATCGCCTTGGCCCATTTCGTGAAGAGATCAGCGAAATGCTGTAGCCGTTCCTGTGTTTCACGTGAAACACGCAATCCGTTTAATTCCATTCCAGCCGACTCTCAAACCGTGCAGTCACTACGCAACATGCTTACCGCCGTCCGGGCGACGACGAATATGCACCAACAAGAGGGAAATTGCCGCTGGCGTCATGCCATCCACTTTCATAGCTTGCGCGATATTCGAAGGCTTTTGGGCGCCAAGCTTGTTTTTCAGCTCGTTTGAAAGTCCCGATAGTGTGCTGTAATCAAAGCCATCGGGGATCAATCGATTCTCGTCTCGACGTTGTATCTCGATAGCAGTTGCCTGGCGATCCATATAAACCGAGTAGCTCGCCTCAATCTCTAGTGCTTCCGCCACCCTTTTGGAGAAAGAGCCTAGGTCGTTCCACACTCTGACCAGGTCCCCCAGGCCATACTCGGGGTAGGAAAGAAGTTCATAGGCGCTACGGCGCTGACCATCCAGGTTTAGATTAAGACCAGCTTTGCGGGCTTCGGTAGGCGTCACCGCCAACGACTGAAGCAGCGACCGGCCGCTATCGAGCATCTCCCGATAGTCGGTAAACCGCTTGTTTCGCTCAGCGGAAATACATCCAAGCTCAAGTGCAACCGGCGTAAGCCGTGCATCGGCGTTGTCTGCGCGAAGAGTCAACCGATATTCCGCGCGTGAAGTGAACATTCGATACGGTTCCGTAACACCGCGCGATGTCAGATCATCAATCATCACACCGATATAGGAGTTGGTGCGACTGAAGACAAAGGGCGCTGAGTTGCTGCTCGAAAGTGCCGCGTTAAGGCCAGCCGCGAGCCCTTGCGCACCAGCTTCCTCGTAGCCCGTTGTCCCATTAATCTGGCCGGCCAGAAAAAGACCCGGAAGCTTCTTGACCTCCAATGTGGCCGACAGCTCCCGCGGATCAACGTGGTCATATTCAATGGCGTAGCCGGGGTGCAGAATCTCTACGCGTTCGAGGCCGGGAATTGTATGGATGAACGCCGCCTGCACGTCGGCGGGAAGCGAGGTAGAAATCCCGTTCGGGTAAACGGTATCGTCATCCAGCCCCTCTGGCTCCAGGAATATCTGATGACCGTCTCTCTCCCCAAACTTAACAAGCTTGTCCTCAATMGAAGGGCAATAACGAGGGCCAACACCTTCGATCTGCCCTGAATACATCGCCGATTTTTGCAGATTCTCGACGATGATACGATGCGTTGCCTCGGTCGTCCGCGTCACGCCGCACTCGACCTGCGGATTCACAATGCGATCCGTCATGAAAGAAAAGGGGACCAGTTCCTCATCCGCCGCCTGGCGCCCGACCGAATCCCAATCGATCGTCTTTCCACTTAGCCGCGCAGGAGTTCCGGTCTTCAGTCGACCCAACTTCAGGCCCAATCGACCAAGTGTCGCTGAAAGTCCAGTCGAAGGCGGCTCTCCAGTGCGGCCTGCGGGAGTCTTTTCACTTCCGATATGGATCAGGCCCCGCAGAAACGTTCCTGTGGTAATGACAACCGAAGGGCTCGAGAAGAGCCTCCCATCCTGCATTATTACGCCAGCGACTCGATTTTCCTTCACATCGAGATCGAACGCATCGCCCTCGACAACTTCAAGGTTCGCGATGGATTCAATCGCCTCCAGCATCGCCAGGCGGTAGAGCTTTCGATCCGCCTGCGTGCGTGGACCGCGAACCGCTGCACCCTTTTTCTTATTCAGCATCCGGAATTGAATGCCGGCAGCATCAGCGATTCGGCCCATAAGGCCATCCATGGCGTCGATCTCACGAACCAGATGTCCCTTACCCAGACCGCCAATGGCCGGGTTGCAGGACATGACACCTATCGTATCGCGTCGATGCGTGATCAAAGCGGTTTTTGCACCCATCCGCGCCGCAGCCGCAGCTGCTTCGGATCCAGCGTGACCACCGCCGATTACTATCACATCAAAATTATTGGCGCTCATGCGCAACTCCACAAAAGGTTTCACGTGAAACTATTCGCGACCTCGACGAATATTGTTCCACGTGAATCATTTTCCGACACAGAATTCCGAGAAGATCACGCCAAGAAGATCCTCAACGTCAACCCGTCCGGTAATACGCCCCAGATGATCGCCTGCAAGTCTTAAAGACTCCGCTCTGATCTCCAAGCTCTGGCCCGTCTGATCAATCGCCATCGACAAAGCACTCAAACATTCAAAGAGCGAATTTCTGTGTCGCTGCCTGGTGGGTACAGACAAAGACAATCCTCCGAACTTCTGCTCGATGAAGGAAGAAACAAAGCTCCGAAGCTCGAGTAGGCCGTCACCCGTCACTGTCGAAATTTGAAGGTCATATAAGGCAGCGGAAGGATATAGGTCTCGCTTGGTGCCGACAATAACATGCGACGATGCTCGCTCCAAGTCGGAAGGATCTATCGGCGATGGAGATCCCATATCCGCCAAAAAGACGACGAGATCGGCATTGCCCAACGCAACATGTGCTCTCCTGACGCCTTCCTGCTCGACGATATCGGCTGTCTCTCGTAACCCCGCGGTGTCGTAGAGCCTCACCAGATAGCCGTTCAGATTGATATCAACATGGAGCACATCGCGTGTCGTACCGGCGATATCAGTGACGATTGCCACGTCCCGTTGAGCAAACCAGTTCATCAAGCTGGACTTGCCTGCATTTGGGGCGCCCGCAATGACAATCTTAAAACCGTCGCGGACAATCTCTCCTACTGCGGCATGGGAAACATGATTCTCTATCTGCCCGCGCAGCTCCATTAACGACGCCCAGACCTGGTCGGAAACAGATCCGGGGATGTCATCCTCGTCCGGAAAATCAAGTTCCGCTTCGATCAGAGCGCGAGAGCGCGTAATTCGTTCCGCCCACGAATCGTATAGGCGCGACAAACCACCTAAGCTCTGCTCGAGCGCCAAACGACGCTGCATTTCGGTCTCGGCCGCGATTAGGTCCGCTAAACCTTCGACTTCAACAAGATCAAGCTTGCCGTTTTCGAATGCGCGACGACTAAACTCGCCTTCCATTGCTAGCCGGGTCCCGGGAAATGTTGCCAATTCGCCCAAGAGAGCCGATATGACCGCTCTTGAACCATGTATCTGGAATTCCACAGAGTCTTCACCGGTGAAAGAAGCTGGACCAGGAAAGAAAAGGACCAGTCCGGCGTCGATCGGCAAACCGTTCCGAGTCCGAATCGTTCGATAAGCAGCATTTCGCGGTGACGGGATCTCCCCGATCAGTCTCTGAAGGATTTCCTGGCTCTGTGCTCCACTGACACGAACGACAGATACGCCTGACGGAGGAGCACCGCTGGAGAGAGCGAATATGGTGTCGTTCCACATTTCCATATTGTGTGCGGCCTATCGGTTCGTTTCCGAATCAATTCAAAACAGAAAAGGCTGGCGGTCGCACGAACGACTCACCAGCCTCGATCCGAAGAATCCGGCTAATAATCAGGTATTCATCGACTCGAAGAAGTCACCATTATTCTTCGTCTGCTTCAGCTTGTCGATAAGGAATTCGATCGCATCGGTCGTGCCCATCGGGGCAAGGATACGACGGAGAACGAAGATCTTCTGCAGATCCTGACGGGGAACCAGCAGGTMTTCCTTACGTGTGCCGGACTTGAGAATATCCATTGCCGGGAAGATACGCTTGTCCGCGACCTTACKATCAAGAACGATTTCCGAGTTGCCGGTACCCTTGAACTCTTCGAAGATGACTTCGTCCATACGGCTGCCGGTGTCGATCAGAGCCGTCGCAATGATGGTCAGTGAACCACCTTCTTCGATGTTACGTGCCGCACCGAAGAAGCGCTTCGGGCGCTGCAGCGCATTTGCGTCAACACCACCGGTCAGAACCTTGCCAGAAGAAGGTACGACCGTATTGTAGGCTCTGCCAAGGCGCGTGATCGAGTCGAGCAGGATGACAACATCGCGGCCATGTTCCACGAGCCGCTTAGCCTTTTCGATCACCATCTCGGCGACCTGAACGTGGCGGACGGCCGGCTCGTCGAATGTGGAAGAAATGACTTCGCCGCGGACCGACCGCTGCATGTCCGTGACTTCTTCCGGGCGTTCATCGATCAATAGAACAATCAGATAGCATTCCGGATGGTTCGCGGTAATTGAGTGAGCGATGTTCTGCAAGAGAACCGTTTTGCCCGTACGCGGCGGAGCAACGATCAGGCCGCGCTGGCCCTTGCCGAGAGGCGCCACGAGATCGATCACGCGAGGCGAAAGATCCTTGGTGGTCGGGACATCCAGTTCCATCTTGAAGCGCTCGTTCGGATAGAGCGGCGTCRGATTGTCGAAGTGAACCTTGTGACGGATCTTTTCCGGATCGTCGAAGTTGATTGTGTTGACCTTCAGGAGCGCAAAATAACGTTCGCCCTCTTTCGGACCGCGGATCGGACCCTCGACAGTATCGCCGGTCTTCAGCGAGAAGCGGCGGATCTGGGACGGGGAGATGTAGATATCGTCAGGACCGGGAAGATAGTTAGCATTTGCCGAGCGCAGGAACCCGAAACCATCCTGCAGGACTTCAACGACGCCTTCGCCGATGATTTCGATGTCCTGGCTGGCAAGAACCTTGAGGATTGCAAACATGAGCTCCTGCTTGCGCATCGTGCTCGCATTCTCGACCTCGAGCGATTCGGCGAAAGCCAGAAGATCCGTCGGGGATTTACTCTTAAGTTCCTGAAGCTTCATTTCAGCCATGAAGTGACCAATACTCGTTATTTTATAAGGGGAAAGGCGATGTTGGGTCGTTTTCGGTACTGCGAAAGGGCTCGCAGGCGACTGAACTCTACACACATGCCACGAAGATGAGGTGGCCGGAAAATAGCGAGTCAGAACCCCGCCCGCAAGGGGGCTGCTTAAAATGACTGAAATTTAACTTCAGCAACTCCTGGGCTTCAAAAAGGCTTCACCACCACCAGGATGACGATGAGGATCATCAGGGCCGTTGGCGCTTCATTCATGAAGCGCCAGTAACGCGCCGAACGACGGTTTTCATCCCGCTCGAAGGCCAGCACAGCCCTGCTGAAAAAGACATGCACGATTGTCAGGAGAACAACCAGTCCGATCTTTGCATGCAGCCACCCGCCCTGGAAATCATAAACCGACCAGGCAAGATAAAGGCCCAAGATCCAGGTCAGCATCATCGCCGGGTTCATGATGATCTTGAGCAACCGGCGTTCCATCACCTTGAAGGTCTCGGATTGAATCGAACCGGGTTCTGCATCCGTGTGGTAGATGAAAAGGCGGGGCATGTAGAAAAGCCCGGCCATCCACGAGATCACGGCGATGATATGCAGCGCCTTGATCCAGAGATAGAGATTGTCGGGGTTCCAGACGAAGAGGCCGACTGCAAGAAGAGCGAAAAAGGCGAGCGCAAAATGGGCACGCCGGCGGGCATAGGCACCCGGTTTTTGATCCGTCTGCTTTTCCATCACGCAACCCCAGCGCCACGCACGCGCTCGACAAGCAGGCGCACATTCTCCGGGTCCGCCTGTGGCGTAATGCCATGACCGAGATTGAAGATCAGCGGCCCGTTTCCAAGCGCCTGAAGAATATCATCGATACCATCCTCAAGCGAACGGCCGCCCGCCACGACACGCATCGGATCGAGATTGCCTTGAACCGGTCCGTCCTTCTGCAGCTCGGCCGCAAAGGCAAGCGGGACCGACCAATCGAGCCCGATCGCATCTGCGCCCGTCTTCTGCCGATAGGTCTTCAGCTGGTAGCCGGCACCTTTGGCAAAGGCGATGATCCGCGCTTGCGGTCGCTGCGCCTTGATCGAAGCAATCATGCGGGCAACCGGACGGATAGCAAAGGCTTCGAATTCCCTCTCGCCAAGAACGCCGGCCCAGGAATCGAAGATCTGGACTGCATCGGCGCCGGCATCGATCTGCGCCACGAGATAGTCGGCGGAGACATCGGCAAGCAGCATCAACAAATGCTCGAACGCGCGCGGATGCTTGTAGGCGAACAGACGGGCAGGCGCCTGGTCCGGGGTGCCGTGACCGGCAATCATATAGGTCGCAACCGTCCAGGGAGCGCCACAGAAGCCGAGGAGCGTCGTCTCTGGAGGAAGCTCGTCCCTCAGACGCTTCACCGTCTCCAGGACTGGCTGCAGATAATCGACGACATATTCTCCATCCAGTCCGGCGATGCCTGTCTCATCGATCGGATCCATTTCCGGACCATGCCCTTCGGTAAAGCGCACATTGCGCTTCATCGCATCAGGGATGACCAGGATATCGGAAAACAAGATGGCTGCGTCAAAGCCATAGCGCCGTATCGGCTGAAGCGTGACCTCCACCGCATAGTCGGGCGAATAACAGAGATCGAGGAAACTTCCTGCCTTGGCGCGTGTTTGCCTGTATTCCGGCAGATAACGACCTGCCTGCCTCATCAACCAGAGGGGAGGGGGCGTGAGGGTCTCACCATCGAGAACCCGCATAATTTTCCGGCGCGTTTCGCTCAAGCGCTTCTTCCCTATAAAAAATCAAAGATATTTTAAAAGGTTTCTATTTCTTAGAGTCGGTGTCTATCAAGGATTAAAATCCATCCACCGCCGACGCCAATTGTCACGCAGCCCGGAACAACTCGAATAAAAAATCGCCTATCGTTTCAAAAACTATGGAAAATTCGAATCCTGAAAAGATTCCAGAGGCTTCGTCGACACCGGTTTGAAACCCACTCTGTGGATAGACTGTGGATGAATGTAGGACATATCGATATCGTCCCCGTCATCCACAAGCATCGAAGATATGACATCGCAAAAACCCGAATGTGGATAAGGAGGCAGGTTTTCCCTTGCCTCGGTCCACCCCGGCCCATTAGCTCTTCGCCATCCAGTCTTTTCAACAGGTGACGGAAAATAGCGTGGAGAACAGAACGAACTTCTTCCATCTGCATCTGATTTCTGACTCAACGGGAGAGACTCTCATCTCTGCCGGCCGCGCTGCATCGGCGCAATTCAAGTCCAGCCAGCCAATCGAACATGTCTATCCGCTGATCCGGAATCGCAAACAGCTGATGCCGGTCCTCCAGGCGATCGACAATGAGCCCGGCATCGTGCTCTACACAATCGTTGACCGGGAACTCGCAACCCTCATCGATGAGCGTTGCGCAGAGATGGGCGTGGCATCGGTCAATGTGCTGGAGCCGGTCATTGGTGMATTCCAGATCTATCTTGGTGCGCCATCGAGGCGCCGTGTCGGCGCACAGCACGTCATGAACGCCGGATACTTCGCCCGTATCGAAGCCCTGAACTTCACCATGGATCATGACGACGGTCAGGTGCATGAGGATTACAATGAGGCTGATGTCGTCATCGTCGGCATCAGTCGTACGTCAAAAACGCCGACTAGCATCTATCTCGCAAACCGCGGCATCAAGACAGCGAACATACCGATCGTCTATGGCGTGCCTTTGCCGGAGGGTTTGCTGACTGCGACCAAACCTCTTGTCGTGTGCTTGATCGCCACCACCGACCGTATTTCTCAAGTTCGCGAAAATCGTCTGCTCGGAACGACACCCGGTTTCGACCGCGAGCACTATACCGATCGCGCGGCAATCTCGGAGGAGCTGAAATATGCGCGCTCCCTCTGCGCCCGGCATAACTGGCCGATGATCGACGTGACGCGACGCTCGATAGAGGAAACGGCAGCGGCCATCGTTGCCCTGCGGCCGAAGCTGCGTTAAGCGCTGAACAACTGAATCGCTGCCGAGGAATTAATGACACCGAAGCTCGTTCTTGCATCGTCGAGCCCGTTCCGGCGGATGCTGATGGAAAATGCCGGTCTGGTTTTCGAAGCGCATGCCGCCCAAATCGACGAACGGGCAATCGAGGCTCGGCTGGAAAAATCGGGCGCAACGCCGGATGAGGTKGCACTCGTTCTCGCGGAAGCAAAGGCGAACGACGTMAGCCGGCGCTTCAGTGGCGCGCTAATCATCGGCTCGGACCAGACAATGTCGCTCGGTCCCCAGGTCTTTCACAAGCCGAAGGATATGGCTGATGCTGCCAATCATCTCCGTGTACTCGCGGGTAAGACGCATCGCCTGAACAGCGCAATCGCAATTGTCCGGAACGAAGAAGTCTTGTGGCGGCATGTTGCACATGCCGTACTGACGATGCGCCCGCTGACAGATGATTTCATCACGCGTCATCTGCAGCGCGTCGGTACAAAGGCATTGGCGAGTGTCGGTGCCTATCAGCTGGAGGGGGAGGGGATCCAGCTGTTCGAGAAGATCGACGGCGATTATTTCACGATCCTCGGCCTGCCGATGTTACCCCTTCTTGCAAAACTCCGGGAACTGGAAGCGATCGATGGATGATTCACGTGAAACACATGGGCCGAAAGCGTTTGTCACTGGCTTTCCCGTCAAGCACTCGCGCTCGCCATTGATCCATGGCCATTGGCTGAAAACGCTCGATCTGCCTGGCAGCTACCGAGCCCATGAGGTCGCTCCGGAAGCCTTTGCGGATTTCATCACTTCCTTGCGGGATGGCAGCGCCGGTTTTGTCGGCGGCAACGTCACGATCCCTCACAAGGAATTGGCCTTCAAACTTGCCGACCGGCCGGACGAGCTCTCGGKCGAACTCGGCGCATCGAATACGCTTTGGMTGGAGGACGGAAGACTTCTTGCCACCAACACCGACGGTCGCGGTTTCACCGCCAATCTCGACGAACGCCACCCCGGCTGGGACGGTCATGATAAGGTCGTTGTCTTCGGCGCCGGCGGCGCAAGCCGTGCGGTCATCCAGGCCGTCCGTGACCGTGGCTTCAGAGAAATCCACGTCGTCAATCGCACCGTCGAGCGAGCGAGAGAACTGGCCGATCGCTTCGGTTCGAAGGTCCATGCTCATCCCACAGCCGCACTTGGTGAAGTCATGAAAGGCGCGGGGCTGTTCATCAACACCACATCTCTCGGGATGGATGGCGAGGCAGCGCCCGTGATCGACTTCTCGCCGCTGGCCTCGGATGCCGTGGTCACCGACATTGTCTACGTGCCGCTGAAAACACCGATCCTCGCCCAGGCGGAGGAACAAGGTTTCGCCATCGTCGATGGTCTCGGTATGCTGCTGCATCAGGCCGTGCCGGGGTTTGAAAAATGGTTTGGCAAACGGCCGGTCGTCGATGAAACGCTGCGCGCGCTGATCATCGCGGATATGGAAAAACACTGATGCTGAAGATCGGCCTCACCGGCTCCATCGGAATGGGCAAGTCGACGACGGCGAAGCTCTTTGCCGAAGCCGGTGTCGCGGTCAACGATTCCGATGCTGTCGTCCATGATCTCTATGCCGGCGAGGCAGCTCCCCTGGTCGATGCCGCATTTCCCGGCACGATGAAAAACGGTGCCGTTGACCGTCAGGAACTTGGCCGACAGCTCGCGCAGAATCCTGACGGTTTCAAACGGCTCGAACAGATCGTTCATCCGCTGGTGCGCAAGCGCGAAAGTGAATTCCTGGACCGGCAGCAGCAGGCGGGCGTGGACATGGTGCTGCTCGATATCCCCCTGCTTTTCGAAACCGGCGCCGAGCAAAGGGTCGACGCCATCGTCGTCGTCAGCGCCAATCCACAGATTCAGCGTGAAAGAGTGCTTGCGCGTCCGAACATGACGGAGGAGAAATTTAATATGATTCTCTCCCGTCAGACGCCCGATGCGGAAAAACGCCGGCGAGCTGACTATATCGTGGATACCAGCCACGAAATTGAGGCGGCAAGAAAGCAGGTGGCTGAGATCATCGCCGACCTGAAAAGACGGATAGCGAAGGAAGAAGCCCCGCATGCGTGAGATCATTTTCGATACGGAAACCACCGGCCTCGATAACCGCACGGACCGCATCATCGAAATCGGCGGCATCGAACTCTTCAATCATTTTCCGACAGGAAGGACGATCCACCTTTTCGTCAATCCGGGCGATCAGAAAGTTCATCCTGACGCGCTTGCCGTTCATGGCATCACAGACGAATTCCTGAAGGACAAGCCGCCTTTTGCCGATGTCGTCGAGCAGATCCTGGAATTCTTCGGCGATGGCAAATGGATCGCCCACAACGCTACCTTCGATATGGGCTTCATCAACTCCGAACTAGCCAGGATCAGCTTGCCGCCAATCTTGCCGGATCGCGTTATCGATACCCTGTCGCTTGCCCGTCGCAAGCATCCGATGGGTCCGAATTCGCTGGATGCTCTCTGCCGTCGTTATGGCATCGACAACTCGCACCGTACGAAACACGGCGCCCTTCTCGACTCCGAACTTCTCGCCGAAGTTTATATCGAGATGATCGGCGGCCGGCAGACAGCACTCGGTCTTGCCGGTCCCGCGAGACAGCGCGCTGATGATGTCTCGGTGGAAGAGGTTGTGATCGCCGCCATCATCGAGCGGCCACGGCCGCTGGCGCCGCGATTGAGCGAAGCGGAGGCCGAGGCCCACGACACCCTGATCGCCAAGCTTGGTCAGAAGGCGGTCTGGTCGAAATACGATCAGCTCAACTGAAAACAAAAATGCCCGGGCAAAACCCGGGCATTTGAATTTGAGTGCCTGTGAGACCGGCTTAGTTCGGAACGGCCTGAACCTTGGAACGGGTCTGCTCTTCGGCAACGCGCTGCGCAAACATCTGCGCGAAGTCGATCGGATCGATCATCAGCGGCKGGAAGCCGCCATTGCGCGTGACGTCGGCAATGATTTGACGGGCGAACGGGAAGAGCATCCGCGGGCACTCGATGAAGAGAACCGGCAGCATGTGCTCCTGCGGGAAGCCGGCAACGCGGAAGACGCCGCCATAGACGAGCTCGGTATGGAATACCGTCTTGTCGCCTTCCTTGGCTTCGGCGATCAGCGAAAGCACGACATCGAAATCCGTATCGGACAGCGGATTGGCATTGACGTTCACATTGATGTTGATCGCCGGTGCCTTGTCGCGGGCCTGAAGCGAGCGCGGGGCGCCCGGATTTTCGAAGGAGAGATCCTTGACGTACTGGGCAAGGATCGAAAGGGTCGGGCTCGCTGCACCGTTGCTGTTGTTGTCGTCTGCCATGGGATTTTCCTCGAGGGGCATTGGATGGTGCCGCCATCTAACATTTCGGGGATGGGCTTACAACCCTGGGCCTCCGCCGCGGTTAATGCGTCGCCGCATCAGTCGCCGAGCTTTTTGCCGGACCAGGGCGACTTGCCGTTCGGTTCCCGATGATAGTCCTCTTCATCGAGATCGACCACCTTTGAATCGTTCGATTTGCCCGGCCGGCTTCGAGAATCCGGGCGCGAGGACGCGGAGAATCCCGTGCCACCGGTGCCGACGACAACGAAGCGCTTGGCGATCGATCGCCAAAGCAGATTGCGAACCTGCGGAATGAGGAGCAGGATCGCCAGAATATCGGAGAGAAAGCCCGGAATGATGAAGAGCAGCGAGGCGATAACATTCATCGCCGGATCGAGCAACTCGCGTCCGGGCATGGTGCCGGTGCGGCCTTCGGCGGACATGCGTCGCAGTATGCCGATGCCCTGCCGTCGCAGGAGGAATGAGCCGACGACAAAGCCCAGCACGACAAGCGCCAGCGTCGCCGCAAGTCCGATCKCCCGGCCGACAATCACGAAGCCAGCGATCTCGGCAAGCGGCAGAAGCAGCACGAAAACCGGCAGCATGGAAAAGCGCATCTATCTATCCCGAGTGCTCGGGCTCCTCTTGGCACTGGCGAAGATACCAGCCATGATTTGAATCATTCGTGTAGCCGGACTATATGGGGGTAGAAATCAGGGATGTTAACAGCGAATAGCGGCGGGATATGAGTTCAAACGACTTCATTACATTATTTTTTCTGGTGGCGGCGGTGCTGATTTTCTTTCAGCTCCGGTCCGTTCTTGGACGCCGCACGGGAAATGAGAAGCCGCCGCGTGATCTCTATACGCCACGGGACGCCGCGCAGAACGATACCGCCGATGCCGGCAAGGTCGTAACCTTGCCGCGACGCGATGCGAATGGCGAAGAGGAAGAGCGCTTCTCCGCAATTGACGCTTTTGCGCCGGCCGGCACGCCGCTGAACGAATCTCTGCGCGCGCTCAACAGGTCCGATCCGTCTTTCAATCCGAAGGAATTCCTGAACGGCGCCCGCATGGCCTACGAGATGATCGTCATGGCCTTTGCGGATGGTGACCGGAAAACCCTGAAGAACCTTCTCTCCCGTGACGTCTATGACGGCTTCGACGCGGCGATCACCGATCGCGAAAACAAGGGCGAGAAGATGAAGTCCACCTTCGTCGGCATCGACAAGGCGGAGATCACTCACGCCGAGACCAAGGGCAGCGAGGCCCAGATCACAATCCGCATCATCAGCCAGTTAATCTCTGCCACCTATGACAAGAACGACGCGCTGATCGACGGCGACGCCGAGAACGTCGCCGAGGTCAACGATCTCTGGACCTTCGCGCGCGATACGCGCTCGCGCGATCCCAACTGGAAACTCGTGGCGACCGAATCGGAACATGAGTGACGCGGCCGGCTTTGCCCTTCAGGCAGTCAGTTTCGACGCATTGGAAGGCTGGGGGGATGATGATCCCTCCAGCCTTTTTAAAGTCATGGCCGACTGTCGCCGGCATATTTCCGCAACGAAACCCTATCGCACCGGGTCGCTGGGGCTGACTTCAGCCGACCTCCTTCCGTTGCTGGAGGAAGCGGAGACATTTCATCCGTCTTCGGCAAAGGAAGCGCGCGCCTTTTTCGAAAAGCATTGTCAGCCATTCAGGATTGTCCGGGCCGATGACATCAGTGGTTTTGTCACCGCTTTCTACGAACCCGAAATCGAAGTTTCCCGCACGCCAGATGAGACTTTCCGTTTTCCGATTTATCGACGCCCGGACGATCTCATCGACCTCGACGATCAGAACCGCCCCGCGGAGCTGGACAGCTCTTATGCATTCGCACGCCTGCGTGATGGTCTGATCGACAACTATCCGGATCGCCGTGCCATCGACCAGGGCTACCTTGAGGGCCGCGGTCTGGAGATTGCATGGGCGAAATCGAAGGTCGATCTTTTCTTCGTCCATGTACAGGGCGCCGCCCGCCTGTGTTATCCGGACGGCAAGATCGACCGCATCACCTACGCCGCAAAAGCCGGCCACCCTTTTTCGGCTATCGGTAAGCTGCTGATCGACCGTGGCGAAATTGATCGCGCGGACATTTCCATGCAGTCGATCCGCGCCTGGCTCGCCACCCATCCGGACCAGGTCGACGAACCGCTTTGGCATAACCGCTCCTATATCTTTTTCCGGGAAGCGCCGGTGGACAGTCCGAGCACGGGGCCGATCGCCGCGGCGAAGGTGCCATTGATCGCGGGGCGTTCGCTCGCCGTCGATCGCCTGATCCATACTTTCGGCTTTCCATTCTTCATCCGCTCTGAGAGCCTGACGCATCTTGATGGCGGCAAGCCGTTTCAACGGCTGATGCTGGCGCTGGACACTGGTTCAGCAATCGTCGGCCCCGCACGCGGCGACATCTTTACCGGTTCGGGTTACGCTGCAGGTGAACTGGCAGGAACGGTGCGCAACGATGCCGATTTTGCAATTCTCATTCCGAATGCTGCCGCTGCGAGGTTCCGCTAATGGCGAAGGACCGCAAGCTCAGCTCGGACGAGAGAATTCTCTGGGGCAGGGTTGCCCGCAGCACCCGGCCCATGCCCGGAAAGACGGATGAACTGACCGCGCTCGACGCCTTCCTGCTGGAAGCCGAGGCGGCGGTAGAGCGGGATAAGGCCGAAAAGCAGAAGACGACTTCACCCGTCCCCCAGCAAGCTGCAGTACACGTACCTGCAAAACAGCCATCGGGCGTCCACCATCCGTTGGAGCGGCCGGTCAAGCGCAAGATCGCCAAGGGAAAGCTGGCGCTCGAAGCGCGCATCGACCTTCATGGCATGGTGCAGAGTGAAGCCCATTCCTTCCTGCTCGATTTCCTGATCCGGGCTCATGAGCGCGGCATGCGGCACGTCCTCGTCATTACCGGCAAGGGCAGCTCCATGGGCAGTGAAGGCGCCTTGAAACGCGCTGTGCCGCTGTGGTTTTCCAAACCGGAATTCCGGTTTCTGATTTCTTCCTATGAGCCGGCGGCCCAACATCATGGTGGCGAGGGCGCGCTCTATATCCGCCTCTCCCGGCGCGCCGGGGAAATGTCGTGACGCCGTTTGCAGAGGCAGTCCGCAAGCTGCGCGCCCGTAAGGGCGTGACGCAGAAACAGATGGCGGCCGCCCTGAATGTTTCGCCGGCCTATCTCTCTGCACTGGAGCACGGAAAACGCGGCGTGCCGAGTTTCGACCTGCTGCAGCGTATCGCTGGTTACTTCAACATCATCTGGGACGAGGCCGAGGAACTCTTCCTCGTTGCCGGCTCTTCCGATCCGCGTGTGATCGTGGATACTTCAGGCCTGCCGCCCGAATATACCGAATTTGCCAATCGCCTTGCCAAGCGGATTCGCAACCTTGACAGCGCCGATATCGCCCGGCTATCCGCGTTTCTTGAAAATGGCGGCAAAGGGGACGGAAAAGCGTCATAATCCCCTGATTTATGCCTTGTTTTAGGGCCTTGCCATTGGGAACTCGCTGCAAAAAACCTATATTCGACATTGAAAAAGCCGGTGATTCGCAAGGCGCGCCGTTGCTTACGACAACAGGGAAAATCTCAACAGAATGACCGATGCACCCGCGACGGAAAACGGCGTAAACACCGAATATGGCGCAGATTCCATCAAGGTCCTGAAGGGCCTTGATGCCGTGCGCAAGCGCCCGGGCATGTATATCGGCGACACCGATGATGGCTCCGGCCTTCACCATATGGTCTACGAAGTCGTCGATAACGCGATCGATGAAGCACTGGCCGGCCATGCCGATATCGTGACCGTCGCGCTCAATCCCGATGGTTCGGTGACCGTGACGGATAACGGCCGMGGTATTCCGACGGATATCCATACTGGCGAAGGCGTTTCGGCGGCCGAGGTCATCATGACCCAGCTGCATGCCGGCGGTAAGTTCGACCAGAATTCCTATAAGGTTTCAGGCGGTCTGCACGGCGTCGGCGTTTCGGTCGTCAACGCGCTTTCCGTCTGGCTGAAGCTGAAGATTCGCCGCCAGGGCAAGATCCACGAGATGAGCTTCACCCATGGCGTCGCGGATGCTCCGCTGAAGGTGACGGGCGAGGCTCCAAACGAGACCGGCACGGAAGTGAGCTTCATGCCGAGCACCGGCACCTTCACCATGACGGAGTTCGACTATGGCACACTGGAGCACCGTCTGCGCGAGCTGGCCTTCCTCAACTCCGGTGTCCGCATCCTGCTGACCGACAAGCGTCACTCCGACATCAAGCAGGAAGAGATGATGTATGACGGTGGCCTCGAGGCCTTCGTCTCCTATCTCGACCGCGCCAAGAAGCCGCTCGTCGATAAGCCGGTCGCGATCCGCGGCGAAAAGGATGGCATCACCGTCGAAGTGGCCATGTGGTGGAACGACAGCTACCACGAGAATGTGCTCTGCTTCACCAACAACATTCCCCAGCGCGATGGCGGCACGCATATGGCCGGTTTCCGCGCTGCGCTGACGCGCCAGATCACCTCCTATGCCGACACTTCGGGCATCACCAAGCGGGAAAAGGTGACGTTCACCGGTGACGACTGCCGCGAAGGCCTGACTGCCGTGCTCTCGGTCAAGGTGCCGGATCCCAAGTTCTCGTCGCAGACCAAGGACAAGCTCGTTTCTTCGGAGGTCCGTCCCGTCGTCGAAAGCCTCGTCAATGAGGCCCTCGGCACCTGGCTTGAGGAACATCCGAGCGAGGCCAAGGTTCTCGTCGGCAAGGTTGTCGAAGCTGCCGCCGCACGCGAAGCCGCCCGCAAGGCGCGTGAGCTGACGCGCCGCAAGGGTGCGCTCGATATCGCTTCGCTGCCCGGCAAGCTGGCCGATTGCTCCGAGCGTGATCCGGCCAAGTCTGAAGTTTTCCTCGTCGAGGGTGACTCGGCAGGCGGTTCGGCCAAACAGGGGCGGTCGCGCGAAAATCAGGCGATCCTGCCGCTGCGCGGCAAGATTCTGAATGTCGAACGCGCTCGCTTCGACAAGATGCTGTCGAGTCAGGAAATCGGCACGCTGATTACCGCACTCGGCACCGGCATCGGCAAGGACGAATTCAACGTTGAAAAGCTGCGGTACCACAAGATCATCATCATGACGGATGCAGACGTCGATGGCGCCCACATTCGCACGCTGTTGCTCACATTCTTCTTCCGCCAGATGCCGGAGCTGATCGAACGCGGCCATCTCTATATCGCCCAGCCGCCGCTCTATAAGGTCTCGCGTGGCAAGTCGATACAGTACGTCAAGAATGAAAAGGCACTCGAAGACTATTTGATCGGTCAGGGTCTGGATGATGCCGCACTCAAGCTCGCCAGCGGCGAAGTTCGCGTTGGACAGGATTTGAACGAGGTTATTCACGACGCCCTGCGCTTGCGCGCACTGCTCGACAATCTGCATTCGCGTTACAATCGTGCGGTCGTCGAACAGGCAGCTATAGCCGGTGCGCTCAATGCCGAACTGGTCAGCAATGCCGAACGCGCTCAGGAATTGGCGATCGAAGTGGCCAGGCGGCTTGATATCATCGCCGAGGAAACCGAGCGCGGTTGGGAAGGCAGCCTCACCAGCGAGGGGGGTATCCGTCTGGAGCGCATGGTCCGCGGCGTCAAGGAAGTCATCGTGCTCGATATGGCGCTGATCGGCTCGCAGGATGCCCGTTTTATCGACCAGCTCACGCCGCGTATGAAGGAAATCTATCAGACTCCGCCGGCCCTCAGCCGACGGGACGGCGATCAGGAAATTTCCGGTCCACGCGCACTGCTCGATGCGGTTTTCGCCAGCGGCCGCAAAGGCCTGACGATGCAGCGTTACAAGGGTCTGGGCGAAATGAATGCCGAACAGCTGTGGGAAACGACGCTCGATCCGAACGTCCGCTCGCTGCTGCAGGTCAAGGTCAATGATGCGACCGATGCCGACGGTCTGTTTGCCCGCCTGATGGGTGATGAAGTCGAACCACGCCGCGAGTTCATCCAGGAAAACGCCCTGAGCGTTGCAAACCTCGATATCTGATCGGAAGCCGATCACAATAAGCCCCGCAGCCAACAGGCTCGCGGGGCTTTTTTGTTTTCGATCATCCGTTGCCGACGAAATGGCCGTTGGAGGCAATCTCGGAGAGCGGCTTGCGCTGGCTTGGGAATTCACGTTCCTGATTGCGTTCTGAAAGAACACTCTTGTCGGCGATACGGCCGACGGCAATGCCGGCTTCGACGCGATAACCGTCGGGAACGTCAAGCTTTTCCTTGATCTCGTCATGCTTGATGCCGCCCATGCCATGCGCATAGAAGCCGGAGATGCGGGCTTGGATAGCGAGGTATCCCCAGGCGGTCCCGGCATCGAAGGAGTGCGTGTAGCTCGGTCGTTCTTCACTGGTGCCGCGGGCGCCGTTGAAGCTGCGCGAGACCACAAAGATCAGTGCCGAAGCGTTCTTCGCCCATTCCTGATTGGATTCATTGAGCAGGCTAACGAATTTCTCCCAGTGCTCGGAACCCTTCAGAGCGTAGATAAACCGCCATGGCTGGTTGTTTGCAGAGGATGGCGCCCAATGCGCCGCATCGAGCAGTGTCAGAAGCTCGGCTTCTTGGATGATCGCGCCTGTGAAGGCGCGTGGTGACCAGCGATCCAGAAACATCGGATCGACAGGATATTCGGATTCGCGGCTATTGGTTTTTGTCATGCTGGCTTCCGGAAGTTGGCGATGGATGGGGATTCCACAGCGGAGATCACATAGTGATATTTCCGTGCCTGCTCGCTTGGCAAGCATCCTTTGATCGCAGCGAGTGTACAATCTGTTTCCAGAAACTGGGCTTACGCGCGCGAAGAAGTCTCGGTAAAGCAGCCTCAAATCCGATAGATCAGGAGATGCGGCGATGCTGGTGAATGGCAAATGGACCGAGGACTGGCAACCGGTCCAGGCGAAGGATGAGAAGGGCGGCTTCGTCCGCCAGATATCGAGCTTCCGCAATTGGGTGACACCCGACGGCAATGCAGGCGCGACGGGTGAGGGCGGTTTTGTCGCCGAAGCAGGCCGCTACCACCTCTATGTCGCCTATATCTGCCCTTGGGCTTCGCGAACGCTGATAGGCCGCAAGCTTAAGGGGCTTGAGAATGTCATCTCGGTTTCGATTGTCGAACCAGCGCTCAGCAAGCAGGGCTGGCGTTTTGGAGATTATCCCGGAGCTACCGCCGATGAGGTGAACGGTGCCACTTACATCCATGAAATCTATACGAAAGCGGATCCTGATTTCACGGGACGCGCCACGGTGCCGGTATTGTGGGACAAGAAACGCGAAAMAATCGTCAACAACGAATCGTCCGATATCCTGCGCATGCTGAATAATGGTTTTGGCGATCTCGCCGACGGTGACATCGATCTCTATCCCCTTGCTCGACGGGCCGAGATAGACGCTTTCAACGATCGCATCTATCCGTCATTGAACAACGGTGTTTACCGCACCGGCTTTGCGACGACCCAGCTTGCCTATGAGGAGGCTTTTGCCGAGGTCTTTGGCTGCCTCGACTGGATCGAACCGCAGCTTGAAGGGCACGGCTTCCTGTTTGCCGACCATCCGACGGAAGMCGATATCCGCCTGTTCGTCACGCTCGTACGTTTCGATGTCGCCTATCATGGCCTTTTCAAATGCAATCTTCGGCGTCTTTCCGATTACGCCAATCTCAAGGCTTTTTGCCGCCGGATGCTGGATTGGCCCGGCATCGCGGGGACGGTGAATTTCGATCACATCAAGCGCGGGTACTATTCGATCGAGAGCCTCAACCCGACACACATCGTCCCGGTTGGTCCGTCGCTGGCGGAAATTTTCTAAGCGGGCGTACCGCTTCCGCGGCAAGTCATAATGACACCGATGAATAATTCGTTCATAGGTGGCGCATCTGCTTTCCATTGAGGAGGACATTCATGAAGCTGATGCGCGTTGGAGAAGCGGGCCACGAAAAGCCGGCTCTGCTCGATGCCGATGGCAAGATCCGTGATCTTTCCGCTCACGTAGCCGATATCGGCGGCGAGGCAATCACGCCGGCAGGTCTTGCGAAGATTGCGGCCCTTGATCCGAAAAGCCTGCCGGAGCTGGCGCCCGGCCGCATCGGCGCCTGTATTGCCGGCACCGGCAAATTCATCTGCATCGGCCTGAACTACTCGGACCATGCAGCCGAAACCGGCGCGACCGTGCCGCCCGAACCCGTCATTTTCATGAAGGCGACCTCGGCGATCGTCGGTCCCAACGACAATGTGCTGATCCCGCGTGGTTCTGAAAAGACCGACTGGGAAGTCGAACTTGGTGTCGTTATCGGCAAGACCGCGAAATATGTGAGCGAGGCCGAAGCGCTGGATTACGTCGCTGGTTACTGCGTTTCCGACGACGTTTCCGAGCGCGCCTTCCAGAGCGAGCGTTCGGGCCAGTGGACCAAGGGCAAGTCCTGTGACACTTTCGGCCCGATCGGCCCCTGGCTCGTCACGAAGGATGAAATTGCCGATCCGCAGAACCTCAACATGTGGCTCAAGGTCAATGGTCAGACGATGCAGAACGGTTCCACCAAGACGATGGTCTATGGCGTGGCTTTCGTCGTGTCTTATCTCAGCCAGTTCATGTCCCTGCACCCTGGCGATGTCATCTCGACCGGCACGCCTCCGGGCGTCGGCATGGGCATGAAGCCGCCGCGCTTCCTGAAGGATGGTGATGTCGTCGAACTCGGTATCGAAGGCCTCGGCACCCAGAAACAGCTCTTCGTAGCGGACCGTTAACGGCATTTCTGCAGGGAAGCTTAAACTTTGTGCGCCAAGCTAATGCCGGAGGTCAATTTTCCGGCATTTTTCTTTGCAGGACGAATGTTATGTTGCTGTGCAACAAAAACCTGTTAGCCTGCGTTGATGTGCCAGCGTTAACGGAAAGAGTCCGGCGCCCTTCAATCAGCGTMGTCTTTGCCGGATAGAGAAAGGTGGCGCCCCCTCATGTTTTACCAGCTTTATGAATTGAACCACGCAGCCTTGGCACCGTTCCGTGCTGCGGCCGATATCATGCGGTTCGCCTACTCCAATCCGCTGAACCCCTTCTCGCAGACCCCGATGGGCCGCACCATTTCAGCCAGTCTCGAAATGTTCGAGCGAACGACTCGCCGTTACGGCAAGCCGGAATTCGGGCTCAACGAAACCTCGATCGGCGGCAAGAAGGTTGCGGTACGCGAGGAAATCGTCTGGGCACGATCCTTCTGTAACCTCCTGCATTTTTCGCGCGATGTCCCGGCTGGTCACGGCGGCGATCCGCGCATCCTCATCGTGGCGCCGATGTCCGGCCACTATGCGACCCTCCTGCGGGGTACTGTCGAGGCATTGCTGCCGAACGCCGATATCTACATCACCGACTGGATCGATGCGCGCATGGTACCGATGACGGAGGGTACCTTCGACCTTTCCGATTATATCGACTACGTCATCGAGATGCTGCATTTCCTCGGTCATGACACCCATGTCATCGCCGTCTGTCAGCCTTCCGTGCCGGTCTTGGCCGCTGCCGCAATCATGGAAGAAGCCAAGGATCCGCTTGCGCCGTCGTCCATGACGCTGATGGGTGGGCCGATCGATACCCGCATCAATCCGACAGCCGTCAACAAGCTTGCCAAGGAGCGCCCGCTCGAATGGTTTGCCGATAACGTCGTCATGAACGTGCCCTGGCCGCAGCCAGGCTTCATGCGTCCTGTTTATCCGGGTTTCCTGCAGCTCTCCGGCTTCATGTCGATGAACCTCGACCGGCATCTGATCGCCCACAAGGAATTCTTCATGCATCTCGTGAAGAACGACGGCGAGCCGGAAAAGCACCGCGATTTCTACGACGAATACCTTGCGGTCATGGACCTGACCGCGGAGTTCTACCTGCAGACGGTCGAACAGGTCTTCATGAAGCATGCGCTGCCGAAGGGCGAACTCATGCATCGCGGCAAGCGCGTCGATCYCGCCGCAATTCGCAACGTCGCATTGCTGACGGTCGAAGGTGAGAACGACGACATCTCGGGTGTTGGCCAGACCGAGGCGGCCCAGACCATATGCGTGAATATCCCTGAGGAGATGCGTATGCATTACCTGCAGCCGGATGTCGGCCACTACGGCGTCTTCAACGGATCGCGCTTCCGCCGCGAGATTGCGCCCCGCATCGTCAACTTCACGCGCCAGCATTCCCGCGCGAAGAAACCGCCGGTTCAGCGCGTCATAAAGGGCGGYAAATCGGCGTGAGTTAGAAAACGCTGATTTAATGTCATCGATTCAAGGCCTTGTTCGATTTAACCTCAAATCGTCTTGAAGGCCGGTTCAGCGGTAACCATCTGTTTTTTCAGCACTCGGCATAGTGTCGGGTGCTGAACGCGAGGATACCGCACGATGAACCAGTCAGCATTGCTTCGCCCGGATTGGACTCCGGCTACCGTTGCCTTGATGATCCTCGGCTTCATGGTTTTCTGGCCTCTGGGGCTGGCCATGCTTGCCTACATCATCTTTGGCGAGCGGCTGCGCGGCTTCAAGCGTGACGTCAACCAGGCGACGGATGGCTTCTTTGCAGGCTGCCGCCGTTCGCATGGCCGTCACCGCCCGCACTTCTCGACGGGCAACGTCGCCTTTGACGATTGGCGCAAGGCCGAGCTCGATCGCATGGAGGAAGAGCGCCGCAAGCTTGATGAAATGCGTGAGGAATTCGATTCCTACCTGCGCGAGCTTCGTCGCGCCAAGGATCAGGAAGAATTCGATCGCTTCATGCGCGAGCGCAAGAACAACCGGCGTGAGGATAATGGCCCGGTCGCAGAGTACCAGACGCCGTAAAGCGTGATCACATAAAATCTATGGCCGGCATCGCTTTCGATGCCGGTTTTTCTTTGCCCGGATTTCCGACGAATCGTATAGAAAATCCCTATGTTTCCGCTTCTGAAGATCCGCCGTCCGACAAAAAAACCGGCGCCGCCTGAAACGCGGACGCTCGATGTTGCCGGTCGTCTGATGCCCTTGACGATCAAGCAGCATGATCGCGCCACCCGCATTACGCTTCGTATCGAGCCGGGCGGCCGGGCGCTGAAAATGACGGTCCCGAAGGGACTTGCCGCCCGCGAAGTCAACGCCTTCCTCGATCGTCATCAAGGCTGGCTGCTGACCAAGCTTGCGAAATTCTCAACCGAAACGAACCTGCGGCATGGCGGCGAAATTCTCTTCCGCGGTATCAAACATCGCATCGAGCACACCGGCAGCCTGCGCGGACTGACCGAAGCGGTGGTGGTGGATGGCAGATCTGTCCTTCGCGTAAGCGGCCTGCCGGAACATGTCGGCCGCCGCATCGCTGCCTTTTTCAAGAAGGAAGCTCGCGTCGATCTCGAAAGATTGTCGCGCATGCATGCCGCCTCCATCAAGGCGCCGATCCGCTCCATCTCCATGAAGGATACTCGCAGCCGCTGGGGCTCCTGTTCTTCGGAGGGAAATCTGAGCTTCTCCTGGCGTATCGTCATGGCGCCGCCTTCGGTGGTCGACTACCTTGCCGCCCATGAAGTGGCGCATCTGAAGGAAATGAACCATGGCCCGCACTTCTGGGCGCTCTGCAAGAAACTTTGCCCCCATATGGAAGAGGCAAAGTCCTGGCTGAAGCGCCAGGGCAGCCAGTTGCACGCCATAGACTTCGATTAAATCCGGCCGCCTTAAATTTAGGCCGCATCGCAAATTGGCTCGACTCTTTGCCCGTTTCATGTCACTTCGCTGCCATGAGACCGGATATCAAAATCTGTGGTTTGAAGACGCCTGAGGCCATCGAACGCGCATTGAAGCGTGGCGCGACGCATCTCGGCTTTAACTTCTTTCAAAAGAGCCCTCGTTACGTCGAGCCTGATATTGCCGGCAAGCTCGCCGAACCGGCGCGCGGCAAGGCGAAGATCGTTGCCGTCGTGGTCGATCCGAGTAACGACGATCTCGATGAAATCGTTGCGCTTTTGCGTCCCGATATGCTGCAGTTGCACGGCAGCGAAAGCCCGGAGCGGGTGCTGACCGTCAAGGCGGTCTACGGCCTCCCTGTCATCAAGGCATTGCCTGTTCGTACCGCCGATGACCTGAAAAGGGTGGAAGCCTATATCGGCATCGCCGACCGTTTCCTCTTTGATGCCAAGCCGCCGAAAGGCTCTGAACTGCCTGGTGGTAACGGCGTTTCCTTTGATTGGAGCCTGCTCAGCTGGCTTGACGGCAGTGTCGACTACATGCTTTCCGGTGGGCTCAACAAGGCCAATGTCGGGCAAGCACTTGCAATCACCAGGGCGCCGGGTGTCGATACTGCCTCGGGTGTCGAGAGTGCGCCGGGTGTGAAAAGCGTAGCGATGATCGATGAGTTTTTCGATGCGGTCGAAGAGGCATGTTTGCCTGAAACGACCTCAGGGAGTTGAAAGTGAACCAGACGCCTAAACCGAATTCCTTCCGGTCCGGTCCGGATGAAGATGGACGCTTTGGCATTTACGGGGGCCGCTTCGTGGCCGAAACCCTGATGCCCCTGATCCTCGAGCTGCAGGACGAGTGGGAAAAAGCGAAGAAGGACCCGGAATTCCAGGCGGAACTGAAGCATCTCGGTACCCATTATATCKGCCGTCCGAGCCCGCTCTATTTCGCAGAGCGCCTGACGCAGCATCTCGGCGGCGCCAAGATCTATTTCAAGCGCGAAGAGTTGAACCATACCGGCTCGCACAAGATCAACAATTGCATCGGCCAGATCCTGCTCGCCAAGCGCATGGGTAAGACGCGCATCATCGCTGAAACCGGCGCCGGTCAGCACGGGGTTGCATCGGCAACCGTTGCCGCCCGTTTCGGCTTTCCTTGTGTCGTCTACATGGGCGCAACCGACGTCGAGCGCCAGGCGCCGAATGTTTTCCGCATGAAGTTGCTGGGGGCTGAGGTAAAGCCGGTTACGGCAGGTAGCGGCACGCTGAAGGATGCGATGAACGAGGCGCTGCGTGACTGGGTCACCAACGTCGACGATACCTATTACCTGATCGGCACTGCTGCCGGCCCGCATCCCTATCCGGAAATGGTGCGTGACTTCCAGGCCGTGATCGGCACGGAAGCCAAGCAGCAGATGCTTGAGGCTGAAGGCCGTTTGCCGGATCTCGTCATCGCTGCTGTCGGCGGCGGTTCGAATGCGATCGGCATCTTCCATCCCTTCCTCGATGACGAGGGTGTGAAGATTGTCGGCGTCGAAGCCGGCGGCAAGGGTCTGCAGGGCGACGAGCACTGCGCCTCGATCACCGCCGGCTCGCCCGGTGTGTTGCACGGCAACCGCACCTATCTGCTGCAGGACAATGACGGGCAGATCAAGGAAGGCCATTCGATCTCGGCTGGCCTCGATTACCCCGGCATCGGCCCGGAGCATTCGTGGCTGAACGATATCGGCCGCGCCGAATACGTGCCGATCATGGATCACGAGGCGCTCGAAGCCTTCCAGACGCTGACGCGCCTCGAAGGCATCATCCCGGCGCTCGAGCCTTCGCATGCGCTTGCCGAAGTCATCAAGCGTGCGCCCACTATGGGCAAGGAAGAGATCATCCTGATGAACCTCTCTGGCCGTGGCGATAAGGATATCTTCACCGTCGGCAAGATCCTGGGAATGGGACTGTAATAGACATGACCGCACGTATGGATAAACGCTTTGCCGATCTGAAGGCAGAAGGTCGCCCGGCGCTCGTAACCTACTTCATGGGCGGCGATCCCGACTACGCGACCTCGCTCGGCATCATGAAGGCACTGCCGGAAGCCGGCGCCGACGTCATCGAGCTCGGCATGCCTTTCTCCGACCCTATGGCCGATGGCCCGGCGATCCAACTGGCTGGACAGCGCGCGCTGAAAGGCGGCCAGACGCTGCAGAAGACGCTGCTGCTCGCTGCCGATTTCCGCAAGACGAATGACGCAACGCCGATCGTGATGATGGGTTACTACAATCCGATCTACGTCTACGGCGTCGAAAAATTCCTTGATGATGCACTTGCTTCCGGTATCGACGGCTTGATCGTTGTCGACCTGCCGCCGGAAATGGATGACGAACTCTGCATCCCGGCGCTGAGGAAAGGCATCAATTTCATTCGTCTGGCAACGCCGACGACGGACGAAAAACGCCTGCCGACCGTTCTGAAAAACACGTCGGGCTTCGTCTATTATGTCTCGATGAACGGCATTACCGGTTCGGCCCTGCCGGAGCCGTCGCTGGTTTCGGGTGCGGTCAAGCGTATCAAGCAGCACACCGAACTGCCGGTCTGCGTCGGTTTCGGCGTCAAGACGGCCGAACATGCCAAGGTCATCGGCGGCTCGGCCGATGGCGTGGTCGTCGGCACGGCAATCGTCAATCAGGTAGCCACCAGCCTGACGGCGGATGGAAAGGCGACGGCGGACACGGTTCAGGCCGTTGCGACGCTGGTTCGCGGTCTTTCCACAGGAACGCGATCGGCACGCCTTGTTGCTGCCGAATAGTTTCCCCACATTGGCACTGGTCAATCAGGAGTATTCGAGTTGAACTGGATCACTAACTACGTTCGCCCGCGGATCAATTCCATGCTGGGCCGTCGCGAAGTGCCGGAGAACCTCTGGATCAAGTGCCCGGAAACGGGCGAGATGGTCTTTCACAAAGACCTCGAAGGCAATAAATGGGTCATTCCCGCCTCCGGCTATCACATGAAAATGCCGGCGAAGGCGCGTCTTGCCGACCTGTTCGACAATGGCGACTATGAAGCCCTGCCGCAGCCGAAGGTCGCCCAGGACCCGCTGAAGTTCCGCGATTCCAAGAAATACAGCGACCGTCTGCGCGACAGCCGCCTCAAAACGGAGCAGGAGGATACGATCCTCGCCGGTCTCGGCAGTGTAAAGGGTCTGAAGCTCGTCGCGATCGTTCACGAATTCAACTTCATCGGTGGCTCGCTCGGGATGGCTGCCGGCGAAGCGATCGTCAAAGCCTTCGAACGCGCGATCGCTGAAAAGTGCCCGCTTGTCATGTTCCCGGCTTCGGGCGGCGCGCGCATGCAGGAAGGCATCCTTTCGTTGATGCAGCTTCCGCGCACGACGGTTGCCGTCGATATGCTGAAGGAAGCGGGCCAGCCCTATATCGTGGTTCTGACCAATCCGACCACCGGCGGCGTGACCGCATCCTACGCCATGCTCGGCGATATTCATCTGGCCGAGCCGGGCGCCGAAATCGGCTTTGCCGGCAAGCGCGTCATCGAACAGACGCTGCGGGAAAAGCTCCCGGAAGGCTTCCAGACATCGGAATATCTGCTGGAACACGGCGTGGTCGATATGGTCGTCAAGCGTCACGATATCCCCGAGACGCTGGCGCGCCTCTTGAAGATCCTGACCAAGAAGCCGGTTTCGGCTGCAAATGATGCAAATGGCGTGATTGCTCTGGCGGCGAGCGCCTGAGCCACGGTTCCGATAGGATAGGGCGGGCCGATGACAGACAGAGGCCAGGTCGCGGTGAGTGAGGCGGCACAGGAGATCGGAAAGCTCATGGGATTGCATCCCAAGGGCTACGATCTGTCCCTGGACCGCATTCAGCGCCTTCTTGAGGCGCTCGGCAATCCCGAGCGCAATCTCCCGCCTGTCATCCATGTTGCCGGCACCAACGGTAAGGGCTCGACGACAGCTTTCTGCCGCGCGCTGCTGGAAGCGGGCGGTTATAGCGTCCACGTCCATACCTCTCCGCATCTCGTCAACTGGCATGAGCGTTACCGCATGGGTGTTGCGGGCGGGCGCGGGCAACTGGTCGACGACGCTGTCTTCGCTGAAGCTTTAAGGCGTGTGGCCGAGGCCAATGGCGGTCAGAAGATCACCGTCTTCGAAATCCTGACGGCAGTCACTTTCATCCTTTTTTCCGAACAGGCAGCCGATGCCGCGATCATCGAGGTTGGCCTCGGTGGACGCTTCGATGCCACCAATGTCATTCAGGATCCCGCCGTTTCGGTCATCATGCCGATTTCGCTGGATCACCAGCCCTATCTCGGCGACCGGGTGGAACTCATCGCGGCCGAAAAGGCCGGCATCATGAAGCGCGGTCGTCCCGTGGTCATCGGCCATCAGGACTATGACGCGGCGCTTGACATGCTGATGTCGACCGCCGAGCGGCTGAACTGCCCGAGCGCCATCTTCGGCCAGGATTTCATGGCGCATGAGGAATACGGCCGGCTGATCTATCAGGATGAATTCGGCCTGGCGGACCTGCCCCTGCCGCGCCTTCCTGGCCGTCATCAATATGCCAACGCTGCTGCTGCCATTCGCGCCGTCAAGGCTGCGGGCTTCACGGTCACCGATCCGATGATGGAAAAAGCGATGGGAACGGTGGAATGGCCGGGCCGCCTGCAGAAACTCACGGAAGGCAGGCTGTTGAGCCATGCGCCGGCGAAATCGGAAATCTGGATCGATGGAGGCCACAATCCGGGCGCCGGTGAGGTGATCGCCGAGGCCATGGCGAATTTCGAAGAGCGTCAGCCACGTCCGCTGTTCCTGATCTCGGGCATGATCAACACCAAGGATCCGGTCGGTTATTTCAAGGCCTTCACTGGATTGGTGGAAAAGGTCTATTGTGTGCCGATCCGCGGTAGCGAAGCGATGATCGATCCGGTCATTCTCGCCAATACCGCCTATGAAGCCGGCCTTGTGGCCGAACCGATGTCATCAGTCACCGATGCTCTGGACGCTATTTCTTCGGTCGTCGACCCCGAAGGCCCGCCACCCCGCATTCTGATCGGTGGCTCCCTTTATCTCGTTGGCKATGTTCTGGCAGAAAACGGTACACCGCCCAAATGAAAAAGCCCGGCAKATGCCGGGCTTTTCACATTGAATCTGTCGATATCGTCAGGCTGCGCTGGAGATCCAGTTGGAAAGCGCCGTCTTCGGCTTTGCGCCGACAGAGATGTCGGCAACTTCGCCGCCCTTGAAGATCGCAAGCGTCGGGATCGAGCGAACACCGAACTGAGCCGCTAGTTCCGGGTTCTCATCGATGTTGAGCTTGACGACCTTTACCTTGCCGGCCAGTTCCGTGGCGATTTCTTCGAGGCTCGGAGCAATCATTTTGCACGGACCACACCACTCAGCCCAGAAATCGACGACGACGGGTTCTACGGACTCCAGAACTTCCGACTGGAAGTTGTTGATATCGACCTTAACGGTAGCCATAGGCTGCTCCTTTACCGGATTTGGTGTTGGATAAGATGTGAGGGTGCGGTGCCGGAATTTCAATGTCCGATATTTCACTTTGTGTTGAGTCCTGCAAGTGCAGAAGCCAAGGCCTGCTCACTGAGGGTATGGATCGTCGCGTTTTCCGTATAGACCAGCATGCAATCGATCCGTTTGGTAGGATAGAGCGGCTTCAGGATTTCCCGATAGATCGCAAGCTGCGCCTTGTGCGCAAAAGGGATTTTGTCTTCGCTTGTCGGTGGAACGCGATTTGTCTTGTAATCCAGAACGACGACGCTGTCTGGCATGACAGCAAGGCGGTCAATCCGGCCGGAAACGGCATATTCCCGGCCTTCCAGCCTCAAGGTTCCCATGATCGAGATTTCTGCCTGGGCATGAACGCTGAAGACGGCTTCAAGCCTTCCATCCTGCAAGAGTTTCACAACCGAATCGACTAAAGCCTGGCGCTCTATAGCCGGCCAGTATCGCGCGGCGCGTTCGGCATAACGCTTCGCTGCATCGGCCCRCTCGTCTGCCGGAATATCGGGAAGGGCCTGAAGCATTCGATGGATGAGGCGGCCCTTTTCCAGTGAACGGTCGCTGCTCTCTTGATCGCCGAAGAGCGGCGAGGTCACCAGCAGGTCATCGGCCTCCTCGTCAATGATCGTACCGGCACCGGAAGGACTAAGCGGCCGCGGCAGTTGTTTCTGCGGCGGCAGAGGGCGGAAAAGGTCCGGGGGGACCGTTTCGACGGTTGCCTGTTCAGGAGCACGGTCCATTCGCTCGAAGCTGCGCTCGACCTGCGGCACGCGCCAGCGCATGCCGTCCCACTCTCCATCCGGCCCCGAGAACGTCGCTTTCTCGACATGCGGATGCTCTGCGTCGAGCGCGGTGGAAATCATCATATGCCAGGTGTCGGCGTTCAGCCGCACGCCGCGATAGCCGCAGACGATCAACCGATCGGCCGCACGCGTCATCGCCACATAGAGCAGGCGCCGATACTCCTCCTCCGCAAGCAGCTGGATGCGTGCTGCATCCGTCAATGTCAGCGAATTGCCGAGGTCGCTGACGGGAACCCAGACCGGCATCGGAGGCTCTTCCGGTCCAATCTCCAGCAACCGGAGCTTTGGCAGGTGGGTATGGGTAAAAGCTTTGGATCCGCCATCCACCAGAAAGACGATTGGTGCTTCGAGACCTTTGGAGGCATGCACCGTCATGATGCGCACCTCGTTGCGGCCTTTGTCCTGCTCGCGCTTCACTTCCGGCGCTTCAAGCTCCAGCGTCGAGATGAAGGATTGCAGGCCGGGGATACCAGACGTTTCGTGGTCCAGCGCAAAGGTCAGGAATTCGTCAAGGATATCGCTGACTTCGGTGCCGAGGCGCGCCAGGAATTGCCGCCGGCCGCCATGGCTGCCGAGGACGCGGGCATAAAAGTCGTGGACAGAAAGGCTTCGGGATTGTGCGAGAAATAGTTCCAGCCTTGCGACGGCCGCGCCGAGACGTTCATTGCCGTCGGCTGCATATTTACGAAGATGGTGCCAGACGCTTTCATGGTCGCCGCGGAGCGCCGCAACAGCAAAAATATCCTCTTCCAAGAGATTGAAGAGGGGGCTTTTCAGGAGCGCGGCGAGCGAAAGATCGTCTTCCGGCAGGAGTAGAAAACGGCCGAGCGCCAGCAGATCCTGCACGGCGATATGGCTGGTCAGCACCAGCCGGTCCGCGCCGGCAACGGGAATGTCGCCGCGCCGTTTCAGTTCACGTGTCAGCGCATTAACGAAGGCGTCGCGTTTGCGGACGAGAACGAGGATGTCGCCGGCTTCGATAAAGCGTTCCCTACCCTTTTCGACAATCGTTTCGCGGCCGACGAGAGTACCGATCGTGTGAGCGATGCGCCGTGCCAGGATGGCGGCCGGCGCGCTCTCGGGTGTCGCGTCGAAGGGAGCGGTCCAGTCCTCGTCCTTTACCACGACATCGGGCACGACCATTTCCCAGAGATCGACCGCACCTGGATGGCCGATGCGGCTGGAGCGATGCACGACCGGCTCGGTGCCGAGGCCGCGAGCATTCTCTGGTGGGGTAAAGATATGATCGACGGCGAGCAGCACGTCGGAGGTGGAGCGGAAGGACAGCGGCAGACGAACGGTCGAGAAGGCGAGGCCGCTGTTCTGCACACGACGCTGCGTCCGTTCCTTCTCCTCGGAAAACCTTTCCGGCCGCGCGCCCTGGAAAGAATAGATCGACTGTTTCTCATCCCCGACGGCAAACAGTGTACGGACGACAGGCCGCGAACTTTCTCCCGAGAAGAAATCCTCCGCCAGCGACTGGATGACGCTCCACTGAATGGGACTGGTATCCTGTGCTTCGTCGACGAGGATGTGGTCGATACCCTGATCGAGCTTGTAGTGGATCCACGGGCCGACGCCGCTCTTGGTGAGCAGGTCGGCAGTGCGGGTGATCAGATCCTCGAAGTCGAGATGACTGCGCTGCTTTTTCAGTTCCTCGTAGTCGCTATTCAGGCGGTCCGCGAGCATGAGAGCGGCACGCGTTGCCGTATGCATCCGCATCATCTTCAGCCGATTCCGGCAATCGACGACATGGGCGCGGGCTGCGGCGATCGCATCGGCAAGCTGCGGCGCTTCCGCGAGCATCGCTTTGACGAAGAACTGCCCGTCCGTCTTTGGCTCACCCTTTACCGTCAGGAAGACCTTCTCCAGAAGCGGCGCTTGCGCCGTGACGTCCCGTTCGCGCCCAGCACGACGCAAACCCTCGGCAACGTCCTGCGCCTTCGCTCCACCCTTTCCGGCGGCCAGCGACAGGTAAAGTTCCAGCGTTGCACCCGAAAGCCCCGGTAGTGGCCAATACCGTTCGGCCAATCTCTCTTCCGTATCGTCGGGCGCCAGGCCAAGCTTCATGCGAAGCAGATGGTCGGCGCCGCCATGCTGTTCGGCTGCGAACATGAAGCGGCGGATGGCATTTCTGTTGGCAACGATCTCGCCGAGCAGATTTTCAAGCCCGGATTCATCGCCCAGATTGAGCACATAGGCGAAGGCATCGGCGAGATCCCGATTATTCTCCGGCGATGTTGCCGTCAGCAGTGAACGGCGCGCATCGGCAAGCAGCGTCGCGGCCGCCCGGTCATCGAGGACGGAGAAATGCCCGGCGACATTTGCTTCCAGCGGAAACTGGTGCAGCAGCGCTTCGCAGAAGGCGTGAATCGTCTGGATCTTCAGCCCACCCGGCGTTTCCAGCGCCGTGGCGAACAGTCGCCGGGCTTCCGCAAGTTTCAGGGAATCCGGCTCACGACCTTCGATTGCTGCGATGCGCTTGGCGAGTTCCTCATCCGGAAAAATAGCCCATTCCGCCAGCCGCTCGAAAACGCGATTCGACATTTCGGAAGCGGCAGCCTTCGTATAGGTGAGGCAAAGAATGGCGGAGGGCCGCGCACCGGCAAGCAGCAGCCGGATCACCCGCTGGGTCAGAACATGCGTCTTGCCGGAGCCGGCATTCGCTGAAACCCAGGCAGAACGGGCCGGATCAGAAGCGATCGCCTGCTGGATCGTCGTCCAGCCGATCCAGGTACCGGGATCATCGCCCTCTGGAAGCGCGGTCGGATTAATCATCGCCTCCTCCTTCCGGGTCAGCGGTCGCCCATTCCGCAACGCGGGCAAGATGATCGTAATCGCCGCCGAAATCGAATTGTTGGGCGGGGATCAGCCGCGAGGTAAAACCCTTCTCACCGGACTGCAGGAGGGTGACAAATTTCACTAGCTGGTCGATCGCTTCCTCGGCGAGTTGCATCGCCGATTTTGCGTTGTCGCTGTTGGCTTCCTCGTTGTTGACCTTGTCAGTATCGAAACGACTKCCCGGCCGCAGGCGAACATAGAGGAGATCATTCGGCACGAGGCTGCCTGCATCGCGGAAAGCTCCAGCTTGTAGTGCTGCTGCTTCAAGAGCAAGCTGCGGATCAAGCAGAGTACGTGCTTGCCTCAGAGTAGGATTGAGTCCGGTCTTGTAGTCAATGATATCGGCGCTGTTTGGGCCTTTGATATCGATACGGTCGGCAACGCCGGTGAGCCGGATATCGATACCCTCGAGTTCGACACCACCCCTCACTTCCGTCAGCCTCTTCTGCACATCGGGCTGCCGCCCAGCCTCCCAGTTGAGGAAAGCACGCGCGACCTCACGGAAGCGCGGCCGCCAGACGGCGTCGATATGCGGCGGCAACTGCTCCATGTCGAAGAGTTCGGTCAGGATGATTTCCATCGCCGCGGCCGCCTCCGGCGTTCCTGCTATATGGCCTTCGCGAACAAAGCGATCGATGATCCTGTGGTAGAGCGTACCGCGTTCCGCCGCGCCCGGATCGCGATTGAACGGGTCGACGGKATCAAGGCGCAGCACGCGTCGTGCATAGATCGCATAGGGATCGCGGCGCAGTCGCCCCACCTCGCTGAAGGAATAGGATCTGGGCTGTAGGTCCCTTGGCGGCTTGGGGGAGGGCCGTTGCGCCGGCGCCTGATTGTCACCCAGATCGATCTGGTTTGCCCAGTGAACGAAACGCGCGCCCCGCTGGCGTAATTTCTCTTCGAAATCCTCGCCGCCCAACGCCAGAAGCCTCTGCAGCCATCGGGAGGCGACAGTGGGTGTCGAGCCCTGGCGCAATGCGCGTGAATAGATCAGATGACGGGTACCGTTCGCCATCTCGAAGTCATGCGCCAACTGGCCAATGCGCCGTTCCGGCGGCTCCAGCCCGATTTCTGTCTTCATCATACGGGAGACAAAGGGATTGTTGGCGGTCTGTCCTGGCCATGATCCTTCATTGAGGCTGCCGAGGATCAGCGTATCGACGTTCTGCAGGCGGGCTTCGAGCGTACCGAAGATGAAGAGGCGAGGGTGGCTGAGTGCGCCGGGTTTGACGGCGTGCCCGGCCGATAGCGCCTGCGTGATATCGATCCATTGCGGTCCGTCCGCTTCCATCTGGCCGTCGGTATCAATGACTTCGCCGAGCAGATTTGCAAGAGCATCGCCCGTCTCGCCCGACCAGAGGCCGGCCAGATTGCCGTGTTCGTCGGCAGCGACACTTTCCAGAGCGCGGCCCGTCCGTTCGGCCCATTGCGAGAGCGAGATGCCCTTCAGGCCATCATCACCCCCACGATACCGCACGAGCGTTGACACTAGCGGCTCCACGGCACGTTCAACTTTCCGGGCTAATCTGCGGGCCATCTCCACGGCGTCAGATGGCAGCGATTTGCGCCAGGCTGGCGCGTGCCTGTCGAGCGCTTGCTCCGAAAGCTGGTGGTCGAGCAGCTGTTCGAGCGATCCGATATCCACTTCTGCCACGCCGCCGCGCAACGCCAGCAACTCCAATGCTTCGACAGCCCCAGTCAGAAAGCCGCGCTCCAGCCCGAAGCGGGCAAGCGGATGCTTGAGTAGCGAAACAATGGCGACAGGATCGCCGGGACGCAGTGTCGATTCCAGCAGCAATTGCAGCAGCGTGCCCTGAGGCGTTGCCGAAAGTGGCGTACCGGCTGAATCGTCGGCGAGAATGCCAAAGCGGGAAAGCTCCGCCATAACCCGACGCGCCAGATTGCGGTCTGGCGTAATGAGGGCAGCCCTGCTTTCGCCATCTCTGCCCGGCTGTTCAAGCGCAAGCCGCAGAGCAACGGCAATCGCCGTCGCTTCTTCGCGCTCGTTGGCGGCTTCGATCATCGATACGTCCGCGAATGCCTCGGCTACCATCCCTTCCGGCAGGTCTTTTTTCCAATCGCCCCAGCCACTCGTGGCTTCCGATGGAGTTAGCGCCCGTGAGAGGACTTCCGCGCGAGAGCGCAGATCGGCTTCCGCTTGCTGGATCGGCTGAACATCCTCGCGGGTCAGTTTCAGCCGCTTCAGCAGTACGGAGAGACCATATTGCGGATGTGTGCGGCTTGCCGGATTGGCCCTTTGGCCTGGCAGAAGATCGGGCGCGACCAGCCGCCAATGTTCCTCCGGCATGGAAAGATCGAGGCCGGGCAGTACGATCACGCCTTCCGGCAAATTGGCTACGGCACCGATCAGATCGGCCGTGGCGGGAAGCGAACCCGTCGAACCGGCAATGATGATCGGACCGGTAGGCGTCAACGTCGAGAGCCGGCCGGCCTCGGCGCGCAGAATCGCATTGCGGTGGCGGGCTGGCGACGAACGGCCGAGTTCAACCAGACGTTCCGGCCAGAAGGCACTGGCGATCTGCAGGAATTCCGCCGTCAATTGCCACCAGGCCGCATAGTCGCCCGTATCGAGTTTACCGAGTTCCGACCAAGCAAGGTCCTCGGTTTCGATCGAATCGATCAGTTCTGCCAGATTGCGGGCGAGCCAGATTGCGTCCGCCGGGCTTGCCGGCGCTACCAGTGGCGATTCCGAATGGATATGTCGAACGATCTCCGGCAGCTTGTTTCGCCAGGCAAGGATCAGCCGCGCCAGCTCCAGAAGGCGGGCCGTATTGGAAAGCGGTTGGGCAAGATCGATCGTTGCCGGCAGCGCCTCGTCGAAATAGCCGCTGTCGTCATCCGTTTCTCCCAGAGGGCGAATGACAGGMAGGATCGCCGAGCAGCCGCCAAGAAGATCGACGAATTCMGAACGCAGCACGCGTACGGCGCGCCGGGTCGGCAGATAGATCGTCACCTTGGCAAGGGATAGCGGATCGGCGGGATCATGCCGGAAAAGCGGTGTCAGGCGTCCGTCACAAAGCGAACTTGCCAGCGTCTTCAGAAAGGGAAGGCCGGATGGAATCGTCAGAATGCGTGGCCGGTGCCGCTCTGTCATGCGTCACGCAAACGTCCGGAACCGCCGGATCGTTTCCTCCGCATCGTCAATCGCATCAGGCGTGCCGACCGTCAGCCAATGACCTTCCATCATCATGCCGAAAAGCCGACCGCGGGCGATCGCCCTGTCGAAATAGATATTCAGATTGAAGGGGCCATCGGGCGCATCGTCCAGCAGCGCGGGGCTCATGACGATCGCACCGGCATAGACAACCGGATTTGAGGGATCGTCGCGGTAGCGCGTAAGCCGACCGTCGGCGCCAAGGCTGAAATCGTTCCTGCCGTTATGGCCGGTCGTATCTTCGATGCGCACGCACAGCAGCGCCATATCCATGCGTTCAATATCGAAGAATCCGGCTAAGCGCCGGAGATTGTTTGGTCGGTCCGAGGGCTCGCCGATCCAGAAAAGGTCGGCATTCATGACAAAAACCGGCTCACGGTCGAGCAGCTTCAGTCCCTTCGCCAACCCGCCACCGGAATCCATCAGCGCGTTGCGCTCGTCGGAAATGGCGATATCGAGCCCGCGATAGGCATTGAGATGATCTTCCATCTGATCGGCAAAATGATGGACATTGACTGCAGCGCGTTCCACACCGGCTTCGACGAGTGAATCCAGTGCATAGTCGATCATCGGCTTGCCGCCGATTTTCACCAGTGGCTTCGGAATCGTATCGGTAATCGGGCGCATGCGGGTTCCGAGTCCCGCGGCCAGTACCATGGCTTGTCTGACGGTCATGCTGATCCGGATTTATGATTCGGCTGGCAGTATTCCAGCCCTTGTGCACCATTCGCGCAAGGGGGCAAGCGCCTCATGTTCCAGCGCCACTTTCAAATAGGAAAGCGTTCGCGGCATATGCTGTAGATAGTCAGGCTTGCCGTCTCGCTGCAAGAGACGCACCCAAAGGCCGGCAAGCTTGCAGTTGCGCTGCGCCGACATGATAGACCATGCCTTCATGAATCCGGCTTCGTCGAAATTGCCGCCCGCGCGCCGCAGCGAAAGATAGTTGTCCATCAGCTGTCGGAAGAGGTCCGGCGCGATCGTGACACGCGCGTCTTGAATAACGGAGGCGAGATCATAGGCGGTCGGTCCGATCATCGCATCCTGGAAGTCGATGATGCCGATCCTGCGAATGCCGCTCTCGTGCCCGCGCCAGATGAGGTTGGGCGAATGAAAGTCGCGCAACAACAGATTGGTTTCGGCCGGTTGCAGCTCGTCGATCAGATGATCCCAGATCGCGAGATACTCTTCGCGCTCGACATCCGTGGGTCCTGTGCCGCGCCTCCAGGCAATATGCCAGTCGAGCACAAGCCGCACCTCCATCTTCATCGCCGTGCGATCGAAGTCCGGGATATGATGCGTATGCGTGGCCGAAACCGGAATATCTCGCGGGATCTGCATCGAATGAAGATGGGCGAGGCAGGCCACGCTTTGCCGGTAACGCTCGGCGATCGGCCGTCCGTCATCGTCCAGCACGCCCTCGGTGCCGAGATCCTCGATCAGCAGGATGCCCTGATCATAGTCGACCTCATAGATTTCCGGCGTTGCAAGGCCCCGCTCGCGCAAGGCATCGGCGATGGCCACGAAAGGATAAGCGTCCTGCGCCAGATGCGCGACCTTCGGATAGGGTTTGCCGTCATGGACTGGCGGCCCCTCGGGATGCGGCCGCCAGTCCATGAGGATTTTCCGCGAACCATCACCGAGACGGAAATATTCGTAGACCCGAAACGAGGCGTCACCGGTCAGGAATCGCCGTTCTGCATCGCCATAGCCGGCATCCGCGAGGAAGCTGCGGATCGCCAGCACGCGATGGATACGAGCTGCAGTTTTCTCCGGTGCCGTGATCGTTGCGCGACGGCCGGTACCTTCATGTTCGAGCCGCAGAGAGATGCGCGCTACGGGCAACTCACCTTCCGCCATCTCCGGCCATTCGACGATGCAGATGCCGTTCTCAAGCGCTTCGTCGAATCCGAGCTCCGTCAGTTCCGAGGGATCGCCGAGCCGGTAGAGATCGAAATGCGAGACGGGAATGCGCAGCTCGTAGGATTGCACCAGCGTAAAGGTGGGGCTCGGAACTTCCAGCCTGTCATCATCAGCCATCGTGCGCAGGAAAGCCCGCGCCAGCGAGGATTTTCCGGCGCCAAGATCGCCCGACAGTGCCAGGCAATCGCCCGCTTTTAGCGCTAGCGCCAGATCATTGCCGAGGCGTAGGGTTGCCGCTTCGTCTTCCAGGAAAAGCGAGATGACGTCGCTTTGCGTCATTCGGCGGCGACGGAATGCGGCAGGTTGATGGAAGGGATGCGGCAGGTCACTGTCGTTCCCTTGCCCGGTTCGCTGTCGATGCCGACCTCGCCATTATGCAGGCTGACGAAGCTGTCGACGATCGAAAGGCCAAGCCCGGCGCCGCCGCGCTTTCCGCTTTTAGCGCCGGTCGCGAAGCGGTCGAAGACGGTATTGATCATGTCGGGCGAAATGCCGGGGCCGCTATCCCGGACAGAGAAGGCGAAATCCGTGCCTTCCCGGCGGCATTCCAGAGCGATGGACGCACCTTCCGGCGAGAAATTGGCAGCATTGGCCAAAAGCTTCAGCAGGATCTGCTTCAGGCGCTGCGGATCGGCGACGATCGAACCGAGATAGGCCGGAGCAGTGATCTCGAGCGAAACGCCGCTTTCCTGCAGCCGGTCGGCGATCTGCATGGAGACATCGTCGAGCAGATCGGCGAGATCAATTTCCGCATAGTTGAGCCGCATGATGCCGGCATCGACAGTCGCCAGATCAAGGATGTCGTTGACGAGTGTCAGCAGCACCGAGGATGAGGTGGCGATATGGTCGATATATTCCGTCTGCCGCTCGTTCAGCGGGCCAACGCCCGGCGTGCGCAGCAGATCGGTAAAGCCGATAATATTCGTCAGCGGCGAACGCAGCTCATAGGAGACATGCTGTACGAAGTCGTTCTTCARCTCATCGGCCTTGCGCAGCGCCTCGTTCTTTTCCGTCAGCGCCCGTTCGGCACGGACGCTGTCAGTCATGTTGACGAAGGTCAGCATGGTCTGTGCGTTCGGCAACGGGATCACCGCGAAGTCGAGCACGAGGCCGGACAACAGTTCGAGCGTTCCCTGGCTGGAACGACGCTCGTCGTCGAAGCTGGTAATCAGCTCGGCAAAGGTCTTCCAGCCATMCGCCTGGTCATAGGATGGAGAGCAGGCTTCGCCGATGGCGCGGATATGCGTGCCGGGCTTGGCTTCCGTTTCGGTGATACCCCACAGCGCACGGAAGGCCGGGTTGGAAAGGCGGATACGGCCATCAGGCCCGAAGACGGCAACGCCTTCCGACAGATGGTCGATCGTTTCGCCCTGCACCTTCACCAGCGTGTTGTAGCGTGTTTCGAGATCCACCTGCTCGGTCAGGTTCTCAAAGACCCAGGTCGCGCCGCCCTGTGGATGCGCAGTAGCGAAGACGCGCAGCGTCTGCCCGTTCGGAAGGTGCCAGAGGTCGGACTGCGTATCGAGCGAACGATAGACCGAAAGCGCCGTTTCCTTCCACGATTTCCAGTTCAACTGGTCGGGCAGCTTCTTGGCAGCACGAAGGCGTTCCAGAAGCTCGCTGTTGTCAGGTTTGCTTTCGAGGAACGCGATATCGAGCTCCCAGAGCGAAACGAAGGCCTGGTTGTAGAATTGCAGCCTGCGGTCGCCGTCGAAGATGGCAACKGGTGTCGCGAGATGATCGAGCGTCTCGGCATGGCTTTTCAGCGTGCGTTCCAGCTCGGCGCGAACCGCTTCGACATCGGAAACATCGAGGGCAATGCCGGCTGAGCCACTCGGAACCTTTACATCGACGACATCGAAGAACGTGCGGTTGCCGCGCACGACGGTCGAAATCTTGTCGTGGAAGGGCGATTCCGACGTCGCGGTGGCGCGTATGCGCTCACGGGCGATGGTCGTCAGGATCTCACGGCCCTCGTTTACCGCCTGATCCGGTGATTGCGCCTCCACGGCATCGCCATAGGCATGGTTTACCCAGGTCAGGCGCCCAGCGATGTCGCGCTGCCAGGCCGGCATGTCGATGGCGTCGAGCATGCTCTGGAAGGCGGAGATCGACGTCATCAGACGGTCGCGCTCTATCTTGAGTTCGGCCAGTTCGGCGCGCAGATTATTGAGCGCCACGAAGCGAACGAAGGCGCGACCGCCGGAAACCCGGCCTTGTGCTTCGAGTACCTCATCCCTGATGGTCTCGACTACCATGTCGAAGCTTTCCGCCTGTTCACGAAGGCGGCCGATCGCCCGCTCCAGCTCGGATGCGGATCGCGCCTTCAGCCAGAGGCCGAAGGCGAGGAATTCGTTGTCCTGCGGCGCGCCGGTTTCCGGTGGAAGCTGGCCGAGCAGTTCCGGCCGGGCGACGCCATCCCAGATGACGATGCGCCGGTTCTTGTCGGCAATGAGTGCCTGATATTGCGAAATGCGCTGCTGTGCATCCGAAAGCGCCGAGCGGATCTCGCGGCTTTCATTTTCGAGATTGCCACGCTGGCGCACCAGCCAGAGCGTCGAAAGCAGGGCGGCCGAAATAACGCCGATGACGACAGAAAGGCCGACAACCTGAGAGGAGGTGAAAAGATGTGCAGACGCGCCAATACCCGTCTGCGCCAGCGCCAGAACTGGCCATGCAGAAACAGCTGCGGTGCTGGCAGCGCACAGCTTTGCAATACGTGCCAAAGACCAATGTTTTTGCCGTGCGGTCACAGGGGCCGCGGCAAATTTATATTTTTGGCCTGCCCGAAGCGGACGGTCAGCGGCATAAGCGCTGCCCTCMGCCTGGCTAAGCAGGCTGTGTTTCATTTCCGACATCAGAGGTCTGTCTCCGTCCTTTAATGTGCCGCATCACGACAAGACATCCCATTTTCGTGGGAAACGGAGAGGTCCGAAGCCACGAATCAAGTCTTAAAACAATACTTCGGAAGGGAATCGGCGGAAAGRGAGTGCTCAAAAAATAAGCCCCGGCATTTGTCAATGTCGGGGCTACCACATCTTGTGGATATCTAAGATTAGATCAGTACCTGTAGTGGTCTGCCTTGAAAGGACCCTGCGGCTTTACGCCGATATAGGCAGCCTGCTCTTCGCTGAGCTGGGTAAGCTTCACGCCGAGCTTGTCAAGGTGCAGGCGCGCAACCTTCTCGTCCAGATGCTTCGGCAGGATGTAGACTTTGCTCTCGTACTGGTCGGGCTTGGTGAAGAGCTCGATCTGCGCCAGCGTCTGGTTGGTGAAAGAGGCCGACATGACGAAGGACGGATGGCCCGTCGCGTTGCCGAGGTTCAGAAGGCGGCCCTCGGAGAGAAGGATGATGCGGTTGCCCTTCGGGAACTCGATCAGGTCGACCTGCGGCTTGACGTTGGTCCATTTCAGGTTACGCAGTGCGGCAACTTCGATTTCGTTGTCGAAGTGACCGATATTGCCGACGATCGCCATATCCTTCATCTGACGCATATGGTCGATGCGGATGACGTCCTTGTTGCCCGTGGTGGTGATGAAAATATCGGCGGAAGAAACGACGTCCTCCAGCAGAACGACTTCATAACCGTCCATCGCCGCCTGCAATGCGCAGATCGGATCAGCTTCCGTAACCTTGACGCGGGCGCCGGCGCCGGAAAGCGAAGCGGCAGAACCCTTGCCGACGTCGCCATAACCGCAGACGACGGCAACCTTGCCTGCCATCATGACGTCGGTGCCGCGGCGGATGCCGTCAACCAGCGATTCCTTGCAGCCGTACTTGTTGTCGAACTTCGACTTGGTAACGGAGTCGTTGACATTGATGGCCGGGAACGGCAGCAAGCCCTTCTGGCTGAGCTGGTAGAGGCGGTTGACGCCCGTCGTGGTTTCTTCGGTAACGCCCTTGATGGCGTCGCGCTGCTTTGTGAACCAGCCCGGTGAAGCGGCAAGACGCTTCTTGATCTGTGCGAAGAGGATTTCCTCTTCTTCGGAATGCGGGTGAGAGAGCACGTCCTCGCCAGCTTCGGCACGAGCGCCGAGAAGGATGTACATGGTGGCGTCGCCGCCATCATCGAGGATCATGTTGGAGAGGCCGCCATCGGCCCACTGGAAGATCTTGTCGGTGTAGACCCAGTAATCCTCGAGAGATTCGCCCTTGATCGCGAAGACCGGAACGCCGGAAGCGGCGATCGCAGCAGCGGCATGATCCTGCGTCGAGAAGATGTTGCACGATGCCCAGCGGACTTCGGCGCCGAGAGCCACCAGTGTCTCGATGAGAACGGCCGTCTGGATCGTCATGTGCAGCGAGCCGGTGATGCGTGCACCCTTCAGCGGCTTGGATTCACCGAATTCGGCACGGCAGGACATGAGGCCGGGCATTTCGGTTTCGGCGATGGTGATTTCCTTGCGACCGAAATCTGCAAGGCCGATATCGGCGACAACATAATCTTTTTCAGTGCTCATAAGGCTCTCCAGGCTGAAACGTCTCAAAAACATCGAGGACGCGACGATGACCGCAACGGATCGAACGGGTGCGGAATGCACGTTATGCTCGCCGTTTAGCAGGCTTCGGCCGGGAAGGCAACGGGGATATAAAGAAGTCTTTATATCTTTATATGGCGTTGAAGATTAGATTTCTTCGCCGAACTTGTTCTGGATGAGCTGATCGAGGGCATTCAGTGCTTCGGCAGCCTGGTTGCCGGTCGCCGAGACGACGACACTGGAGCCGGGGCTTGCCGCAAGCATCATAAGGCCCATGATGGAGGTGCCGCCAACCGTCATGCCGTCCTTGGAAACGGTGATCGTCGCGTCGAAGGCATCGACCGTCTGGACGAACTTTGCCGAAGCGCGCGCGTGCAAGCCACGCTTATTGATGATGAGGAGTTCGCGGGAGAGCGGTGTCATTTAGGCTTCTTACTTTCCGCTCAGGACCCGGCTCGCAACGTTGATGTATTTGCGGCCCGCCTCGGAAGCCTCGGCAAGCGCCTTTTCCATATTGTTTTCGCCGCGCACGCCGGCGAGCTTGATCAACATCGGCAGGTTGACGCCGGCGATGACTTCGGTGTGGCCGCTGCTCATCACCGAGATTGCGAGATTGGAAGGTGTACCGCCGAACATGTCGGTGAGAATGACGACGCCATGGCCGTCGTCTGCGCCGGAAACGGCTTCGAGAATGTCCTGTCGTCTTTGATCCATATCGTCTTCCGGTCCGATGCAGACCGTTTCGATGAATTTCTGAGGACCGACGACGTGCTCTACGGCATGACGAAACTCTTCAGCCAGCTTGCCATGAGTGACAAGCACAAGTCCGATCATGATATTACTGCTCCCATGGCATACGCAACCCGTGGCCCCAATATCGCAACGCAGCAATTACGTCCACCGGTGGGGGCACATCTTGGCGATCAAAAGCCGAAGTGCAAGATAAAAATACAAATATATAGGCCGTATCGGGCCGTCCGGAAGTCCTCAGCTTCCGATTTCCGGCGCTTTTGCCATCAACACGGCAAGGGGCAGGGGAAGGTTGGGCAACAATCGCAATACAGGCAACTCGAAGCCCCCGGCAAGAACGACGGTCTCCCTCTCCGCAGGGAGCCGGTTCTCTCCTGTGGCGCTGGCCGGCAGGACTGCAAAATGCATTGCCGCCTGCGCAATATGATCGTGTTTTACGATCCCGGTGCCGCGCAATTCGATGAGCCCGGCAATAGCGGCCGGACAGGCGGCAATGATTGCTCCGTCCCGTTTCGAAAGAAGTACCTGATCATCGGCTACGAGGGTAGAAAAGACACCCTGCCGCCGCGCCTCCGTCATACAGGTAAAGGCGGTCATCGACTTGCCCCAGCCTGAGGGACCGGTGAACAGCAGGCCGGTCTTTCCGACGACGATCGCGGTGGCGTGGATATTGATCATGCCGCGGCATCGGCCGGAAGAGCCAGAATGAAGCGGGCGCCGAGCAGCTTGCCGCTTTCGTCATCGACAATGTTTTCGGCCCGCAATGAACCGCCATGCGCCTCGGCGATCTGTCGGCTGATGGAAAGCCCGAGGCCGGAATTCTGACCGAAGCCTTCGGATTCCGGTCGGTCGGTATAAAAGCGTTCGAAGATGCGGTCGATATTCTCGGCCTGGATGCCCGGACCGTTGTCTTCGATATAGACGACGCAACGGGAGCGGGTACGGACCAGACGCACCGTGATCCTGCCGTTTTGCTCCGGCACGAAGGAACGGGCATTTTCAATCAGGTTGGTGATGATTTGGCCGATACGCAGGTCATGTCCTTTGATGACAAAGCGCGTCTTGACGTTCGGCTTGCGATCGACGGCATATTCGATCTCGACCTTCTTCTTGGTGCTGCGGATCTGGCGTGACAGGTCGACGAGGTCGCGCAGAAATACTTCCAGATCGACAGATCCGGCATCGACGCGCGCAAGCTCGGCATCGAGACGGGATGCGTCCGAGATATCGCTGATCAGACGGTCGAGGCGACGAACATCGTGCTGGATGACATCCATCAGCCGCTTCTTGGAATCGTCGGATTTGGCGAGCGGCAGTGTTTCGACGGCGCTGCGCAGCGAGGTCAGCGGGTTCTTCAACTCGTGGCTGACATCGGCCGCAAAGCTCTCGATAGCATCGATCCTGTCGTAGAGGGCCGTCGTCATTTCKCGGAGTGCTATGGAAAGGTTGCCGATTTCGTCCTGACGCGCCGAAAAGTCTGGAATTTCCTCGCGCTCCTTGGCGCCGCGGCGCACCCGGATGGCCGCCGCCGAAAGCCGGCGCAGCGGATTGGCGATGGTCGAGGAAAGCACGAGCGCCATCAGCACGTTGACGAGCGTCGCAACGCCGAAGACGCGCATAATTGCGAGACGCTCGGCATGCACGATATTGTCGATATCGCCGGCCTGAGTCGACAGCAGCAGCACGCCGAGGACGGCGCGGAAACGCTGGATCGGCACGGCAACCGAAACGATGAGCTCACCCTTTTCCGTCGTGCGCACGACTGCGCCGCGTACACCCGTCAGCGCGTTCATCACCTCGGGATAGATAGAGCCGTCGCCACCCGGCGCTTCCTTGTAGACCGGAAGATTGCCCGGCTGTAGCGCCTTGTTGAAAAGGGCCGTGAACCATTCGCTCCAGGTCTGTTTTTCTTCTTCCACCGGCGGCAGGTCGAAACGCAGAACCTGGCCACGCGAATAGAGATGCCGGGAATCAAGCAGCAGATTGGCATCGGCATCGAAGATGCGGGCGCGAGTGCGGGTCGGTGAGATCAGCCGCCGAAGAACCGGTGCCACCTTTTCCGGATCGATCGGGAATTCGAGATCCTCGTCGTTCGGCACCGGCGTGATGCTCTGGCCGGCCTGCAGTTCGAGCAGCTTCTGCGGATCGATGGTGATCGAGTTGGTATCAACGGAAGCCGAAGCCGAAACCGCGCCGGCGATGATTTCACCCTGCGTCAGCAGGCTTTCGACACGTGCKTCGATCAGGCCTTCGCGGAACTGGTTGAGATAGAGAATGCCACCGACGAGGACGAGCAGAGCTGCAAGGTTGAAGAAGACGATGCGGCGCGTCAGGCTMGAAAAGACCGCATTGCCGAAGATGCGGCGGATCAGGGTGAAGGGATGCGACCAACGCCGGCCCCTGACGCGTCGGGTGCTCACGCCCTCCGCATCATCCAGATCTCTTTCCTGCACTAACTGTGCCAATGACGGCCCTTTCGGAGGGGCGGGGCCAGCTCGACCGGCCCGCCGCCCTCAATCGTATCTTGCCGCGCCTTTTGGCGTCAGGCTGCTTCGCGGAAGCGGTAACCCACACCGTAAAGCGTTTCAATCATATCAAAGTCAGTATCGACCATCTTGAACTTCTTGCGCAGCCGCTTGATGTGGCTGTCGATGGTGCGGTCATCAACATACACCTGTTCGTCATAGGCGGCATCCATCAGGGCGTCGCGGCTTTTCACCACACCTGGTCGCTGGGCCAGTGAATGCAGGATCAGGAATTCGGTGACGGTGAGGGTGACCGCCTCGCCCTTCCAGGTGCAGGTGTGGCGTTCCTGGTCCATGACCAGTTGGCCGCGCTCGAGCGAACGGGCCTGCTGAACAGCGCCTGCCTTTGGCGCGCCGACAGTTGTGCTGCCGCCGGCCGCTGCCGCCTCGCGGCTCGAAGCGCGGCGCAATACCGCGCGAACGCGCTCGACCAGCAGACGCTGGGAGAAGGGCTTGGTGATGAAATCGTCGGCGCCCATCTTCAGGCCGAAGAGCTCGTCGATCTCCTCGTCCTTGGAAGTCAGGAAGATGACCGGAATGTCCGACTTCTGGCGAAGCCGGCGAAGCAGCTCCATGCCATCCATGCGCGGCATCTTGATATCGAAGATCGCCAGCTGTGGCGGGCGCGCGAGCAGGCCATCCAGCGCGGAAGCGCCGTCCGTGTAGGTCTCGACCTTATATCCTTCTGCTTCCAGTGCAATCGACACGGAAGTGAGGATGTTGCGGTCGTCGTCAACGAGCGCGATTGTCGGCATGGTGTTCGTCTCCGTCATCAGTGCGCAATCTCCCGGATTTCGTCTCCCCAGGCGGTCTTCGTGACCGGTTGCGCTTATGGAGGATAAAGGTGGAACAAATTGTGGCAAAGATAAAGGGGTAGATTGCCAGCCCTCGCAAGCCGCAATTAAAAGTGGTGCGACAAGTTGTTTCAACAGCAGGTCTTCAAACGATTTAAAACGGCCACTTAGAATTTAAATCGATTAATTATTTGATATCGTTATATTTTTTAAGTTTTCGCCTATTGCCATTTAAAATTTCTCCTCTTATTTTCGCGTTAATTTTAACGGCCAAGGCGCCTCAGCGAAGGGAAAAGCTATGGAGATGTTCGGAGTTCATAACCAGGCAATCGAGCTGGCGACGATCGGTTTCAGCGACGTACGGAGCGTACGTTACAACCTCTCCGCCGCTCTTCTCTACGAGGAATCGATTCGCCGGGGAGAGGCCGAACTGACAGCCCAGGGTGCCCTTCGCGCGACCACCGGCCAGCACACAGGCCGTTCGCCGAAGGACAAGTTCGTCGTCCGCGATGAAAACACCGATGACCAGATCTGGTGGGACAACAACAAGCCGATGTCGCCGGAGCATTTCGCCCTGCTGCACAAGGATATGCTTGCCCACGCCACCGGCAAGGACCTTTTCGTCCAGGATCTCGTCGGCGGTGCCGATGCCGGTCAGGCGCTCCCGACCCGCGTCGTGACCGAGTTCGCCTGGCATTCGCTCTTCATCCGCAACCTGCTGATCCGCCCGAAGCCCGATGCGCTTGCAGGCTTTGCGCCGAAGCTGACAATCATCGATCTGCCGAGCTTCAAGGCCGATCCGGAACGTTATGGCTGCCGCACCGAAACGGTGATCGCCTGCGACCTGACGAACGGCATCGTTCTGATCGCCGGCACCTCCTATGCCGGCGAGATGAAGAAGTCCGTCTTCACCGTGCTGAACTACCTGCTGCCGGCCAGGGGCGTCATGCCGATGCACTGCTCGGCCAATGTCGGCCCGGCGGGTGATGCTGCGGTCTTCTTCGGCCTGTCCGGTACAGGTAAGACGACGCTCTCGGCCGATCCTGCCCGTACGCTGATCGGGGATGACGAGCACGGTTGGAGCGAGAACGGCATCTTCAATTTCGAAGGTGGCTGCTATGCCAAGACAATTCGCCTCTCGGCAGAGGCCGAGCCAGAAATCTATGCCACCACCCAGCGGTTTGGCACGGTGCTTGAAAACGTCGTTCTGAACGAAGACCGCGAGCCGGATTTCGACGATGCGTCGCTGACGGAAAACACCCGCTGTGCCTATCCGATGGACTTCATCCCGAATGCATCGGAAACCGGCCTTGCGGGTCATCCGAAGACCATCATCATGCTGACGGCCGATGCCTTCGGTGTAATGCCGCCGATTGCCAAGCTGACGCCGGATCAGGCCATGTACCACTTCCTGTCCGGCTACACCGCCAAGGTGGCGGGCACGGAAAAGGGGGTCGTCGAGCCGGAAGCGACCTTCTCGACCTGCTTCGGCGCGCCCTTCATGCCGCGCCATCCGGCAGAATACGGCAATCTGCTGAAGGAGCTCATCAGCCGCCATGGCGTCGAATGCTGGCTCGTCAACACCGGTTGGACTGGCGGCGCTTACGGCATCGGCAAGCGTATGCCGATCAAGGCGACCCGTGCGCTGCTGACGGCCGCTCTTTCGGGCGAACTCGCCAAGGCCGAGCTCCGCGCTGACCCGAATTTCGGCTTTGCCGTACCGGTCGCAGTCGAAGGCGTCGATACCGGCATCCTTGATCCACGCTCGACCTGGGCCGACAAGCCGGCCTATGACGCGCAGGCCGAAAAGCTGGTCTCCATGTTCATCACGAACTTTGCCAAGTTCGAGGATCATGTCGATGGCGGCGTGCGCGATGCGGCGCCCGGCATCAAGGTCGCTGCCGAATAATACGCCAACAAACCTTTGGCGATTCACGTGAAACCCGGTCGCTCAAGCGCCGGGTTTCATCCGCTTCCAATTCGTAGCCATTATGCGCTAGAACGCGGMATGGCCAGCGACGCGCTCTATATCAATGACAGGATTACCATCGCCGGATGGGAGCTGACGGAACAGTTCGTTCTGGCAGGCGGTCCCGGCGGTCAAAACGTCAACAAGGTCTCGACGGCCGTCCAGCTCTTCTTCAACATCCCGAATTCGCCATCGCTCAACGAGCGTGTCAAAGCCAATGCGATCAAGCTTGCCGGCCGGCGGATGTCGAAGGAAGGCGTGCTGATGATTGAGGCAAGCCGCTTCCGCAGTCAGGACCGTAATCGTGAAGACGCACGCGAGCGGCTGAAGGAGCTGGTCCTGGAGGCTGCCAAGCCGCCACCGCCACCCCGCAAGAAAACCAAGCCGACCAAGGGCTCGATCGAACGGCGCCTGAAGGAAAAATCCGGCCGCTCGGATGTCAAGAAGATGCGTGGCCGTCCGGCGGGCGGAGAATGATATGCCGGAACTCTTGAGTGGTATCCGCCATCTTCCCGAATATCTGGATCGCATCCGTCAGGAGACGCTGGTCGGCATCATCAGGAATATCGTTGCAGAAGCCCCACTCTACGTGCCGGTCATGCCCGGCACAGGAAAACCGATGTCGGTGCGGATGACCAATTGCGGTTCTCTCGGCTGGGTGACGGACAAGGAGCGCGGCTACCGTTATCAGCCGATGCATCCGGCGACCGGCAGGCCATGGCCGGTAATCCCGCAGGAATTGCTGGAGATTTGGAATGATGTTTCGGGCTACGACAAGCCGCCGGAGGCCTGTCTCGTCAATTTCTATGCGGACGAGGCACGCATGGGCCTGCATCAGGACAGGGACGAGAACGACCTGAAGGCACCGGTCGTCTCGATTTCACTCGGCAATGCCTGCCTCTTCCGTGTCGGCGGCCTGAACCGCAACGACAAGACCATGTCTTTCAAGTTGTCGAGTGGGGATCTGGTTATTCTCGGTGGAGAGGGGCGGCTCTGCTTCCATGGCGTCGACCGTATCTATCCGGCCACTTCCACGCTTCTGAAGAACGGCGGCCGCATCAACCTGACGCTCCGCCGGGTCAACCCGTAAATCCGGCAGCCCTATAGCTTGCGCAACGCCACCTGCTCGATCAGGTGATCCTTGCCCTTGCGCAGGATAAGATCGGCGCGCGGCCGCGTCGGCAGGATGTTCTGGCGCAGGTTCTTCAGATTGATGTTCGCCCAAAGGTCTTCGGCGATTGCAACCGCTTCCTCGTCGCTGATTGATGCGTAGCGGTGGAAGTAGGAATTCGGATCCCGGAAGGCCGTTTCCCTGAGCCGCATGAAACGCGTCACATACCAGTTGTGGATCTGCGTTTCCTCGGCATCGATATAGATCGAGAAGTCGAAGAAGTCGGAAACCATCGGCACAATCTTGCCGTCGGCCGGCAGGTCGCGCGACTGCAGAACGTTGATGCCCTCGAAAATCAGGATATCAGGCCGGTCGACGATTTTGTGCTCGTCCGGCAATACATCATAGACGAGATGCGAATAGGAAGGCGCTTTGACATCTGTCAGGCCGGCCTTGATCGCCGACAGGAAACGCAGGATCGCGCCGGTGTCGTAACTTTCCGGAAAACCCTTGCGCTGCATCAGGTTCTCGCGCTTCAGCACCGCGTTCGGATAGAGAAAACCGTCCGTAGTGACGAGGTCGACCTTCGGGCTGGAGGGCCAGCGGCCGAGCAGCTCCTTGAGGATACGTGCCGTCGTGGATTTTCCCACAGCCACCGATCCTGCAATGCCGATCACGAAAGGGGTCTTCGTCACATCCGACAGGCTGAGGAAGCGGTTGCGTTGCTCGAACAGCAGCTGTGAGGATTCCACATGCGCGGAAAGCAGGCGCGACAGCGACAGGTAGATGCGCCTGACTTCGTCGAGATCAATCGGATCGCCCATGGAGCGGAGCCGCTTGACCTCGTCGGCCTTCAGCGTCATCGGCGTGTCGGCGCGAAACTTCGCCCACTGTTCTGATGTGAAGAAGTGGTAGGGGGAATAGGAAGCGGTCTGGAAATGATCCATCTTTTCCGCCACCCCGATAATCTGCGTCGCGATACTCATGAACTCTGCCGGCTGGCCTTTTCCTTGAGGCCGGATTGCGCGGTCCGCCGCGCAAGTTCGGTCATGACATTCTCTAGCGGTATTTCAGCAATCTTCAATACGACCATTAGATGATAGAGAACGTCAGCTGCTTCATAGGTGAGGTTATCGCGGTCGTTGGTGACGGCCGCCATGACAGCTTCGATCGCTTCCTCGCCGAGTTTTTTGGCCGCTTTCTGCTGCCCGCCGGCCACCATCCTGGCGGTCCAGGATTCCTCAGGTGAGGCCTTCGCCCGCTCTTCGACGATCCGCTCGAGGTCGGAAAGGGAAAATCCGCTCATGATACTGCTTTCAAACTCAGTCGAGCCGCATCGCGATGCCGCGTTCTGACATATAGCGCTTCGCTTCGCCGACGGAATAGGTGCCGAAATGGAATATTGACGCAGCGAGCACCGCGTTGGCATGGCCATCCGTCACCCCGGCCACGAGATCGTCGAGATCACCGACACCGCCCGAGGCGATAACGGGAACCCGGACGGAATCGGCAATCGCGCGTGTCAGCTCCAGATCATAGCCGATCTTGGTGCCGTCGCGGTCCATGGAGGTGACAAGCAGTTCGCCGGCGCCGCGGTCGACCATCCTCTGCGCGAACTCGACGGCATCGATGCCGGTCGCGTTGCGGCCGCCATGCGTATAGATTTCCCAGGCGCTGAGATTGTCGCCGCCGACCTGTTGTGTGCGACGGCGCTTGGCATCGATCGAAACGACGATGCACTGGTCTCCGRATTTGTCGGCGGCTTCAGCCACGAAATCCGGATTGTTGACCGCCGCCGAATTGATCGAAACCTTGTCGGCGCCGCAGAGCAGCAGCTTGCGGATATCGGCGATGGTCCGCACACCGCCGCCGACGGTGAGCGGCATGAAACACTGCTCGGCGGTGCGTGCGACGACATCGAAGATCGTCTCGCGATTATCCGAGGATGCGGTAATGTCGAGGAAGCAGAGCTCGTCGGCACCGGCCGCATCATAGGCCTTGGCCGCTTCGACGGGATCGCCGGCATCGACCAGATTGAGGAAATTGACGCCCTTGACGACACGGCCGTCCTTGACGTCGAGACAGGGGATCACGCGGGCTTTCAGGGTCATTATGCCGTCTCCTTCGCCCGTGCTGCCTTTATGAGATCGAGCGCCTCCTTGGGATCGATCCGGCCGTCGTAAAGGGCGCGGCCTGAAATTGCGCCTTCAAGCTTGCGAGCATCCGGCTTCAGCATGCGCTTGATGTCGTCTATCGAGGCAAGTCCACCTGATGCGATGACCGGAATGGAGACAGCATCTGCCAGCTCCAGTGTCGAGGTCCAGTTGATGCCGGCCAGGATGCCGTCGCGATCGATATCGGTATAGATGATCGCGGCAACACCGGCGCCTTCGAATTTCTTCGCGAGTTCGATGATGCCGAGTTCGGATGCTTCCGCCCAGCCTTCGACAGCCACCTTGCCGCCCTTGGCATCGATGCCGACGGCAACCTGACCCGGGAACGTCTTGCAGGCTTCGATGACGAGCGATGGATCGCGCACGGCAACCGTGCCGAGGATCACGCGGCGTAGCCCGCGCGACAGCCAGTTGTCGATATGCTCGAGCGTACGGATACCGCCGCCGAGCTGTACGGGATTTTTCGTGGCCTTAAGGATGGCCTCTACCGCACCGCCATTGGCCGAATGTCCCGCGAAGGCGCCATCGAGATCGACCACATGCAGCCATTCGAAACCCTGTTCTTCGAAGGATTTCGCCTGGGCAGCCGGATCGGTGTTGTAGACCGTCGCCTGTTGCATGTCGCCGAGCTTCAGGCGAACGCATTGTCCGCCCTTCAGGTCGATCGCGGGAAAAAGGATCATTCGTCTCAGGTCCGTAGCATCGTGGGCACCATCAGTGCATTCCACGCATCTACGATATCCGAACGAAAAAAGACAGCGGCAATGGTAAGAGCGGCGAAAAGGGCGATCAGCAGCAGCGTCACGGTGAAGCCGACTCGGACCTGGCGCCAGAAGCCGGTGCGTTTCTTCATGGACTTTTCAATATCCCGCACCTTCCGTAGCGCCTCGCTGTTGGTGGCAACGAGCTGGATCTGCGGCTCCATGGCCTCGACATAGGTCTCGGCATAGCTTGAAAGGATCTGCGAAGCACGGTCGCGCAACGTGTTGCGCAGATCGGACGAAAGGTAATTGCTCGTCACTGCCGCGATTTCCGCCTCAATGGGCGAACGGCCGGCATTGCGCTTGCGATAGCTGACGATGAAATCACGCTTTTGGCGCTCGTAAAGCGCGTAGGCAAGCAGGCCGATGAGGTCATCCTCGCCTTCGATATAGAATTCCAACACGGCTTCGGCGAGATCGCCAGCGCTTATCTCGTCCGATCTCAGCCTCGAATTCTCTTTTCCCGGAAAGGTCTCCTGCATCAGCGGCCGAGCCTTTCTTTCAAGGTCTTGGCAGCATTGGAGAGCGCTTTGCGATGCAGAGCCTCGTCGACCTGGCGGATGATCGTCCCGCCGGGCAGCCTGACATCGACAAACGGCGGCTGGCCCTCTCTGGCAGGCCGCAGCCTGTAAAATATCCTTCCTGCGTTTTGCGAAGCCGGCATCGAGCGCGCTCCTGTATCTGCCCTTTCCCTTACAGGGGAAATAAGGCGCGCGTATTAAAAGCCAGCCCTTACGGCGCCCAGCGCAGGAAATTCGCGATCAGCGCCAGCCCAAGCTTCTGGCTTTTTTCCGGGTGGAACTGCGAACCGGCCATATTGTCCCGCCCGACAAAGGCCGTCATAGGCCCGCCATAGTCGGTGGTGGCAATGACGTCACCGGCATTTTCGGCGGCGAGATGGTAGGAGTGCACGAAATAGGCGTGCAGGCCATCAGGCCCGGTCGGGATGCCGTCGAAAAGCGGATGCTCATGTTTCAGGTCAAGCGTGTTCCAGCCGATCTGCGGGATTTTCAGCTCCGGATCGCCAGGTGTCATCTCCACGACATCGCCGGGAATCCAGCCGAAGCCTTGAGTCGTCGTCTTTTCAAGACCACGTGAGGACATGAGCTGCATGCCGACGCAAATGCCGAGGAAGGGACGAGCCTTCTTCTCGACGACTTCGAGCAGGGCTTCCGTCATGCCGGGCACGACATCGAGTCCGCGGCGGCAATCGGCATAAGCGCCGACGCCCGGCAGCACGATGCGGTCGGCCGCGGCGACGATCTCGGCCTTGTCCGTCAGATTGATCTCTGCCTCGATGCCGGCCTCACGAGCGGCGCGTTCGAAAGCCTTGGTGGCCGAACGCAGGTTGCCCGAGCCGTAATCTATAATTGCGACGCGCATTATTTGCGTCCTCCATCAAAACCGAAGAGACCGAGCGAAGTGGAATGGCCCTGCCGCGCCTGCGGGCTGGAAGCCTGGTTCCATTCGGGCGCCTTCAAATCGGCGCCGGTCTCGATGTTGGAAAAATAGATTTCTTCCGCAAGATCGATCGAGGAAGCGCCGATCGCGGCCTCCTCGCGCCAGCCACGGGAGGCGAGATTGCGGATGCGGAAATTCTGCCCTTCGAACCCGACGAACAGGTTGACGGCGAAGGCGAGCGCCATGCCCGCCGGCCCAAAGCCTGGCTCTTCTATAAGCACACCGCTGATCGCCTGCAGCGCGAAGGCAATAGCCGCATAAAGCCAGAGGCGATGCGCGAGCAGCCAGATCCAGGGAAAGAGGAAGGCGAGCCATGAGAAACCGTCGCGGATCGTGCGCGTATTCTCGCGCTGACCATCAGGCGGAACAAGAAAAACAAAGCTGGATGCCATTTGAAGCTCCCTGATGGGGCTCAGACGAGCGTGCCCTTGGTGGAGGGAACACGGCCCGCCTGTCTCGGATCGATCTCTGTCGCCGTGCGTAGAACGCGGGCGACGGCCTTGAAACATGTCTCTGAAATATGGTGGTTGTTGGCACCATAGTGATTGAGAATATGCAGGGTGATCCCGGCATTCTGCGCGAGCGCATGGAAGAATTCGCGCACCAGTTCCGTGTCGAAAGTGCCGATTTTCGGCGCGCTGAACGAAACGTTCCAGACGAGGAACGGACGGCCGGAGAGATCGACGGCCGCCTTCGTCATCGTCTCGTCCATGGCGAGATCGATCGAGGCGTAGCGGGTGATGCCACGGCGGTCACCGAGCGCCTTCGAAATCGCCTGGCCGATTGCGATGCCGGTATCCTCGACCGTGTGATGATCATCGATATGCAGGTCGCCCTTGGCTTGGATGTCCATGTCGATCAGCGAATGACGCGAAAGCTGTTCCAGCATATGGTCGAAGAAGCCAACGCCGGTCGAAATCGTCGATTTGCCAGTGCCGTCGAGATTGACGGAAACGGAAATGGACGTCTCGTTGGTCTTGCGGGAAACGCTGCCCGTGCGGCTTGCTGCGGTCTCGGCCATATGGCTTTCTCCTTGAAATCAAGGTGGTTCCTTATCAGGCGCATTGCGAAATATCCAGCAGCGCAGGGCCACAAAAGGAAGGCCATTTGCAATCGCGGCGAGCCCCCTTACATAGGGTTCAATGGGGCCGATGTTCGGCCCGCCGGAACCGCCCGCGAGTTGGGGCAACAGGTGTTTGATGACGACAATTATTACAGTTCGAAAAGGCGGCAAGGTCATTGTGGCTGGCGATGGCCAGGTCAGCCTCGGCCAGACCGTCATGAAGGGCAACGCCCGCAAGGTTCGCCGCATCGGCAAGGGCGAAGTGATCGCCGGTTTCGCCGGTGCGACCGCTGACGCCTTCACCCTCCTGGAAAGGCTCGAAAAGAAGCTGGAGCAGTATCCGGGCCAGCTTATGCGCGCCGCTGTCGAACTCGCCAAGGACTGGCGTACCGACCGTTACCTGCGCAATCTCGAAGCCATGATGCTGGTCGCCGACAAGTCGGTGACGCTTGCCATCACCGGCAACGGCGACGTGCTGGAACCCGAACATGGCGTCATGGCCATTGGTTCGGGGGGCAATTTCGCACTTGCCGCAGCTCTGGCGCTGGCCGACACTGATAAGTCCGCTGAAGAGATCGCCCGCCGCGCGCTCGATATCGCGGCCGACATTTGCGTCTATACGAACCACAACGTCATCGTGGAAACACTGGATGCGGAATGACTGACTATGCCTTCCGTGCTGTCACTGTGGCTGACCTGCSGCTTCTGGCTGCATGGCTGGAGCGCCCGCATGTTCGCCGCTGGTGGGGTGACCACGGAGAAGCATTGGTTTCGATCGAGAAACATCTGCGTGATGCGGCCGTCGAACCCTACATGGTGATGCTGGACGGCCGGGATTTCGCCTATATTCAGGTGGCGGATCTCGACATGGAAGATGACGCCGCGCTGGATGGCCAGCCTGAAGGCACCTGCGGCATCGATCAGTTCATCGGCGTCGAAACGCTCTTGGGAAAAGGTCACGGCCCGGCCTTTATGGCCCGCTTCTGCCAGGAGCTTTTCGAAAGGGGAAAAAACCGCGTGCTGGTCGACCCGCATCCGGACAACATTTTCGCAATCAGAGCCTATACCAAGGCAGGCTTTCAAAGACTTGGCGAAACAAATACGAATTACGGCCGGGCACTCCTCATGGCCCTGGACCGCCAGGAGAATGACAGACAATGACCACCTTTTCTCCCCGCGAGATCGTTTCCGAGCTCGACCGCTACATCATCGGCCAGCATGAGGCCAAGCGCGCCGTGGCGATTGCGTTGCGCAACCGCTGGCGCCGTCATCAGCTCGATCCGAGCCTGCGTGACGAGGTCATGCCGAAGAATATTCTGATGATTGGCCCGACCGGCGTCGGCAAGACGGAAATCTCCCGTCGCCTCGCCAAGCTCGCCGGCGCGCCTTTCATCAAGGTCGAGGCGACGAAGTTCACCGAAGTCGGTTATGTCGGCCGCGATGTCGAGCAGATCATCCGCGATCTCGTCGAGGTCGGCATCGGCCTGGTGCGCGAAAAGAAGCGGACGGAAGTCCAGGCCAAGGCCCATATGAGTGCCGAAGAGCGCGTTCTCKATGCGCTGGTCGGTGCGACGGCCTCGCCCGCTACACGTGAAAGCTTCCGCAAGAAGCTGCGCAACGGCGAACTCGACGACAAGGAAATCGATATCGAAGTGGCCGATACCGGCTCCGGCATGGGCGGTTTCGATATCCCCGGCATGCCGGGCGCCAATATCGGCGTACTGAACCTGTCGGAAATGTTCGGCAAGGCGATGGGCGGCCGCACCAAGAAGGTGCGCACCACGGTCAAGGCCTCCTACACCGACCTGGTCCGCGACGAGTCCGACAAGCTGATCGACAATGAAGTCATTCAGCGCGAGGCCGTTCGTTCGGTCGAGAATGACGGCATCGTCTTCCTCGATGAAATCGACAAGATTGCTGCTCGCGACGGCGGCGCCGGCGCCGGCGTTTCCCGCGAAGGTGTCCAGCGCGACCTGCTGCCGCTCGTCGAAGGTACGACGGTTTCGACCAAGTATGGCCCGGTGAAGACGGACCACATCCTCTTCATCGCTTCCGGCGCCTTCCATGTTTCCAAGCCGTCGGACCTGCTGCCCGAACTGCAGGGCCGCCTGCCGATCCGCGTCGAGCTTCGTCCGCTGAACAAGGAAGACTTCCGCCGCATCCTGACGGAAACCGAGGCAAGTCTCATTCGCCAGTACAAGGCGCTGATGGAAACCGAAAGCCTGACGCTCGATTTCACCGATGACGCGATCGACGCTCTCGCCGATGTCGCCGTCCATCTGAATTCCTCCGTCGAAAATATCGGCGCGCGCCGTCTGCAGACGGTCATGGAGAGGGTGCTGGACGATATCTCCTACAATGCCCCCGATCGCGCCGGGACCGATGTGAAGATCGATGCCGCTTATGTGCGCGAGCATGTCGGCGACCTCGCACAGAACACCGATCTCTCGCGCTTCATCCTGTGATCGGAAAACACCGTTTTCTGCCTTTGCGCAGATAATGCCGAAACTTTGACAATCTGAACTCTCGACAGCGGGCCTTTTACTTTCTAGTGAAAGGCCCGTTTTGTTTTTTTGTACCGGCTTTATTCGGACAAGATTCTGGTCCAGTCAGCCGCTTCACAAAGACGACAGGGAAAGACGGGAAAGCAGATCGTGCGACGCCTTTTGACAAGCCTTGTGATTGCCATGACCATCGCGGGCTCGGTTCCTGCGCTTGCAGCGCAGGTCGTTCCGCCCGGCAACCGTCATGCCGAGCAGCCGGATATTCCAGGCGCATCGGTCCGCCGCACCAAGGGCACCAAGACGACGTTCGATCTCAAATATGAGAAGGTCTACGACCTCCTGTCGACCGACCGTGAGCTTATGGGCAAGATCAAGAAGGTCTCGAACGCTTACGGCATCAACCCGATCCATGTGATCGGCGCTATCGTTGGCGAACATACCTATAATGTCGATGCCTATGACCGCCTTCAGGCCTATTATGTGAAGGCCGCCTCCTATGCCGGCGAGAGCTTCCGTTTCGCCTATGATGGTGAGAGCGTCGATGAATTCGTCGACCGGCCACAATTTGCCGCCTGCAATGGCAAGAGCGATTCATACACGCTCTGGAGTTGCCGCGAGGACGTTTGGGAAAGCGATTTCCGTGGCAAGACCGTAGGGGGCAAGAGTTTCCCGAACAACCGTTTCAGTGCGGTCTTCTTTCAGCCTTTCTATGCCGGCCAGACGTTCGGTCTCGGTCAGGTCAACCCGCTGACGGCGCTGATGCTGTCCGATCTGGTATCCCGCGTTTCCGGCTATCCGAAGCTGAACGAGAAGAATGCCGGCTCGGTCTACAAGGCAATCATGGACCCCGATATCTCGCTCGCCTTCGTTGCCGCCTCGATCCGCAGATCGATCGACGATTACAAGGAGATTGCCGGCGTGGATATCTCTGGCAATCCGGGGGTTACGGCGACGCTTTATAATGTCGGCAATTCCCGCCAGCGTGCCGCAGCCCTTGCCGCCAAGAATCGCTCCTCCGGCACGACGGTGTGGCCGGAAGAGAATTATTACGGCTGGCTGATCAACGACAAACTGGACGAGCTGAAGGGCMTGCTCTAACCTTGAGGCCTGCCGGGAAGACGATATCTCCCGTGAAAGGCTATGCTCATGGACATGCGTCCGGACCCCTTTGTTCCGCCGGCACCGCTGCCGCGTACCGTTCCGCCGTCGCGGCTCGAAATCATCAGGACGATTTTCCGCAATCCGCTCGAGCTCTGGGGCGAGCCATCCTATACGCTGCCCTGGATCCACACCAGTTTCTTCGGTCAGAGAACGCTGATCGTCAACGATCCCGGCCTCATCAAACATGTGCTGGTCGATAACGCCAATAATTACCGCATGTCTGATATCCGGCAGCTCGTGCTGCGCCCGATCCTTCGCGACGGGCTTCTGACTGCTGAAGGCCCCGTCTGGAAACGCTCGCGCAAGGCCGTCGCCCCCGTCTTCACGCCCCGCCATGCCAAGGGCTTCGCCGGGCAGATGCTGCGCCAGTCGGAAGACTACGCCCGCAAATATGCCGATGTGGGCGAGTCCGGCACGATTTTCGATATCAGCACCGACATGACGGAACTGACCTTCGCCATTCTCGCAGATACGTTGTTTTCCGGTGAGATCGTCACATCCAGCGGCCATTTCGCCGACGATGTCAACCAACTGCTGCACCGCATGGGCCGTGTTGATCCGATGGACTTGCTGCGTGCGCCCTCCTGGGTTCCACGTGTGACACGCATCGGCGGCCAGAAAGTGCTGGAGAAATTCCGCGCCATCGTGCGCAATACCATGGATATGCGGCTTGCCAAGATGAAGGCCGACCGCAGCAAGGCGCCGAACGATTTTCTCACCCTGCTCCTGGAGCAGGCCGGGCCGGATGGACTGACGAAGGAAGAGATCGAGGACAATATCCTGACCTTCATCGGTGCCGGCCACGAGACGACCGCTCGTGCGCTCGCCTGGACGCTCTATTGCGTCTCCAATAGCCCGCATATCCGCGAGGCGATGGAAGAGGAGATCGATAGAGTGCTCGCGTCAGGCGCAGAACCTGTCGAATGGCCGGATCTGCTGCCGCACACCCACGCTGCCTTTGAGGAGGCTTTGCGGCTCTATCCGCCAGCCCCGTCGATCAATCGCGCCGCAATAGCGGATGATTCCTGGACAAGCCCCAAGGGAGAACGCGTCGAGATCGAGGCCGAAGTCACCGTGCTCGTCATGCCCTGGACGCTGCATCGGCATGAGCTCCATTGGGATCGGCCGCGCGCCTACATGCCGGAACGCTTCCTGCCGGAAAACCGTGCTTCCATAGGCCGTTTTCAGTTCCTGCCCTTCGGCGCCGGCCCGCGCGTCTGCATCGGTGCCTCCTTTGCGCTTCAGGAGGCGGTTATCGCGCTGGCGGTCCTGATGCAGCACCACCGTTTCGATTCGACCGATCAGACGAATCCCTGGCCGGTGCAGAAGCTGACGACGCAGCCGCAAAATGGTCTTCCGATGCGCGTGAGCCACCGGACTGTTTCCAAGCCTGCATAAATCTTTCGAATTGTTGCTGAATTGACTGTGAATGAAAGCCGGGCAAAGTGACAGCATGAAAAAGCTGCCACTGCAAGGGAGACACCGCATGAGCCGCATTGAAAAGAATGGTCTCTTCATCGAAGCCGTCCTCCATGATTTCCTCGTGAAGGAGGCGTTGCCGGGCCTCGAAATCGATGCGGACAAGTTCTTCGCCGATTTCTCGGCGATCGTGCATGATCTCGCGCCGAAGAACCGCGCGCTGCTTTTGAAACGCGATCAGCTGCAGGCAAAGATCGACGACTGGTATCGCCAGAACGGCGCACCGACGGATATGGACGCCTATCAGTCCTTCCTGAAAGAGATCGGCTATCTCCTGCCCGAGGGGCCGGATTTTCAGGTTTCGACTGCCAATGTCGATGCCGAGATCGCCTCTCTTGCCGGCCCACAGCTCGTCGTTCCCGTCATGAACGCCCGCTACGCATTGAATGCCGCCAATGCTCGCTGGGGTTCGCTGTATGATGCGCTCTATGGCACCGATGCCATCCCGGAAACGGACGGTGCCGAAAAGGGCAGGGGCTACAACCCCAAGCGCGGCGAAAGGGTCATCGCCTGGGTGCGCAATTTCCTCGATTCCGCCGTTCCCTTCGATGACGGCTCCTGGAAGAATGTCGGCTCCCTCGCCGTCAAGAACGGTGCTCTGGCGATTGCTGCCGTCGATGGCAAAGCTCTCGCCTTGAAGGATATCGGGCATTTCGCCGGCTATCGCGGCGATGCGAACGCGCCGACCCATATTCTCCTGAAGAATAACGGCATCCATATCGAAATCGTGCTCGATGCCTCGACCCCGATCGGCAACACCGATCCGGCTCATATTTCCGACGTCTGGCTGGAATCGGCCATCACCACGATCATGGACTGCGAAGATTCCATCGCAGCTGTCGATGCCGAGGACAAGGTCGTCGTCTACCGCAACTGGCTCGGCCTGATGAAGGGCGACCTGCAGGAGCAAGTGGCCAAGGCCGGTTCGACATTCGTTCGCAAGCTCAATCCGGATATTGCTTACACGGCGCCCGGCGGGCAGGAGTTCGAGCTGCATCGCCGCTCACTGATGTTGGTGCGCAATGTCGGCCACCTCATGACCAATCCGGCGATCGTCGATCGCGACGGCAACGAGGTTCCGGAAGGCATCATGGATGCCGTGATCACTGGCCTGGTTGCGCTCTACGACGTCGGTCCATCGGGACGCCGCAAGAATTCACGTGCCGGCTCCATGTATGTCGTCAAGCCGAAGATGCACGGCCCTGAAGAGGTGGCCTTCGCCGTCGAGATCTTCTCGCACGTCGAAGATGCCTTGGGCATGCCGCGCAATACCATCAAGATGGGTATCATGGACGAGGAACGCCGCACGACCGTCAATCTCAAGGAATGCATCCGTGCGGCCCGCGAGCGTGTCGTCTTCATCAATACCGGCTTCCTCGATCGCACCGGCGATGAAATCCATACTTCGATGGAAGCCGGACCGATGATCCGCAAGGGCGACATGAAACAGGCCGCCTGGATTGCCGCCTACGAAAACTGGAACGTCGATATCGGTCTCGAATGCGGCCTCTCCGGTCACGCGCAGATCGGCAAGGGCATGTGGGCCATGCCGGATCTTATGGCCGCCATGCTGGAACAGAAGATCGCCCATCCGAAGGCTGGCGCCAACACCGCCTGGGTGCCGTCGCCGACGGCCGCCACTCTGCATGCTACGCATTATCACCAGATCAATGTCGCCAAGGTGCAGGAAGGCTTGAAGGATCGCACCCGCGCCAAGCTCTCCGATATTCTTTCGGTGCCGGTCGTTGTACGGCCGAACTGGACGCCGGAAGAAATCCAGCGCGAACTCGACAACAATGCCCAGGGCATTCTGGGTTACGTCGTGCGTTGGGTCGACCAGGGCATCGGTTGCTCCAAGGTGCCTGACATCAACAATGTCGGCCTCATGGAGGACCGTGCGACTTTACGCATTTCGGCCCAGCACATGTCGAACTGGCTGCACCACAAGGTCGTCACGCAGGAGCAGATCGTCGAAACGATGAAACGTATGGCCGCCGTCGTCGACCAGCAGAATGCCGGCGATTCGGCCTACATCCGGATGGCCGGAAATTTCGATGGTTCGATCGCCTTCCAGGCAGCGCTTGATCTGGTCCTGAAGGGCAGGGAACAGCCGAACGGCTACACCGAGCCGGTCCTGCATCGCCGCCGCATCGAGCTCAAGGCAAAGCAGACTGCTTGAGCCAGAGCATGCCAGATACAAAAAGGCCGCCGGGCTCAAAAGTCCGGCGGCCTTTTTTATACCGAATTCAGCTTTTAGCTTACTGGATAACGATGACCTTGGAAGTGGTCTTGCCCGGACGGACGCGGCTGTAGAGATCGATCACGTCCTGGTTCATCAGGCGGATGCAGCCCGACGAAGCGGCAGTTCCGATCGAGGCCCATTCCGGAGTGCCGTGCAGGCGGAAGAGCGTGTCCTTGCCCTCTTCATTGAAGAGGTACATGGCACGTGCGCCGAGCGGGTTGGTGAGGCCTGGACCCATGCCGTCTTCGACATACTTGGCAATTTCGGGACGACGGACGGCCATTTCCTTGGGTGGATGCCAGTTTGGCCATTCCTGCTTCCAGGCGACATAGGCCGTGCCGGACCATGCGAAGCCCTGCTTGCCGACTCCGATGCCGTAGCGGACGGCCTTGTCGTTGGGGAGGATATAATAGAGGTGACGCTCGCGCGTATTGACGATGATCGTACCGGGACGCTCGTCGCTCTGGTAGCCGACGATTTGGCGGCGGAATTCCGGCTTGACGCGGTCAATCGGGATTGCCGGCAGGGAGTATCCGGCATCCGACGTTAAGCCATAGGCGTCATTGAAGATTTGTGCCGTCTGAACGGTCGGACCTGCGCTGTCGACGGACGCGGATTCGGACGTCGTGGAGCAGCCGGCCAGTGCCAGGGTCGCCAGCAGGCCAAATACAGGGAATGCATTGCGGATGCGCATGGATGACTCGTGAAGGTTTTGGGGCAAGGAGGGGACAGTCTTTCGACCATCGTTATTTATGGTTTATTTTCGATTAACTTTGCCTTTGCAAGGCTGCTGCGGTGCGACAAAATCCATCTGCGACGCAAATTAAAAGCGCATGGCTTTTTTGCAACAACGGCCAACCCCACTTGACGGTTATCCATGACGATTTTGAGCGTTTACAATAACAATCCGTTAATCGATGGCCGGCAATCGGACAGGGCCATGATGGTGCGCCGTGGCATGCAGGTTTTGCTCCACGATATGCGCCTTGCGGTGTTGCCGGAACTGCCGCTGGCAAGCGGCCGCCGCGCCGATCTGATCACGATTTCAGAAAAGGGAGAGGTCTGGATCATCGAGATCAAGACGTCGATCGAGGACTTTAGGGTCGATCGCAAATGGCCGGATTACCGCCTGCATTGCGACCGTCTGTTCTTTGCGACACACAAGGATGTGCCTGTCGATATCTTCCCGGAAGAGTGCGGCCTTTTTCTTTCAGATGGTTACGGCGCACATATGCTGCGCGATGCGCCGGAACACCGCCTGCCGCCAGCTACGCGCAAAGCCGTCACGCTCAACTTTTCGCGCGCTGCCGCACAGCGGCTGATGATGGCCGAGTGGGCAAACGGCAAGCCGTTCAACCTGGATGATGTCTAGTTATTTCGGCGCGCGTTTGGCGAGGATGCGCTGCAGTGTGCGGCGGTGCATATTGAGCCGGCGCGCCGTTTCCGACACATTGCGCTCGCACATTTCATAGACACGCTGGATGTGTTCCCACCGCACCCGGTCCGCCGACATGGGGTTTTCCGGCAGTTCTGCCTTTTCGCCCGGTCGCTGCGTGAGCGCGGCAAACACATCGTCAGCGTCGGCGGGTTTTGCCAGGTAATCCACAGCCCCGAGCTTCACCGCCGTCACCGCCGTGGCGATATTGCCGTAACCCGTTAGCACGATGATTCGCGTGTCGTCGCGGCGCTGGCGGATAGCCTCGATAACGTCGAGGCCGTTGCCGTCGCCGAGCCGCAAGTCGACCACGGCATATTTCGGTGGCCGGCCTCTCGATTTCGCCACGCCTTCCGCTACCGATTCGGCCGTTTCCACATGAAAGCCGCGTGCCTCCATCGCCCGTGCCAGGCGACGCAGGAAGGGGCCGTCGTCATCGACGATAAGCAGGCTCGGGTCGGGCCCGATATGCTCCTCGTTGGAGCCGGCGGAAATCTCGTGATTCTGATCTGTCATCGCTACGGTCCCGGCGGTTGAGCGTCCGAAATGCGTCAACCGCTTATATCCTGTTTATGCCGACAAAGTCATTTTGTCGAATTTGCGTCGATCAACACCCGCGGCCATTCGATCCGGATGCGGGCACCCGCGTTTTCCGGATCACGATTTTCAAAAACCAGCGATGCTCCGGAGCGCTCCAGCAGCGTTTTGGCAATGAAAAGCCCTAGTCCCAGGCCTCCAGCGGTATCTTCTTTCTGCCGTTTGGTAACGTAGGGTTCGCCAATCCGCGTCAGAATATCGGCCGCATAGCCGTTGCCGTCATCCTCGATGATGATGAGCACCTTTTCGTGATCGTGCTCGACCGTGACCGTCACCTTCTCCCGCGCATAGTCGACGGCGTTCTCGATCAGGTTGCCGAGCCCGTACATGATGCCGGCGTTGCGGTCTGTGACTGGTTCGCCCTTACGCGGGCTCTTCTCCACGAGTTCCAGATTAATACCGAATTCGCGATGCGGTGCGACGATTTCCTCCATCATCGAAGAGAGGGGCAGCCGGCGCATATGCGCTTCGCCCTCCGCAGACAATGTCGTCAGCCGGCGAAGAATGTCGCGACAGCGCTCGCTCTGGCTGCGCAGAAGCTGCACATCCTCTCGGAACCGGTCGTCGTCCTTAAGTTCGCGCTCCATTTCCTTGGCGACGACGCTGATCGTAGCAAGTGGCGTGCCGAGCTCGTGGGCTGCGGCAGCCGCCAGCCCATCGAGCTGCGAGAGATGCTTTTCCCGCAGCAGCACCAGTTCGGTCGCCGCAAGCGCATCCGCGAGCTGGCTCGCTTCCATCGAAACCCGGTAGGCATAGAAGGCGGCAAAGGCCATGGTCGAAGCGATCGAGCACCACACGCCGAACTGCATAACGTTGTGGACATTGATTTCCACCCCGTCKAACCAGGGCAGCGGAAAGGGAGAGAAGGCCAGTACCGTGATGCAGACCATCGCAAAGCCGATCAATGCCGTACTGTATCGGATCGGCTGCGAAGCGAAGGAAATGATGACGGGAACGCAGACCAGTGCCGCGAACGGATTGGCGAGGCCGCCGGTAATGAAAAGCAGCGCACACAGCTGCAACAGATCGAAACCAAGGAGCGCGAAAGCGGCGGGCGGCTCCAGCCGGTGCGTCGGTGGGTAACGGAGCGTCAGATAGAAATTCACCCAGGCGAGTGCGGCAATAAGGGAGCAACTCGCGACCAAGGGCAGAGGGAACTTCAAGAGAAAAGCGACGATGAAGACCGTTACGGCCTGGCCGATGACCGCCAGCCATCGCAACCGCACCAAAGTCTGCAAACGCAGCCGCCGGCTGCTCAGCCTGTCTTCTTGTGTCTGGACTTCGGTCTTTTCAATCACGCCACACTCCTACAGCATCGGCCCGATAATCGGGATCAATTTTCGGAATCCCGATGCATAGATTCGAAGGGTTGGAACGTCCTTGGTGTGCCCAAATGGACGCATGGCGCGCTAAGGCCGGCGGATTATGTACCACGGGGCTTTGCCCTTGTCGTCGGCGCCGCCTCATCAGGTTTTTCCGGCCAGGGATGCCGGGGATAACGTCCGCGCATGTCCGCGCGTACATCCTTCCATGAGCCCGCCCAGAAACCCGGCAGGTCCCGGGTCGTCTGGATCGGCCTGTGAGCCGGCGAGGTAAGCTCCAGCACCAGGGGCAATCGCCCGCCGGCGACCACCGGATGCTGCTTGAGGCCGAAGAGCTCCTGCACACGGATCGTCAGCGTCGGTTCTTCGCCATCATACTGGATCGGGTGGCGTTGACCTGTTGGTGCCTCGAAGTGCGTCGGTGCGAAGCGTGCGAGATCGCGCTGCAGATCGTGTGGAACGAGTGCCATTAGCCCGTTGGAGAGGCCGGAGGCGGAAATATCCGAAAGCCCCCGCGCGTCTGACTGGAAAGGGATGAACCAGTCTTCCATGCGATTGAGGAGCGCCTCATCGCTCATATCGGACCACGGTTCTCCGATCGTTCGGTGCAGGAAGCCGATTCGCTCCCGCAACTGCAGCGCCTCCTTGGAAAAGGGAAGCTGATCGAGCCCCAGCTCCCGCAAGCCGTCTGCGAGCGCCCGCACCACCGCCTCGCCTGAGGGACGCGGAAGCGGAGCTTCCTCGAAAACAACGGCGCCGAACCTTGTCGCGCGCCGTGCACGCACCTGCCGGCTCTGTCTGTCGAAGAAGGTCTGGTCGTCCGTCCGGATTTCGCCCGGTAGTTCGGCTTCGATGTCGGCGCGGGAGATTTCCGCCGCTGCCAGAATTCTTCCCCGTGCCGCCCGGCCAGTCAGATCGGCGATCACAAGCATCTGGCTGCCTGCCAACCGTTCGGTTTCCGCAAGCTCGGCGCCCCGGCCGTTCGCCATGACATAGCGCCCCCGCCCACCGCGCTGAAGTGCTGCTCGATCCGGGAAAGCATGCAGCAGAAGCCGTCCCGCGAGCGCAGGTTCAGTACTCGAAATGGAATTGAGCCCTTCCGCCAGCCGCCCCGCCAGCCGCCGCGAAGCCTCGGCCCTTTCGCCTTTCTCGCTCTTGAAGCGCCTGAGCCGCTCTTCAAGATCAATGCTGGTGCCGCCAAGCCCCTGCTCCGTCAGCAGCACAGATATCAGCGCCGCATCCTTCGCATGTCCTGCTTCGCCAGCCGAGACCACCATGGCCGCGAGCCGCGGCGGCAGGGCGAGGTCGCGCATCACCTTTCCCCGCGCCGTCAATGCGCTGTCCCTGTCCAGCGCCCCAAGCTGCACCAACAATGCTCGCGCTTCCCTGATCGTTGTCTCCGGCGGCTGATCGACGAAGGCGAGCGATTTGGTGTCCTGAACGCCCCAATCGGCAAGATCGAGCACGAGACCGGAAAGATCGCTCGAAAGAATCTGGGGCGGCGTGAAGGCCGGAAGTGCCGCCGTCTGGCCCTGATGCCACAGGCGGATGGCGATGCCTGGCTCCGTTCGTCCAGCGCGGCCGGCACGCTGATCGGCCGAAGCGCGCGACACCCGAACGGTCTCCAGCCGCGTGATGCCCGTCGATGCCTCGAAAACCGGCAATCGCTGCAGCCCGCTGTCGATGACGATCCGTACGCCGTCGATGGTGATCGAGGTTTCGGCAATCGAGGTCGCAAGCACGATTTTACGTGTGCCTGGTGCCGCGGGGCGGATCGCCGCGTCCTGCTCTTTCTGGCTGAGATTGCCGTAGAGCGGCGCAATCAGCGTCTCTGAGCCGAATCGTCCTTGAAGTCGCTCCACCGTCCGGGTGATTTCCGCCTGGCCGKGAAGGAAAGCGAGAATCGATCCGGATTCGCTCGCATGAAAATCGGCGATCGCCCGAACCATTACGTCTTCGATACGCTCGCCACCCGCCCGGTCCTGATAGCGGATATCGATCGGAAAGCTTCGTCCCGTGCTTTCAATAACGGGCGGATGATCGAGTAGCGCAGCGACCCGTTCGACATCGAGCGTGGCCGACATGACAAGGATACGCAAATCCTCGCGAAGCGCCGATTGAACGTCAATCGCCAGCGCAAGGCCGAAATCGGCATCCAGCGATCGCTCGTGAAACTCATCAAAGATGACGGTCGAGATACCGGAAAGTTCGGGATCATCGAGGATCATGCGGGCAAAGACGCCCTCGGTAACAACCTCTATCCGTGTCTTGGCCGATATCCGGTTGTCGAGGCGCATGCGGTAACCGACAGTTTCGCCCACCTGCTCGCCAAGCAAGGACGCCATGCGGCTCGCCGCGGCACGGGCCGCCAGCCGGCGCGGCTCCAGCAGGATGATCTTCCCGTCATCGCGCCAGGGTTGGCCAAGCAGGTGCAGCGGCACGAGCGTCGTCTTGCCGGCGCCAGGTGGCGCTGAAAGCACGGCACGTTTCTCTTTGCCAAGCGCCGCACTGATATCGGGCAGCACATGCGAAACCGGAAGCTCCGGCAAGGAAGGCAGGTTCTTCACTTTCCGCTCGTGACCATTTCATAGGCGAGAATGGCGGCGGCCAAATCCTCAAGCGCTGCGCCGACGGATTTGAAGAGCGTGATTTCTTGCGCATCTTTCCGCCCGTCACAGGCACCCGATATCAGCTCTGCCAGCTCGCCGCGTATGTCGCTTTCTTTCAGCAGCCCGGTTTTCAAAGGCTGGACGATGTCGCCGCCTTCGCTCAGCGCGCCCGCTCTTGTATCGACATAGACGGCGGAGCGCAGGACGGCCGCATCGTCGCTTTCACGCATGCTGGGCTTGAAAGCGCCGACCAGATCGAGATGAGCGCCGGGCTTTAGCCACTCGCCCCGAACAAGCGGCTCGCTGGAGAGTGTCGCACAGGAAATAATATCGGCCGTTCTCGCCGCCGCCTCAACGTTGCTTACAGCTTCGGCCTGCAGCCCAAGTGCCCGCGCTTCCTCGGCAACCTTCTCCGCCGCCTCGCTATTGCGTCCCCAGATACTGTAGCGCTGGATCGGCCGGACTGTTCCATGTGCCTGCATGAGATTGAGCGAAAGCCGACCGGTACCGCAGACTAGCATCTCCTCGGCATCCGGCCGGGACAGATAGCGTGAAGCCAAAGCCGAAGTTGCCGCAGTCCGCCGCGCCGTCAGTTCTCCGCCCTCTATGACGGCCAACATCTGTCCTGATGCGGCAGAGGAAAGCAGGTAGCTTCCGAAAATCGCCGGCAGGCTTCGGCGCATGTTGCCTGGAAAGACCGAAACCATCTTGATCCCCGCATACTCTCCGGGAAGCCACGCCGGCATCAGCAGCAGGGTTGCACTCTCCTCTCCCGGAACCTCCATGTCATGATGATGGCGGACGGGCGCGACGCAATCGCTTCGGAACATAGCCTCGATCGCATCGATAAGCTGCGCCCAGGGTAGGGCAGACCGCGTCTGGTCTTCGTCGAGGACAAGCATTCTGAGCTCCGCAAGGGCATGGATATATCCTTGTCAAACTACCGATTGGAACGGTCGAGGCAAGCTTCCTGGAAATCGGGCGCGTGCCTCCCATATAAAGGATGCACGCCAAGGCCCACGCTGATCGGTCGGAATCGGAAAAATCGATCGAAATAGGGTGATTTTGACCGCGAAACCTCCCCTTCCAACGGGAGGCGATAAAACTGCAAGCAAAATCAACCTGTTACAAAAATGTCAAAAAAGTTGGATTGGATGTGTTGACTGTTTCGAGGGTGTGGGATTATAAGCCCACTCACTGAACGAGGGCGGCGGCGCTGCTGGCGACGAAGTCTTTCGTTCTAAAGAAATCAAGCGAATTGGCGG